>JANOQR010000298.1:0-9359 GCA_031414935.1 Luteolibacter sp.
AGTAGAAGCTGGCGGCGAGGTGGGTCGCCATTTCTGCATGACCCACGCCTACTGGCGCGAGGGCGGACCGCAGTTCGGCAACGTCAACATCATGGGCGTCATGCACGGCACCGAGAAGCCACGCGTGTTAGAGCACAAAGCCGCGATTGATCGCCACCTCGCCGCCGTCGGCATCCCTGTTTCCTACACGAACGTCTTCTGGGGCGGTCGCTCGGAAATCAAGCCGTCGGAAATTTCTCCCAAGGTTTATGCGGAGTGGCACGCGAAAAACGCGGAGTGAAACCGTTGCGATACGAACCTGTATTTTAACGGGCTTTGTTTCTCAGGCAGCCAATTTTCGCATCCCGGTCGGTCAGGAATCTTTCGGCGTGCTCGATTGATGAGGCAACAGGGTAGCGGGCTGCCCAGCATCGCCCGGTTCTGCCAGACTCATTCCTGTTGAGCGCTCTTGGAGCATCAGGGCGTCAATCAGACGGTCGATGTCGTTGCCGTGGCGCTCAGAAATCAAGCGTTTGATCGCGCGGATTTCAGTAATTGACTCGTCAATAACTCTGGGTCGGGTGTCAGCTAGCTTCATCGTCGTTTAGTAGTTCTTCCGGGCTGCACATCACTGGCATCCGGTGTCCAGATTCATTGATCTTAATGTGCATTCGTTCCCTGATGTGTGGATTTGTGATGTGCTTGAAATTCTATGTCACAAAGAAGGGCGAGCGTTGCACACGGGGTTGAGGTTAAAGATACGGGGAAGCATGAAAACAGGGCGGCTGGTAGGGGTTGCTGTGTCTCGACTCTCCTTCTTGGATTCTAGGTGGATGTTCAGAGCAGCTTGAGTTCCTTGGCTCTTCGCTTAATTAGCTTCCGTAAATGAGTGCGGTGGCAAACTGTCTCGTCTGCGCAAAAACACCCAATACTGATGGGAGTTCGTGCCGCGATAGCAGCTAGCAGATCCAAGGCCCTGCGAGCCTCTGACCGCTTCATAATCTCGCATTCGTAACGCTCACAGAACTTACGGTAGTCAGCTTTGGTGGCAATTTCAGTCCGCGCCAGCAGTGCCGCGCTGGGTGCTAGTAAAGGAAACCAAACGTCAAAGTAACCCTCCGTCTTCCAATCACGCTCTTTCGTGCCGCGTGGTGGTCGGCGGGTAGTCCCAACGCGAAGTCCCTGTCCGCGCTTCGGCGGGCTGAGGTATCGGAAGGTAGTCAGACGGAATGCCATGGAAAGTAATCTCTACAAAGTGGCCTGAATGACCATCATCTCATCATCCTGCGCGTCCGTCCATACTGCCCCTTCATCTGTCGAAGCGAAAGTAATCGGGTAGTCCTCGGCGATGTCAGCAAACGAATCACTCTTGACTACCCAAGTGCCATCTATCTGGCGTAAGATTAACTCAATGTCATCGTGGGCAGAATTGAGCGGATGGGCGATGATTCGGAAGTGGGTAGTGCTAAACTGCTGAATGTCTTCTGCGAGGCGTGTGCGGTAGCGACAGAGTTCTGGTCCGTCGCTTGCGACCCACCAATAAACATCAAAGCGTTTGTAAACGGGGCTTGGCATTTTGGTTTCTTGGCGAACTAGTTATTTACCTACAAAAGCTGAAAAAAATATCGGATGGTTCAGTGGGCTTCAAAAGCAAAAAATAACGCACGCGGTTAGACAAGGTTTTTGGTGTCATGACTCGCCCCATGACTCCGCCTGCTGGTGCTTCATTCGGATTTCAAATAGGCTGTGCGGTTCACTCTTCGCTGACATCGGCTGTTTTCAGCTCCGGGCTGCGGGCCTTTACCGCGTCATCTGAAATTTCGCGAAACTCGGATAATTTCCGTGTATCTCCGCGAAGATTCTGATCGAGTTTTTTGAAGCCCATGCAAGCAACTCTTTTACCGCCACGAAATCCAGAACTCTGTGCTCCAATCACTTCCAACCGTGAGCTAGCAGCTTGTTTGATCGCGAATATCCCGATGAAGGAATTGCTCTGCGCCGATCTGCGCCAAGCGGGTTTGCAAATCGTCGAGCCGGAGAATGCTGGCGAGCATACCCTTCGAATCCCCATCGATAACTGGCTCGATATGAACTCGCTCATGGCCTTGGGTAGCAACCAGCTCAGTGCTCGCCTCGTCGATAGCAATGGCAACGTTCTGGCATGGAAAGGCGCGGATCGCCCGGAGAACTGCTCCGATAAAATTGTCACCGAAGAGAATTGTTTTGCCGTCCTTTACCCATGGGATCTGCTCCGAATGAACGAAGAAGCCCTCGCGCTGATGGATGAAACTTCGCTACTCGGAGAAGTCAGCTCATTGGCCAGTCTCAGCGGTTGCGTCCGCCTCGCCAATGGCTCCCGCATTCTCCCCGGCACGGTCATCGAAGGCCCGGTAATCATCGGCCCCAATAGCCAAATCGGGCCAAATGCCTACATCCGTGGAGCCACCAGCATCGGCGCTAACTGCTTCGTCGGGAATGGCGCGGAGGTGAAAAACTCGATTATTTACAATAACACCTATGTCTCCCGGCAATGTTACGTCGGCGATTCCATTATCGGCACGCACGTCACGCTTGGTGCCGGAACATGCACAGAAAACCATCGCCACGATGGCCGCCACCACGTTTCCATGATCCAAGGAAAACCCGTGGACACCGGTCGCCTCAAACTCGGAGCCATCCTCGGCGATGGTGTCCGCACGGGCGTCAACACTTCCATCGAAGCCGGCGTAAAAATCGGCGTCGCCCGCACCACGCCCGCTGGCAGCTACATCGGCAAGGATCTTCTGTGACCAAATCGTCACACGCGATGCGTTCGTCTGGTGACGCTGCACCTTCTAGCTTGTCCACGAAATGCACCGAATTTTGATTGTCGAGGACGAGCGCGACATTGCCGACTTGATCGGCTTTAACCTCCAACGGGCGGGTTATGAAATCCTGAAAGCTCACGATGGCGTGGAAGGCACCGAGATGGCATTGCGTGAGCGCCCCGATCTCATCCTGCTAGATTTGATGCTCCCCGGTCGCGACGGCTACTCCGTTTTCCGCGAGCTACGCCGCGATACACGCACTATCAACACGCCCGTCATCATGCTAACAGCCCGGGCGCAGACTGAGGACCGCATCCAAGGACTCGAAGCCGGAGCTGACGATTACCTCACGAAGCCCTTCAGCCCCAAGGAGCTGATGCTCCGCGTGCAGGCCATTCTCAAACGCTCCGAAGCGCCTCCCGGCTCGGTGGATTTCACTTACGGTCCATTTCGTTTTGATAAAAATTCGCTCAAGTTCTATCTCGACAACCAACCGACGGAACTCACTGCCACGGAGTTCAAGCTGCTACTTTTCCTCTGCGAGCGATCCGGCAAGCCGCAGGACCGCAACGACTTGCTACGCACCGTTTGGGGTTACAGCGACGCCACCCACAGCCGCACGCTGGACACTCACATGAAGCGATTGAGACAAAAACTCGGCGAGCATGGTTCGTGGGTTGAAACCGTGCGTGGAGTCGGCTATCGCGTTGCGAAAGCGAACGCATGATTAACGAAGTTTCCATCCTCGCCACCGTCTCGGCACTCGCCGCACTTGCCATCCTCGCTTACCGAAACCGCGGCACCCGCAAGCAATCTGAAGCTGAAGTCAATGCCTGGAAACTCCGTCTGGAACAAGATCTCAAACAAGCCCGCGAAGAGCGAAACCGCCTGCTCAACGCCCTCGGCGACGCTTTCCTACTGGTGGATGCTGATGCGAACATCCGCTTCGCCAACGAAGCTGCTAGAGCGTTGTTTGGAAATCGCGAACTCCTCAACAGGCCCGTTAGAGAAGCTTTCCTTGATCCCCGGCTGGCGGAAGCATTGCTCCGTTGCCTCGATACCGGCGAGCCTGTCCAATCCCGCGTCGTCCTTCCCCAACAGACTTCACCGCGCGGCGATCTCGAAACCCGTGGTGTCAACGCGTGGATCATCGACGCCGCCCAACTCGCCAATCCCACCGACGGCATGACCAACACCCGAGTCATCATCCGCGACGTGACTGCCGAGCACCAACTTGAGCAAGTCCGCAAAGACTTCGTTGCCAATGCCTCGCACGAACTCCGTACGCCGCTCGCGATTATCAACGGCTATCTGGAAAATTTGTTAGACGACGACATGCTGCATGAGCCGGAGATGGCGCGGCGTTTCCTCACCATCATGCGCAAGCACGCGGACCGCATCTCGCGCATCGTCGAGGACATGCTCGTCATTTCCCGGCTCGAGTCCGGCGAGGCCAATGCGCTCAAAGTGGAGCCGTTTAAATTTCGCTCCTGCATCAAAGACATCCTGGAGCGGTTAGAGTCCGTCATCCGCAACCAACAAGCGGAGATGACTGTCAACATGCCAGATCCCGATCTCGTCATGCAGGGCGACCGCTTTTACTGGACGCAAGTACTCTTCAACCTCGTGGAAAACGCGCTGAAGCAAAACCCATACAGCGGCCTCAAAGTGGAAGTCGGCTGCGAGGCCGTTCGAGACAGCATTCGGATCTGGGTCTCAGACAACGGCGTCGGAATCCCCAGTGCGGACTTACCGCATATTTTCCGCCGCTTCTTCCGCGTCGAGAAACACCACTCGCAGCAAGAAATCAAAGGCACTGGCCTCGGCCTCTCCATCGTGAAGCGCGCCATCGAAGCTCACGGCGGAAACATCAGCGTCACTTCCGTGCCGGGTAGCGAAACTAAGTTCGTGATTACGGTGCCCAAGATGTTGCCGTGATTCTGTCTGCGATTGCGGACGGTTGATACCCGAGAATTTTCGGAAATTTGCCGTGCGATGCTTGGGAAACTCCGCCTAAATCCCTGCGGACCGAGGCTTAGAGCCTATCCACATCCCCATTTTCAAGATGTCTTACGCATCCATCCAAATCCTTCACAAAGAACGCCTTCCCACCGCGGGTAGCCTCGTCATTCCCGGTCGGCTCGATTTCGAGCTACTCCTTCATTTCGAGAAACTCTTCGCCGCTCGGAAAATTACTTGGCTCGTCGAAGAAACCGCCCTCTACGACAACGCAGTCCGCACCCACCTCGAGAAATCAGGCTCAGGTGCCATGTTTTCCGCCGCGGATGCCGATCCCGCTGCCGCTGGCGAACAACTCAAAACCTACCTCGCCGACGGCGGAGTGCTGATCTTCGTGCCAGGCCGTGCGACCACGCGCAAAGGCACCGCCATTCATATTTGCACCGCCCACCTAACGACTCTTTGCGCTTTCGGACTGCCCATCGTCCCCATCGCCGTGGATTGCCCGCGCGAGTCCTGTCTCGCCACTGAGCACCGCTCATCACTGCCGCTCGCCGTGATGGTCGTCGGTAAACCCATCGCCGCCGTGGATGCGAGTGTCGCGGCCTATCAGCAATCCGTGTTAGAGGCGAACGAAGAAGCATACAGCACCCGCCCGCTGTTCAAGAGTTCGCTCGCCATGACCCTGCTCGCAGGGCTGAAACGAAACGCATCGCGCCAACGCATCCTCGATGGTTCCGACGACTCAGAAATGAGCTACGGCAACGTCCTCGCCGCCGCCATCGTGCTTTCCAAGTTCATCAAAGAGGAAACCGACAAGCTGCGCGTCGCCATCGTCCTGCCACCCGGCAAGGGCGGACTCATCGCCAACCTCGCCGTCCTGTTCGCCGGAAAAATCCCTGTAAACCTCAACTTCACTGCTGGGCCAGAGGCGATCAAATCCTGCATCCGCCAGGCCGATGTGGATCGCTTCATCACCGCCGATCCATTTGTTAGGAAAATTTCCTCATTCCCGTGGCCACCCAATCGCGACCTCATTTTCATCGAGCGCGTGCTGCCCACGCTGAAGAAAAAAATCATCACCTGGGCCATCATTTCAAAAATTCTACCAACCGCTTTGCTCGGCATCCTGCTCGGCCTGAACAAACGCCGTGGCGATGACGAAGCGATTCTGTTATTCACCTCTGGCTCATCTGGCGAGCCTAAGGGCGTCGCCCTGAGTCACCGCAACGTGTTAGCCAACGTCTGCCAATTCGGCAGCCGCCTGGGTTTCGCGCCCGGCTCAACCATCCTCGGCTGCCTGCCGCTATTTCACTCTTTCGGCTGCACCGTCACGCTCTGGTATCCGGTCATCCAAGGCGTGAACCTCGTCACCTATCCCAGCCCGTTAGAAACCAAACGTCTCGCAGAACTCATCGCGTTTCATCAGATCAACATCTTCCTCGCAACCCCGACATTTCTGCGCGGCTACATGAAGCGCACCGATCCCGCACAGTTCGCCTCGCTGCGGTTAGTCGTCACCGGTGCTGAGAAACTTCCGCAAACTTTGGCAACCGCTTTCGAGGAAAAATTCGGGATTCGCCCACAAGAAGGCTACGGCCTCACCGAGACCTCGCCCGCCACCAATGTAAATTTACCCGATCTGGAACCCGAGCGCGACTCCATCGTCCTGCCCACCTCACGCAACGGTTCAGTCGGCCAACTGCTGCCCGGCATCGCGATCCGCATCACCGATCCATCGACCGAGAAAGACCTCCCGATCAACCAACAAGGCATCATTTGGCTCAAGGGATCTAACGTCTTTGGCGGATACCTAAAAGACCCCAAGCGCACCGCAGAAGTCCTAACCGACGGCTGGTTCCGCACCGGCGACGTAGGCCGCGTGGATGCCGATGGCTTCCTCTACATCGAGGGCCGCATCTCACGTTTCTCCAAGATCGCCGGGGAAATGGTCCCCCACGAAACCGTTGAGGCCGCCATCAACAAAGTCCTCGAACTCGACGGCGACACCGAACGCCGCATCGCCGTCGTCGGCGTGCCAGACGAGCAAAAAGGCGAAGCCATTCTTCTGCTTTCCACCATCGCCGGCCCCGCGCTCGAACAAGAATGCATCGACCTCCGCTACAAGCTCCTCGACGACGGCCTCTCCTCACTCTGGTGCCCCAAGCAAATCATCCCCGTCGCCGAAATCCCCATCCTCGCCTCCGGCAAGCTCGACATCAAAGCCTGCGAAGCGTTGGCGAGGCGGTGATGAAGAGAGTTAAAAGTTAGAGGTTATTCGTTATTTGTGAAATGCGATTGCCTCTCCTTCCTTGAACACCTCTTTCAAATAACTTTTAACGAATAACCTTTAACTACAAATGCTCAACCGTATCGATTCCACCTTCGCCCGTCTCCGCGAATCCCAGCAAAAAGCCTTCGTTGCCTACGTCGCTGCGGGTGATCCTAATTTTGAAACCTCGTTAGAAATCATCCAAGGTCTCGCTGATGCCGGGGCTGACATCATCGAGCTTGGCCTGCCGTTTTCCGATCCACTGGCCGATGGCATCGTCAACCAGATGGCCGCAGAACGTGCTTTGAAATCCGGCATGACCACCATCCGCGTCATCGAGCTGATCCGCCGTTTCCGTGAAACGCACCAAACTCCCATCGTGCTGTTCACCTACTTGAATCCTGTTTTCACTTACGGTTTTGAGAAATTCCATCAAGACGCCGCTGCTGCCGGAGCTGATGGCATCCTGTTGCTGGACCTGCCGCCCGACGAAGCCGCGCTCAACAAAGATCTCGCCATCGGTGCTGGCCTCAAACACATCCGCCTCATCGCACCCACCACGCCACCGGAACGGGTGAAAATTTTAGCCCAGAGTTCGGAAGGATTTATTTATCTGCTTTCCCGCACGGGCGTCACTGGCTCACACGGCGCACCCTCCGCTAACATCGCCGCCCAAGTCGCCGCCATCCGCGCCCTCTCCGACACACCCATCTGCGTCGGCTTCGGCATCACCACTCCCCAACAAGCCGCCGATGTTGCACAATCTGCCGACGGCGTCATCGTCGGCTCGGCCATCGTCAAACAAGTCGAACTCTACCCCGCTACCGCCGCCCATGCGGTCTGTGATTTCACCAAGCCACTGATCGCCGCGACGAAAGCATCCTTGCAAGCGTAGCACCCGCTGAGTCTATGGCTGCTCAGGGCGATCAATTTATATCCTGATAGAGTTCGGCTAAGGAAATAGTGATGCCGACCTCTGGGAGATCAAGGACAGCGTCCGGCCCAGAGAGGGTTTCCCGCCGGAAGCCTGTGCCATCCCGGCGATGTAGGGTGAGGAGGGATGATTCTGTTTCCGCGAGAATGTAAGTTTCCAAGCTAGGAATCGTGAGGTAATCGCGAAATTTTTGGACCTCATCATTGCGCCGAGTGGTCGGGCTGAGGACTTCGAGAATCACGCTCGGGGAGTCGGTGAAGAGCGCATCACCCGGCACAGGCACACAGATGATCATACCGTCGGGATAGTAGAAAGCATCCTCGCTCCGGCCAAGTGGCACCTGGAGCTTGAAATCGCTGCCAGTTGGGAAACAGGGTTTTCCGGCAAGCTGGTTTCCGGCGATTCGGATGAAATTTCCGGCGATGCGCTGATGGTTGAGCGTCCCGCCAGACATGGCATAGACATTTCCAGCGACGTATTCGTGACGGATTTCCGAGGCCAGTTCGCCTTGAAGATATTCATCCCGTGAGATGCGGTTGTCTAAAATTGCCAATGCCATGCAGGACATTTAAGGGAAAACTTCTACTCACGCAAGTTTTCGGAAAACTGATAGGATTAAGATTTCAACGATCCATCGAACGGTGGAAAAGACTTCCGCTTAGGCCCTGAGGCCTGCGTGGCTGGCTCCGGGGGGGGAGGTCCCGGAGCCTACCAGCTTAATTTTGCTGTCATTTATCCTGTCAGCGAAATAGCCATAACCCACCCAACCGCATCTTGACATTACGTGATCGCGGACAGCCTTCTCCTTACCCGATGCCCGCCAAAAACTTTCACGTCCGCCAAGCTGCCGTCTCCGCCTTACGAGCTTGGGCAAAAGGCCACGACTACGCAGAAACCCTCATCGAGCGCCATGCCCAGCGGCGCAAACTTTCTTCAGCAGATCGCGGCCTGCTCCAAGCCATCCTCTTCGGCGTATTGCGGCATCGGAGATTGTTAGACCACTGGATCAGCAAGCTGCGCGATGGCAAAGTGGACCCGGAAACGCGCGACATTTTACGCGTCGGACTGTGCCAACTCCTCATCCTTGGGCTGCCCGACCACGCCGCCGTCAACGAGACCGTCGAGCTGGTCCGTCTGATGGGTTGCGGGTCGCAGGCCGGATTTGTGAATGCGGTTCTGCGCGGCTGTCTCCGTGAGCGCGCCGCCACCGAACTCTCCCTCCAGCAACTCAAGGCCAGAGATCTCCCGCTGGGCTGCTCCCATCCCGCCTGGCTTTGCGAACGCTGGCAGCAGCGCCTGGGACGCGAACGGCTCGTCCAGCTTCTGGATTGGAACAACACGCCGCCCAAAACCTTCGCCCGCGTCAACCTCCTCAAGGCTGAACACAACGCCCTGCGCGAGCAATGGG
>JANOQR010000299.1:0-15089 GCA_031414935.1 Luteolibacter sp.
GCGCCCTGCCTGCACACGATGTATGCCGACAAGCCGATGCAGGGCCACGGCCTGATGCAGGCCATCGCCCGCGTGAACCGCGTCTTCCGTGACAAACCCGGCGGACTGGTGGTGGATTACCTCGGCCTCGCCGACCAGCTCAAGAAGGCGCTCGTCACCTACACCGAGAGCGGCGGACAGGGGAGCCCGACCTTTGACACCGCCCAAGCCATCGCCGTCATGCTGGAGAAACACGGCATCGCCTGCGACCTCATGCACGGCTTCAACTGGGACAAGTGGACCAGCGGCACACCGACCGAACGCCTGCAACTCATCCCAGCCGGCCAAGAACACATCCTCGAACAGGAAGACGGCAAGAAACGCTGGGTGCAGGTGGTGACGGAGCTTTCCCGCGCCTTCGCCCTCTGTGCTGCCAGCGATGAAGCCACGGAGATCCGCGATGATGTGAGTTTCTTCCAAGCCCTGCAAGCCGCGCTGAACAAGCAGAGCGGCAAGAGCGGGAAATCCCCGGAGCAGATCGACGCCGCGATCCGCCAGCTCGTGAGCAAGGCGATCTCAGCCGAGGGCGAAGTGATCGATGTTTTTGCCGCCGCTGGCTTGAAGACTCCGAACATCGGGATTCTGGATGATCGTTTCCTCGCTGAAGTCCGTGGCCTGAAGCACAAGAACGTCGCTGCGGAGCTTTTGGCGAAGTTACTCAAGGATGAACTGAAAATCCGCTCGAAACACAATCTGGTGCAGAGCCAGGTCTTCTCTGAGAAACTGAAGAAAACGCTGAATGCTTATCACAACCGCGCCATCTCGACGATGGAGGTGATCGAGGAACTCATTCGGCTGGCGAAAGAAGTGCAACAATCTGGAAACCGCACGGGGCTGACACCGGACGAGTGGGCGTTTTACGATGCACTGGCTACCAGTGACAGTGCCAAGCAGGCGATGGGCGACGACAAGCTCAAGCTCATCGCCGCTGAACTCATCGTAAAAGTCCGGCAAAGCGTGACTATCGACTGGACGCTCCGCGAAAGTGCGCGGGCGAAAATCAAGGTGATGGTGAAGCGTATCCTGAACAAATACGGCTACCCGCCGGACTTGCAGGAAGAGGCGGTGCAGACGGTTCTGATGCAGGCAGAGCTGCTGTGCGCGGAGTGGGTGTGAGGATAGTCGGCGGCTGTTTGGCGGGAAGATCACAAGCGCAGCGCTACTTTCAAAAACGGCGCGGTGCGGGAGGTTTTGGATTGCGCGATGATTTGGTCGCTGGCCTCTCAGGTCTTGGCTGCGACGGCTATGTGATGCTCAATGACAGCGACGGCGTGGCCTTGATCGACGAGGCGTTGGAGGACGTCGATGTGGTAGTAGTTTTTGATCTGAAATTCACTCCATCGAGGGAATTGCCCGGAGCATGAACTCGTCAAAAAGTGGAACGGTGAAATCCATGTCGCCGTGCGCCGGGCTGTAGATCATTCCCTTTTTGATTAGCTTCGCACGAACAGGACCCAGACTCATCACTTTCACCCCTAAAATGTCGGCGATGTCACCTGTGCGGTGAGCACCCGGCCCCATTTCGGCCATCGCGCGAAGAAACCTTTTTTCGCTAGGGGTGAGGCGGTCGAAACGGACGCGGAAGAAGTTCTCATCTAAGCGGGAGACAACGGTCGCAGACGCGCCTTTTACAACATCATAGGTGATGGGAGAGGCGGTCGCTCGATTCCAAGATTGGTAGCCCCATTCTTGGATGAAATAGGGGTAGCCATGGGTCAGTCGAAAAATCTCGGCAAGGGCGTCATCCTCAAAATAGATGCCAGCAGCTCGACTTGGATCTTGAAGCGCCTTGGCGGCGTCTGGTTCCGCGAGTGCGCCGACATTCGGGAAACTGAATAGCCTTTCCGCATAGGATTTTGATTCGCCAGCGAGTCCAGGAAGGATAGGTAAACCCGCGCCGATTAAGACAAAAGGTAGCTGACGCTGCTGGATTTTGTGCATCGCCATGATCAAAGCACTCAGCTCGGTTTGGCTAAAATACTGAATTTCGTCGATCAAGATTACTACCGCGGTACCTCGATCCTCCGCCGCCTCACCAATCGCCATGAAAAGCTCTGGGAGATCGGTTTCAAGGTCGCCGCTGTCTGCCGTGCCTTTTTCAGGCTCTAGATCCAGACCAAACGTGGTATCATCCACAGTCAATTTGATGGATCCAATAAAACTGCGCAAGACGGCCAGACCGCGCTTCACTTTCTGCCCCGCCCCGGCGATGCGATCCAAATCGTAAAGTAGCTTCCGAAGTTGCGGGGCAAGAAGTGATGCCAGATGTTTGTTCTCATGAGCTTCTACGAAAATTGTTCGGTATTTCAAGTCTTGGGCAAGTCGCTCAATTTCGTTGAGTAACACAGTCTTACCTACTCCACGCAACCCGGTGAGGAGCATGCTTTTCTCTGGGCGCTTCTGCCGGACCCGGCCCAAGAGAACTCTTGATTGCTCCAGAATAGATTCACGTCCAACGAGTTCGGGTGGAGGCGCTCCAGCCCCTGGAGAAAATGGGTTTGAAATCGGGTCCATGGAGAAAGATCTGTAGGCGAATGTAGTGGGTTGTATATGAAAATGATTACAATCAATTACAATTTGCTACAAAACCCATCAAAAATATATAATTTAAAGTCGCAGGGCAGCCTTCAAAAACGGCGCGGTGCGGGAGGTTTTGGATTGGGCGATTTTTTCGGGCGGGCCTTGGGCGATGATTTGGCCGCCGGCTTCGCCAGCTTCGGGGCCGAGGTCGAGGATCCAGTCGGCTTCGGCGGCGACGGCCATGTGGTGCTCGATGACGATGACGGTGTGGCCTTCATCGACGAGGCGGTGGAGGACGTCGATGAGGCGTTGGACGTCTTCGAGGTGGAGGCCGACGGTGGGTTCCTCGATGAGATAGAGGTTGCGCTGGGTGAGGGCGGCGTTGTTGAGGGTGGCTTTGGTGCCACGGCCTTTGGTGAGTTCGGAAACGAGTTTGATGCGTTGGGCTTCGCCGCCGGAAAGGGTGGGTGAAGGTTGGCCGAGCTGGAGGTAGCCGAGGCCGGTGTCTGCCATAAGTTTGAGCGGGTGGGCGATGCGGGGTTGGGACTCGAAGAAGGCGGCGGCTTCGTCGATGGTCATGGCGAGGACTTGGCCGATGTTTTTCTGGCGGAAGGTGATTTCTAAAGTTGCTGGGTTGTAGCGTTGGCCGTCGCAGGTGTCGCAGTGGACCCAGGTGCTGGGGAGGAAATCCATTTCTAACTTTACGCGGCCATTGCCTTTGCACTCGGGGCAGCGGCCGCCGTCGGTGTTGAAGGAGAAGCGGGAGGCGTCGAAGCCACGGATGCGAGCGTCGGGCATTTGGGCGAAGAGGGCGCGGATGTGGTCGAAGACTTTGACGTAGGTGGCGGGGCAGGAGCGGGAGGTCTTGCCGATGGGGGATTGATCGACTTCGTAGCAGGCTTTGATGGATTTTTCACCGCTGGATTTGGTGAAAGGGAGATTGGATTTCTTGGTGCGGGTGGTCTTGGCTTCGTTGTGAAAAAGTGCGGCGATGCAGGAGTGCATGAGCGAGGATTTTCCGGAGCCGGAGATGCCGGTGAGGACGGTGAGGCGGCTAAGGGGGATGGCGACTTGGACGTTTTTGAGATTGTTCGCGGTGCAGTCGGCGAGGGTGAGAAATGGGTGGTTTTTCGGGACGGGGCGGCGGCTGCCTCGGAGGGGATGAGAGAGGATGGTGGAGAGGGCGCGGTAGGTTGGGGAGTTTGCGAGTTTGGAGTTTTCAGTTTTCAGGGAAGAGGCTTCGCGCTGGGTCTTTTTCTTCTCTTTTTCTTTGCTGAAAGCTGAAGACTGAAGACTGGGAACTTGCGGCGGTTTTCCTTGATAGACGATTTCTCCGCCGAGGCGACCGGCGCCGGGACCGAGGTCGATGAGGTGGTCGGCGGCGGCGATGGTGTCTTCGTCGTGCTCGACGATGATGAGGGAGTTTCCTTGATCGCGGAGTTTGATGAGGGTTTTTAGGAGGGCGGCGTTGTCGCGGGGGTGGAGGCCGATGGTGGGTTCGTCGAGGACGTATAGGACTCCGCGGAGGTTGGAGCCGAGCTGGGCGGCGAGGCGGATGCGTTGGGATTCGCCGCCGGAGAGGGTGTTGCCGGAGCGGTCGAGCTGAAGGTAGCCGAGGCCGACTTCTTGGAGGAAGGCAAGGCGTTGGCGGATCTCGGGAAGGATGTCGCGGGCGATGAGGGATGAGCGGGGATCGGGGAAGGCGAGGTTTTGGAAATGGTGGGCGGCGGCGGTGATGGTGAGCTGGCTTAGGAAAGAAATGGGGGTGCCTAGTGAGCAGTGAGCAGTGATCAGAGAAGAAGGTAGATTGGATGCGGGCGAGCCGCCCGCGCCCCTCTTGGGCTTCTTGTTTTCACTAAGCACTTCTTGGAGTGGAACTCTCAATCTGACGGCGGAGGCGGTGGGGTTGAGGCGGGAGCCTTGGCAGGCGGGGCAGAGGGTGAGTTCGGTGGAGTCGAGGCGGTCGATGGCGCGGTCGGCGTCGATTTCGGCTGCTAGGACGGAATCGAAGCGGGTGGTGTCGAGGTATTGGCGGCGTTTGGGGACGCGGCCATGGCCTCGGCATTCTTGGCACCAGCCGTGGGGGGAGTTGAAGGAAAAGAGGCGGGGGTCGAGTTCTTCGAAGGATTGGTTGCAGCTTGGGCAACTGGAGTGGGTGGAGAGAAGGTGGAATTTTTTCTCGGCGGTGAAGATTTTGACCAGGCCTTTTCCGATTTCTAGGGCGCGGGCGAGGGAGGTTGCTAGGTCCAAGTTTTCAGTTTTCAGGGAAGAGGTGGATGCGGGCGAGCCGCCCGTGCCCCTCTTGGGCTTTTCTTTGCTGAAAACTGAAGACTGAAAACTAGCAACTTCCACGTCGATATCGTGTTCTTTGAAGCGTTCGAGGCGGGTGAATCCCTCGGCGTCGCGGAATTGTTTATCGACGAGGAGGCGGGTGAATCCTTGTTTGAGTGCCCACTCGGCGATCTCGTTGTGATAGCCTTTTTTTCCTCGAATGAGTGGGGCGAGCAGAGTGACGGGGCCTTTTTTGAGGTGGGCGAGGATGGTGTTCTCGATGGCGGCGAGAGATTGTTTTTCGACGGGGATTTGGCAATCGGGACAATGGAGGGTGCCGAGCTTGGAGTAGAGGAGGCGGACGAAATTCCAGACTTCGGTGACGGTGGCGACGGTGGATTTTCCGCCGCCTTGGGAAACGCGTTGTTCGATGGCGACGGTGGGGGGGAGTCCCTGGAGTTGGTCAATCTCGGGTTTTTCTAGCTGCTCGGCGAATTGGCGGGCGTAGGCGGACATGGAGTCGAGGAATCGGCGCTGGCCCTCGGCGAAGAGGATGTCGAAGGCGAGGGTGGATTTGCCGGAGCCGGAGAGGCCGGAGATGACGACGAGTTGGTCGCGCGGGATGTCGAGGGAGATGTTTTTGAGGTTGTGGTGGCGGGCACCTCTTAGGGAAATTTGAGATTTGAGATTTGAGATTTGGGATGAAGAGGGAGGTTTTTGGGAGGGGCTGGGACTGGTAGTCCCAGCTACGAGGGGTTTGAGGAAGTGGGCGGTGGGGGTGTCGAGTTGGGCGACTTTTTCGGGTGGGCCTTGGGCGACTAACTGGCCGCCGTGTTGGCCGGCTTCGGGGCCGAGGTCGAGAATCCAGTCGGCGGATTTGATGACGTCGAGGTTGTGCTCGATGACGAGGAGGGTGTGGCCGGAGTTGACGAGGTTTTGGAAGACGGTGAGGAGATTTTGGATGTCGGTGAAGTGGAGGCCGGTGGTGGGTTCGTCGAGGATGAGGAGTTTTGAAGGGACAGGTTGTCCCTTCCACGAGCTGGGACTGGTAGTCCCAGCTACAGTGAGGAGTTGGCAGAGTTTGAGGCGTTGGGATTCGCCGCCGGAGAGGGTGTTGAGGGGCTGGCCGAGCTTGAGGTAGCCGAGGCCGACTTGAACGAGGGGGGCGAGGAGCTTGGTGATTTGGGCGTGGCGTTTGAGAAAGGTGGGTGAGACTTTTTTATCGCTAGAATAGAAGGCGATGGCGTCGGTGACGGTGAGATCGAGGATGTCGGCGATGGATTTTCCCTGATAGCGGAAGTCGAGGGTGGAGGATTTGTAGCGTTTTCCTGAGCAGTCAGGGCAGGTGACGTAGAGGTCGGAGAGGAATTGCATTTCGACTTTCTCGAAGCCGTTGCCGGCGCAGCGGTCGCAGCGGCCATCGCCGGAGTTGAAGGAGAAGAAGCCGGTGGTGAGGTTGCGGGCTTTGGCTTCTGGGGTGCAGGCGAAGAGCTGGCGAATAGGATCGAAGGCGCCGAGGAAGACGGCGGGTGTGGAACGTGGGGTGCGGGCGACGGCGGTTTGGTCGATGAGTTCGACGCCGGATAGGTGTTGGGTGCCTTTGAGGTCTTTGATGGGGGCGGCGTCGCCATCGGCTTCCTGGCCGAGTTTGCGGGCGAGGTTGAGGTAGAGGACATCGTGGGCAAAGGTGGATTTCCCGGAGCCGGAAACGCCGGTGAGGACGGTGAAGAGGCCGATGGGGAGATCGACGTCTAACTTTTTGAGGTTGTGGCGGGTGGCTCCGCGGATGGAGAGGAGTTTTTTTCCCGGTGTGCGGCGGGTGGCGGGGAGAGGGATGGATTTTTGGCCGGTGAGCCAGGGTATAGTTCCTAGTTTGAAGCTTTCAGTTTTCAGGGAAGAGGCGGACCTGGATGCGGGCGAGCCGCCCGCGCCCCTCTTGGATTTTTCTTTGCTGAAAACTGAACACTGAAAACTAGGAACTATTCCTTGATAGATGAGGGTTCCGCCTTGGGAGCCAGCGCCGGGGCCGAGATCGACGAGGTGGTCGGCGGCGTGCATGACGGCTTGTTCGTGCTCGACGACGACGAGGGTGTTTCCTTTGTCGCGGAGGCCGTGTATGACACCGATGAGGCGGTCGATGTCGCGGGGGTGGAGGCCGACGGTGGGTTCGTCGAGGACGAAAAGGGTGCCTGTTAGTGAGGCGCCGAGGCAGGTAGTGAGGTTGACGCGCTCGACTTCGCCGCCGGAGAGGGTGCGGGTTTGGCGGTCGAGTGTGAGGTAGCCGAGTCCGACTTGGTCGAGGTAGGTGAGGCGGGAGGTGATCTCGGTGAGGACGAGGTGGAGGGTAGGGTCTATGGAAGTGGGAAGTGGGAGGTGAGAGGTGGGAAGTAAAGAGAACCAGGGGAGGAGGTCGGCGATGGGGAGGGACCAGACTTCTGGGAGGTTTTTTCCGCTGACTTTGAAGCAGAGGGACTCGGGTTGGAGGCGTTTGCCACGGCAGGCGTCGCAAGTGGTGTAGGAGCGGTAGCGGCTGAGGAAGATGCGGACTTGCATCTTGTAGGCTTTGGTTTCCAGCCAGTCGAAGAAGCCTTTGACGCCATACCAGCCGCCGGATTGCCAGATTTCTTCGAGTTCGTCAGAGGTGAGGTCGGCGGTTTTACGGTCGCCGTAGTAGATCCATTGTTGTTCGTCTTCGGAGAGGTCTTCGAAGGGACACTTGGTGTCGATGTCGCGCTCGCGGCAATTTCTAACGAGGTCGCGTTGGCATTCGTCGCCGCGTTCGCCTTGGAAGGGTTTGATGGCTCCTTGGGCGATGGAGAGGGTTTTGTCTGGGACGGATTTATCGAGGTCGATGCCGATGATGCGGCCAAAGCCACGGCATTTCGGGCAGGCTCCGAGGGGGGAGTTGAAGGAGAAGAGGGCGGCGGTGGGCTTGCGGAGGGTGAAGCCGGTTTTGGGGTTGGTCCAGGTGGTGGAGAATGATTTTGAAGGGCTGGGTTGTCCGCTGGGACAGATTGTCCCAGCTACGGTGGCGTGGCCTTTGCCGAGGGTGAAGGCGGTTTCTAGAGCTTCGAGGAGGCGAGTGTGGTTGGATTTTGAAAGGGTGAGGCGGTCTTGGATGACTTGGATGACGGGCGAAATGAATTTCGCGGTCCGTGGTTCGTCGGTGCGGATGATTTTCCCGTCTAGCAGGATGCGGAGGTAGCCTTGTGCGTTGAGGTGAGGGAGGATGTCTTCGCTGCTGGAATTGGCAGGGATGGAAATGGGGAAGGTGACGAGAAGCGGCTGGCCTGCTAGATTTTCTGTGGCCCATGCGGCGGCGGATTCGGGGGAATCGGGCTGGATGGTTTCGCCGGTGTTAGGGTCGTAGCCGATGGCGAGGCGGGCGAAGAGGAGCTTGAGGTAGTCGTTGATCTCGGTGAGGGTGCCGACGGTGGAGCGGGTGGTACGGACATGGTTTTTCTGCTCAATGGCGATGGCGGGCGGGATGCCGTCGATGTGATCGACATCGGGCTTGTCCATGCGGTCGAAGAACTGGCGAACGTAGGGGGAAAATGTTTCGACGTAGCGGCGTTGGCCCTCGGCGTAGAGTGTGTGAAAGGCGAGCGAGGATTTGCCTGAGCCGGATGGACCGGTGACAACGGTTAGCTTGCCGAGGGGGATGTCGAGGTCGAAGCCCTGGAGGTTGTGTTGGCGGCAGCCGCGAAGGAGGATGGCAGGCTGGAGCGGGTGGGGCGGGGATTTCTTGTCAACTTTGGGCACGCCGGACGGTATCCAGAATGCTCATCACCGCTAGTGTAAGAGTGCGATGTTTGAGGAAATTTTTGAACTACTCCTCAGCCTCGGGCGAGGCATCGAGAATGAGGCTGGGGAAATAATCTTCGTCGTCTTTGGTGTTGGCGATTTCCTTGGTGATGAGATTGATGGCGCCTTCGTCGTCGTCTGACTTGAGGCGCTCGATTTGCATTTCAAGGCCGAGGATGTATTGCGAGCTGAGTTTCGTGATTGCTAGTGTGAGGGCGTCATCTACGCCGATCTGTCGTTGGTAAAACTCGAGGCGGATTTTTTCGAGTTCGGGAGTGGCGGCGAGTTTGGATGTGAGTTTTTTAGGAATTTTTCCGCCATTTGTTCGCATGGCTTCGATGGCTGGTTCGACTGCTTTGACCACGTTATCTTTGCTAGGCGGTAATTTTCTAGCCTCGCGTTTGAGGGATTCTTCAAAGCCGAAGAAGTTGTCTTTTAAACCGGTTTGATGCGCGGAGATGGCGGGCTTGGCTTTTTCCTTCATGGCTTTCCGGGCCTTCAGGAAAAATGCAGGAACATCGAACTTAGGCTCTAGGACGTTAGATTCGGAACCTGTGTCCTCTGGAGGAAGGGCGGGTTCGAGAGATGTGGTGTTAGGAGTAATGCTATTCGCAGAAGAATCGCTTTTGTTTGCGGTGGAATCAGTGGAGTCGTCTGAGGCGGAAGTTTTCCCAGAGTCCTTCGGAGCGGGCATATGGAGAGGAGGAGTGACTGCCGCCGGCGGGTTTTTAAAGTGATAAAAGTATGCGGCGAATGCGGCGACTAGAGCTAGTAGCAGAAAACCTAGCAGGGATGAATTCGAAGATTTCTTGGGCCGATACTTCGCGTATTTGCGAGCTGGGGCAGCCGGGCGCGGCGGGCCGCCGACTGGGCTGCGGGAGCCTGGTGGGCCAGCTTTGGGGCCGATTGAGGAGGTGGCTCTGGGAGCAATCGCCTGTAAGTCTCTGGCGATCTCGCTGGCACTCGAATACCGGGCGGCGGCTAAGGGTTGGGTGGCTTTGCGGATGATTGCGTCAAAACGGATGTCACAACGCACCATGGTGGATGCGGGGCGTGGATCGGGATCGGGCAGTCTTCCAGTTAGGAGTTCATACAACAGAACGCCTACGGAAAAAATATCTGCGCGGCTGTCCACAGAATGCGGCGCATTGACCACCTCGGGTGCGGTGTAGTGAGGAGTCCCGAAAATTTCCTCGCCTTCCTCGACTTTCCGCTCGATGGGCCGAGCCAGTCCGAAGTCTCCGATCTTGGGCTCTGCGTTGAGATCGAGCAGGATGTTAGAGGGTTTGATGTCGCGGTGAATGATGCCGTTATCGTGGGCATGGGTGAGTCCGTTACAGACAGCGGAGACAAGACGGATGACTTCTTTCGGGTCGATTGCTTTGCCGTAGGCCGCGTGATAGACGGAGTGGCCAGCGACGTACTCCATGATGATGTAGAGCATTCCTCCTGCTTCGCCGAAGTCATAAACCCCGATGAGATTGGGGTGATTCAGGCGGGCCATCGCTTTGGCTTCGGCTTCGAAGCCCGCGCGGAATGCTGCGTCATTGCTGAACTCCATCGGCAGGATTTTCAGGGCAACCTCGCGGTCCAGCGATTTCTGGATGGCGAAATAGACGGCACCCATGCCGCCAGTGGCGATGAGGTTTTGAATATCATAGCCCGGAAACAGCGGTGCCAAATCGGCAGCATCTGGCGCGATGAAGGCGGGATGTTCGTGGGACTCGCTCATAAATGTCAGTGACGATGATGCAAGCTAGGAAACTTGCGCGGGAGGCTATGCTTGGTACAGATTTGATTTCAAGTTTTTTGATAGGGAGAGACGCAAATCAAAAACGATGCTTGCCCGCCGGGCGACGAGCGGAAATGACTGCGCCTGATGAACGAAGCGGAAGTGATGAAAGCTTGTGGCGAAGACGGAATACGTCGGATGGTCGCGGCTTTCTATGAGCGAGTCCAAACGGATGATTTGATAGGGCCGATGTATCCCAGCGGCGATTGGGCAGGTGCGGAAGAGCGGTTGGCAGACTTTCTTTTATTTCGCCTCGGCGGATCGAGCCGCTATCTGGAAACTCGTGGGCATCCGCGACTGAGGATGAGGCATATCACCTTTAAAATCGGCATCGCAGAGCGCGACCGTTGGCTAGAACTCATGTCTGTTGCGATGGAGGAAACTTCAGTTCCGCCTGAAGCAAGAGCGTTTCTCGATCCATTTTTCGCCCAAGTGGCTGACTTTATGCGAAATCAAGCGGATCGATAACTTAGCGAAAATTTCAGCCGAGAGGCGCGTGATAGACGATCCACTGAGGCACCTTGATCGAGGCATTGTAGAGCATGTGGAGGACGATGACCGCCATGAGCGAGCCAGTGGATGAGTAGAGTAACGCGCAGACGAGCCCGAAGATTCCGACGCTCATTAGGCCATAGCCATCGTAGAAATGCAGGATCGCAAAAACGGCAGATGATAATAATGCGGCGGCAAATGAACCTAACCGATTTCTCACCGCACGGAACAACACCCCACGGTAAACAATTTCCTCTGACAGCGGGGCGAAAATACAGGCGGAAACCACGGCAAACGCCAATCCCCACAGTCCAGCATCGCCCGCGCTCAAGCTGCCTCCCGGCTCATTCGAGCCACCGTATCCGAACGCGAAACGCAGGCATTGATCCACTAGCGCGAGCAGCGAGAACGTGCCGAGCACCAGCGGAATCGAGACGTGCCTATCCATTCCCATCACCCGAATCGCATGGGATGGCCGCCGGAAAAGTAAGCCCAGCGCGATCAAGGCCGGTAACATTCTAGCCGCCGAGTCCAAGAAAATCCCGACTGCGGGATGAAGTCCGGGCAGCGAGGAAATGCCGAATTCTAAAGTCATCGTGAACCCGATCCACGCCAGCGTCGCCACGAGGAAGACGACCAGCCCGAGCGATAGAGGCCACGCGCCGCCGTATCCTTTCCGCTTCGTCCACAGTCCGCGCTGGAGCCGGATGATCGCCATCGGCATGAAAATCAAACCCACTAACACCGGCACCCAAACGAGTGAGCCAGCCACCACTGCGCGCGTCCGCAGTTGTGCGGAATCCTCGCCAAATGGCTGTCGCCAGAAAGTGCCGGGCCGGACGTTTTCCTCCCAAGACTCGATCATTCGTGCGTGCCACCACGTCCCGCGATGATTGGCCAAACTTCGCGACGTTTCCTCGAAATCTGAGATCGTCTGCCCCTGCAGCACTTGCCCGAAAGTCTCTCTCAGCGGCAGACCCCCGTGCTCCGCCTTGATGATCGCGTATGCCTCCAGACCTCGCAGGGAAATGGACTTGTCGATGGAAAGTTTTTCAAAAACTCCCAGCGCGTTTTCGCGAGTCTGAGCTGGTTTTCCCACCCCGGCCACCCATCTCAGCCATGCCGGATCTGCCTCCATCGCGTCTGCTAACCGCAAGTCTCGGTCGATTTTTATCAACGCCACTTCCTCCGTGCCGGGCGCGTATTGTGTCGTTACGCCGAAGTAATGATCCCAAAGCCAGATCCCCAAAATGAACGCCAGCAGCGCGATGAATGGCTCAGGATAGTCCCGCCGCAAAACGGCGCGATAGGGGTTTCCTGAGTGAAGTGGGCGGGCCATGAAATTTCAAATAAGTCGTGACTCTTCTTGGGAATTTTTAAAAAAGCAAGCCGTGGTTGATTTTCATTAATCTTAAACAATCGAGTTTTCTAAATTTTGAGTTTTTTCACTGGCGAGCTCTCTGGCGTCGTCGCAGGTTCTCGCTGTCGCCCAAAGAAATGTCCGATCCCACCGTGTTTGCCATCACCGCCAGTTTTTGCGCGGCTCTCGGGATCTTCGCGGTGGCCGCATGGATTCGGAAAATTTTACTAAAACCCGCCGCCGCGTCTGACGATCCAGAGCTGCTGATCACAGAAGAACCACCTCGGCAAAACGTCCCAACATGGTTTTACCAGCCGCTCGATCTCCTCGCCATCGGCTTCATTTTCCTACTCTATTTCAACAATGGTCTGAGTGGGGCGAGTGCCGCAGAAAGTCCAAAACCCGAGAACCTAGCGGGCGCGTTGATCATTTCCATCGCGTTCCAATTCGTCTGTGTCGGCGTGGTC
Source organism: Luteolibacter sp. (assembly GCA_031414935.1). Classification (GTDB taxonomy): domain Bacteria; phylum Verrucomicrobiota; class Verrucomicrobiia; order Verrucomicrobiales; family Akkermansiaceae; genus Luteolibacter. The sequence goes on from JANOQR010000299.1 coordinate 12,746, forward strand.
ACCGGGTTCGTGATTCATCGCATCAAGCCCGCCGAGTGGCTGGGTCTGCGTTGGGAAAACTGGCTGTGGGCGTTTCTGATCGGGCCGGCTGGCTTCATCCTGATCCAGATGTTTTTCAAATGTCTTCAAGCGGTTGGCTATCTCCAATGGATCGAGTCCCTCGGCGTGCCGATGGTGCAAGATTCCGTGAAACTGCTGCAAGAATCCGCCGATCCGTTGGTACTCGGGCTGATGGCGCTCGCGGCTGTGATCGTTGCTCCGTTCTGTGAGGAAATTATTTTCCGAGGCTATCTCTATCCGGTGGCGAAAAAATTTGTCGGTCCCGGGACAGCCTGCGTTTGCTCCGCGCTCGTTTTTTCTGCGGCTCACGGCAGCATGATTTCGCTGCTGCCGCTGTTCGTGTTCGGCTGCCTGCTCGTTTATATTTACGAGAAAACAGGCTCGATCTGGGCACCGATGGCCGTGCATTTTTGCTTCAATGGCGTGACCGTGCTGATTCAAATGCTGGATCGTTTCGAGATCATTTCATTACCAGAATCACTTTGAAAACGCTACGCGACATCGGAGAAGATGCCTTGATCCAACGGCTCGTCGGAATCGTTCCGCGCGACTCGCGGCCACTCGCCGGACCGGGCGACGACTGCGCCGTGATCGAGGACGGTTTTAACCGCTCAGCGTTACTAAAAACCGACGCACTCGTCGAAGGCGTGCATTTCCTGGCCGCAACACCTGCTCGCGCGGTTGGATGGAAAGCCGTGGCACGCGTGATTTCAGACTTCGCGGCGATGGGTGGGCGTTCTGAGCATTTCCTTATCACCCTCGCGCTATCGCCAGACACGGCTGTCGAGTGGGTAGAAGACCTCTATCGGGGCATTGCGGATTGTTTGGAGAAATACGATGGAACGGTTGCTGGTGGAGAAACAACGAGCGTTCCACTTGGATCTGCGGCTGTCATTTCTATCGCCGCGACTGGCTCGGTGCGACGCGATGAACTTACGCTCCGCTCCACCGCGCAAGTGGGGGATCGATTGCTCGTCACAGGTCTGCTGGGCGGTTCGATCCAAGGCAAGCATCTCAGTTTTACTCCGCGATTGAAGGAGGCGGAGTGGCTGGTGGAAAATTTCAAACCCACCGCGATGATGGATCTCTCCGACGGCCTCGGCAAAGATCTCACACGGATGGCGGCGGCGTCTGCTTGTGGAGTTAGAATCGACGCATCCTCTCTGCCGCTCACGCCCGGTTGTAGCCCGGAGCAGGCTCTGGGAGACGGGGAGGACTACGAATTACTGTTCTCCATCGAGGCGGAACGAGTCCCCGCGCTCATCGCTGCGTGGCCGTTTCCTGATCTGCCACTGACCTGCATTGGCGAGATGGTGAAATCAGAAGAAGGAGAAAATCTTAGCGGTGGCTGGGAACATTTCGGTGGCGGCGGTTTTCAACCGCCAAGCCAGTTGTGATATCAAATTCGTAAATGCCGCTGACGCAGAAGGCTTCGAGCAGAATATCCAAGCCGCAGTGGCACGGAAAGCGGCTTGGCGGTTGAAAACCACCGCCACGATCACTCTTCGCGAATCGACTCTAGCTCTTCCCAGCGCGTGTAGAGCTTTGCGACTCTCGCCTTGGCGGCATCTAACTTCTCTACCATTTCAGGAATCTCGGCAAAGCGTTTTGCCTGGAAATCTGGATCATGCAGCAGTGCTTCGAGGCTCTCAGATTCTTGCTCGATTTCGAGAATCGCCGTCTCCATGCCTTCTAACTCCGCTTTCTCTTTGAAGGTCAGCTTGCGGCCATTTTTCGTGGCAGGAGCGGTGGTGGCAGCTTTTTGACGGGCGGCTGCATCTCTCGCCGCCGCCTGTGCCTGCGCTCGTTCTGCGGCTTCGCGAGCTTGGCGCTTTTCGAGATAGTAGGAGTAGTTCCCGGCCTGCACGGCGATGCCGTTGTCCTCGAAGGCGATGATCTGGTCGCAGATCCGATCGAGGAAATAGCGATCATGCGAAACCACGATCACCGAGCCATCGAACGCCGCGAGTGCTTCTTCTAGCATCCGCAGCGACGGTAAATCCAGATCGTTCGTCGGCTCGTCGAGCACGATGACGTTGCCGCCGTTTTTCAATACTTTCGCCAACATCAGCCGCGCCCGCTCGCCGCCGGATAGAAGATCGACTCGCTCGTTGATGCGCTTGTCGTCGAAGAGGAAACGCCGCAGGTAATTCCGCGCCCCGAGCGACTGATTGCCGAACATCAGCTTCTCGTTGCCATCGGAAATTTCGTCGAGCAGCGAACCCGTGCCATCGAGCACCATCCGCGTTTGGTCGATGTAGTTCACCTTCACGCGCTTGCCGGT
>JANOQR010000300.1:0-3612 GCA_031414935.1 Luteolibacter sp.
GACGTCGGCTCCCCGAAATCTGCCACCTTCGGCGGCAGCCAGCGGGCGCGCGTTTCCAGCCAGTCCTTGAAGCGCGCATCCCGCATCGAAGCACGCGATTCTTCGCCAGATGCCTTCCAAGGAATCCGTAGCCGTTTCCTGCTTGAACCCTTCACCAACGCACTCTTAACCGCTGGTATTGATGCAGCGGAAGCCGCCAAGAAGGCCACCGAAATTTGCGAAGCATTCAGCACCATCGACAAGAAAAACCCCGATCAAGTCACCACGGCTGTTTTCTTATCTCCATCGGAAATCGAGCAGGTAGCTGCCGCCGTCGTTGCAGGCAAAGAAGCCAAACAGGCGGTGAAGAAAGTCGATCGCCTCGATGCCGCAGACATCGCACTTTTTGGTCGAATGATTGCCAACGACGCCACGCTCAACGTCGAGGGCGCAGCCATGTTCTCCCACGCCCTTTCCACCCACACCACGGCGAACGAAATCGACTTCTTCTCTGCTGTCGATGACCGCAAGGGCGATTCCGAAGATGCCGGAGCCGGCATGATCGGCACGCTCGAATACAACTCCGCCACCTACTACCGCTACGTCGCGATCAATCTGGATCTGCTTTTCGATGCCAAACACCTCGGTCCCATCACCGAGCAGGAAAAACGCAAGTCGCTGCTGAGTGCCTTCATCCGCGCCGTGCTCACCGCCGTCCCCGGTGCCCGCCAGAACTCGATGAATGGAGCCACCCTGCCCATTGAAGTCCTCGGCATCCGTAAGGAAAAAGGCCAGCCACTCCAGCTCATCAACGCCTTCGAGAAACCCATCAAGGCCAGCAACAACGGCTACGCAGTAAACTCCCGCAAAGAAATGCTCCAGCACCACGCCGATCTCAAAGACCTCTGGAGCATCGAGACCGCTGCGGAATCCCTCCTCACCGAGGACAAACTCGAAGGTTTCCTCACTAAACTCCTCACCGCCGATGTCTAACACCACGACCCGCGCCTTCGCCATCCTGCTCGATGGCCCGATGCAGTCCTGGGGTTCCGCCTCCCGCTTCACCCGGCGGGAAACCGAGGCGTTTCCCACCAAGAGCGCCCTCATCGGCCTCGTCGCCGCCGCTGCGGGCATCGACAAGTATGCCGACGACGAGGCGGAAAAACTTGCTCCCTTTTCCGCTCTCCGCCTCACCGTCTATCGACTGCCACGGAAAAGCGGCCAACTCGTCGGGCGCCTCTCAGACTTCCACACCGTGGGCGGCGGCTATGACGCCAAGGCCAGTGCCTTCGATAAAATGAGCATCCCGCGCAAAGCCTCAGGCGGCGCCAGTGCCAACGCCGTCATCACCCACCGCACCTACCTGTACGAAGCTCGCTTCATCGCCGCCTTCGAAGGCGCGGCGGACACCATCGCCACCGTCATCCGGCATTTGGAAAACCCGCTTTGGGGCGTTTGGTTCGGTCGGAAAACCTGCCTGCCCGCCATGCCGCTCAGCCCGGTTTCAGGTGAAAATTCCCACGCCGCTACCACCGCCCTCATTGGGAAAATCCGCGACTGGGAGGAAACCACCCACCGTCCTTCGTTTCCGCCCGAACTGGATACCAATGATCTCGAACGCTGGGAAGAACCCTCTGGTGATCAGATCTTGCCCGGCGATTTCCACCTCCACGACCAACCCGTCACCTTCGATCCACGCGAATTCCACTCCCGCCCCATTCGTCACCACCCTCCCGGCTGACGACTTCTGGGATCTTGCCTCTTGTGTCTTCAAGTCTTGAATCTTTATGCCCATCTTCGAACGCCCGCCCCTCGATACCCTCGCTCCTGCCAAGGACCGCTGGACTCCCATCTATCTGGAATACGGCAGGCTGGAAGTGGATGATTCCTCCATCAAATGGATCGGCAGCGATGGCCTCATCACTCGGCTGCCCGTAGCCACCGTTTCCGCCCTCATCCTCGGACCTGGCACCACCATCACCCACGCGGCGGTGAAGGCGGCGGCGCAGTGCAACTGCCCGCTGCTCTGGCTGGGAGAGGACGGGCTGCGTTTCTACGCCTTCGGCATCACGCCAAACCATGATAACTCGATGGCCCGCATCCACGCCACCGCCTGGGCCAACAAGAAGTCTCAAAACGAGATCGCTCGCCGCATGTTTCTCCACCGTTTCCCGCAGGCGTCCGTGCATGGCATGAACATCAAGCAGCTCCGGGGCATGGAGGGAAAACGGGTGAAGCAGACCTATGCCGACCTCGGGCTGAAATACGGCATCACTTGGAAAGGCCGCGACTACAAAACCGAGAACTGGCAGCTTGCAGACGGCATTAACCGCGCACTCTCTGCCTCGAATGCCTCACTCTACGCCCTCACCGCCGCCGTCTGTTGCTCCATGGGCTTCATCCCGCAGCTCGGCTTCGTCCATGCAGCCGGCACGCTCCCTTTCATCTACGACGCGGCGGATCTTTACAAACACGAGACCAGTTGGCCCGCCGCCTTCGAGGCTTTGTCGATCGATCCCAAGGATGACGGCACCCTCGTCCGCAAGCTCCTCAAGCAAAAAGTCGAAGAGACCCGAATGCTCCGCCGGATGCCAGATGACCTCAAAAAACTCTTCCTAGGTCTCGGTGAAGACCCCGATACCGCCCCGCCCGACCACCCCCTCCAGCCTAAGAGTTGATGGAAAGAAACAGACTCCCAATCTCTCGTCCCCAATCCCCAGTCTCTCCTCTCCCAGTCTCTAGTTCCTAGAAGTTTTCAGTCTTTTTTTCCATGACCATACTCATCTGCAATGATGTTCCTCCCGCGATCCGAGGTCATTTGAAGCGATGGTTCATCGAGCCGCGTCCGAATGTTTTCGTCGGCACGCTGAACATCCGCACCCATGGCAAAGTCATGGATTTCATTTTGCGAAACGCCTCTCAGGACTTTGGTGTTCTCATCGTAACCTCCGCCCCAAACTGCCAAGGCTACGTCATCGAGCGAATCGGTCCAGAAGGCAAAACAGGCCGCAGAGAGGTTGAAATTTCTGGAATTCCGCTCATTGCCGAAAGCTGGGTGAATCCCGATAACTGCCCTTTCTGAGAATGAATGGCACCGCCGCTTTTGCGTCATTCTGTCACATCTACCGAAATGCTTGATGTGTCCTCCTGATTCATCGTAACTCATTGCCAACGTCAGAGATTTCCCCACCCACGTGGGGATGGCCCGTCGCCAAATCGCGCCTGTGTAGCCCTTGCTGGGATTTCCCCACCCACGTGGGGATGGCCCGACACCGGCGTTGTGCCAGAGATTTGCGCCACAGATTTCCCCACCCACGTGGGGATGGCCCGACAAGGACGCGTTGTCCATCGCTTCAAACTCAGATTTCCCCACCCACGTGGGGATGGCCCGAGCTGACAGCTCTAACCGGGCGTGATCGTATTGATTTCCCCACCCACGTGGGGATGGCCCGGGCGCGGCGGGCGGGCGGATCAATGCGCTCATGATTTCCCCACCCACGTGGGGATGGCCCGGTGAGTGTGTCACCATTCGGCTGTCAGCGAAGGATTTCCCCACCCACGTGGGGATGGCCCGCAGAGAGAGTTCTCGAGCTGAGAGAGGAGTTGGATTTCCCCACCCACGTGGGGATGGCC
>JANOQR010000301.1:0-24495 GCA_031414935.1 Luteolibacter sp.
CTCGGGCTGCTCTCCACCCCGTCTCGCGACGACGCAGTTGCCTCCGGCTGCTTTCCCGTAGCTCGTCTCGGGATGACTCAGACTTTCACTGGTTGATTTCATGTATGTGCGTTCGCACGAGCGGCGATCTCCGAATCGCCGCTGCCTATGGTATGCCAAAGGGCAGCGGTGATCCTCGATTCTTTGACTTTTCATGGGCTGGGGCGGATCGGAGTCCGCCTCTCCTTGGGTTGTGAATCCTTCAAAGGATTGCGCCAACGACAGCAACACGCCACTAGCAAAAAACGTAAGACCTAACTGGTCACGAATCACTCTCTCATCTCCCGCTTCTGTCGCGGGTAGTTCGTGCTCAATTTAGCGACGTTTTTTGCCGCCGGTCTTTTTACGACGCACGGATTTGATCGGGCTGTCGTCGAGTAAAGCAGTATAAATGTAATCGAAATCTTCGAGTTTCCGGCGCGGGATTTCCTTATCGATGAAAATTTCCACAGACTTGGCGTAGTCGAGTTCGTCGGCAGTTAGAATCGTAAATGCGTCGCCCTCGGCGGAAGCGCGACCCGTCCGACCGATGCGATGCACGTAATCCTCGGCGTTTTCTGGGACGCGATAGTTGATGACGTGAGAGACGCCGGAGATGTCGATGCCGCGAGCTGCGACATCGGTAGCGACGAGAATTTCATAATCCCCCGCCTTGAATCCGGCCAGTGCCTTCATGCGGTCCACTTGGCTGATGTCCGAGTGCATGGCGGCGACTTTCGTTTGGCCAGTGCCCTTGATGAGTGTCGTGAGGTGATCCGCCTCCTTACGCGTGCGGGTGAAAATCATGACCGAGTGGTATTCGGTTTGTTTCAGCAACTCTAGCAGGAGCTCGTCCCGCTGATCCATGGCGACTGGATAGAAAGCGTGGGTGACACTGGTGGGAATGGAGGTGCGGGCGATTTCGATGCTGTGCGGATCGACGAGGCACCATTGCGCGAAGGTCTGGATCGCGGGCGGCATGGTGGCAGAAAAAAACAACGTTTGGCGGCCTTCCCATGGGCAGAGATTGACGATTTTTCGCACTTGGGGGAGGAAACCCATGTCCAACATTCGGTCCACTTCATCGAGAATGAGCACCTTGATTTCTCCAAAGCGCATCGTAGTCCGGTAGAAATGATCGACGAGACGACCCGGCGTAGCGACGACGATGTCGGCACCGGCAGTGAGTTGTTCAGACTGGGTGCCGAGGCCGACGCCGCCGTAGAGAAGGGCGACTTTCAGACCGGTGTGCTTGCCGTATTTTTCAAATTGCTCGGCCACTTGATGGGCAAGCTCGCGGGTCGGTTCTAGGACGAGAATCTGCGGTTTGCCCATTTTCTCGATCTTCGAAAGTGATGGGAGAGCAAAGGCGGCAGTCTTGCCGGTTCCGGTCTGAGATGCGCCGATGAGGTCGCTCCCGCCGAGGATGAGCGGAATGGCCTGCGCCTGAATCGGTGTCGGAGTGGTGTAACCGGACTCCTCAATGGCTTCCAGAACGGCTGCGGAGAGCCCAAGTGTGTCAAATCCCATGCGGGGGCTTCTCTAGGGGGCGATGCGGCAAGGGTCAAGGTGCGATTGTCGAGGCGGGTGTGGTGATGATTTCCCACAGAAAATGGCGGAAAATGAGTGGGAGAAATTTCACCCAGTCCATTAGAAAAGCCGCACCGATGACAGGCCACCATCTGGCCGCAAGACTTGGCCGGTCATGAACTTGGAGGCGTCCGATAACAGAAACGCCGCAAGTTCCGCGAGATCATCGGGGTTACCGACTTGTTGGAGCGGGTGACGTTTCGCCGAGGCTTCCTTTTTCGCGTCTGAATTCAGCAAAGCGCCTGCCAGCGGCGTATCGGTGAGCGACGGGGCAATCGCATTGACGCGGATTTTCGGCGCCAGCTCTGCTGCCAGCGAGAGCATCAATCCCTCCACCGCTCCCTTCGCAGCCGCGATGGAAGCGTGAAATGGCAATCCCTGCGCCACTGCGACGGTAGAAAAAAGCACGACCGATGCCGTCGGAGCAGCCTTCAGTGCGGGCAGCGCGGCCTGCAGCGCGACCACGGCTCCCAGACAGTTGATCTGGAAATCGTTGAGAAAATCCTCCGCAGTGAGGCGATGAAAGGGCTTGAGCGTAATGCTTCCCGGAAAATAAATGAAACCATCCAGCACGGGTGGCAAAACGAGATTGCCGGGCTTGGAAGCATCGAAGGATTGCACCGGGATGCCGAGTTCTTCAAGTGGCCCGCTGCTGCGAGCCGCCGCGAAAAGGGTGTCGCCCTGAGCCAGCAGCCGCCGCGCCGTTGCCAGCCCGATTCCCGAATTTCCGCCGATCAACAAAATGTTCCGTGCCATGGCCGAAGGTGGGGAGCGATTTCCCACGGTCAAGGGCGGGCGTGAATCTCCCGGCGAAAATACTTACGCTCACCAGTTCGCCTTCAGATTTCTCGCCGCCTGCTTCAGGTATCCACGATGAAACCACCTCCATTTTCATTTGTATCCATCCTGTTCATCTGCGGTTAAAACTCTTCCGAAACACGCTCTCTCCTAGCAGTTTCTCCGCCGACGACCGCCACCTTTCCCAAGTCTTGCATTCCTCCCGAGCCTCGCCACTTTCCGCGCATGTCCATTGCGCCGAAGCCAAATTGCGCCCTTCTCATCGTCGGGCACGGGTCCACCGAAAACCCAGACTCCTCCACTCCCTACTTCGAGCACGCCGAGGAAATCCGCAGTCGCCACCTTTTCGCCGAGGTCCACTGCTGTTTTTGGAAAGAAGAACCCTCACTCCGCGAAGCCATTTATCTCATCGACTCGGAGGAAATCTACGTCGTCCCGGACTTCATCAGCGAAGGCTATTTCACCCAAGACGTGATCCCTAGAGAACTCCAACTCACCGGTCCCACCACCGAAGTGAGAGGGAAAAAATTTCACTACTGCCTGCCTGTCGGCGTCCATCCGTCGATGACCGCGCTCATCCTCAAACGCGCCAAAGAAGTCGCCCCAGACACCGATCCCGCACAAACCACTCTCATCATCACCGGCCACGGCACTGGCTTGAACCAGAACTCCACCAAGGCCATCCGCGATCAAGCCAACCTCATCGCCGCCTCTGGCGCAGGTTACGCCACCGTCACCGACGCCTACATGGAAGAGCCGCCCTTTATCGCAGAGTGGGATAAAATGTCTCCTACTCCCAACGTCGTCGTCGTCCCATTTTTCATCTCGGACGGCCTGCATTCCTACCAGGACATTCCTGTGATGTTAGGCATCGAGAGCGAGGTCGGAGCCGCCGCTAGCCAGCGCGATGTCTTCCGCCACAATCCCCATCATCTCCGAGACAAAACGCTTTTCTACAGCTCTGCCATCGGCACCGAGCGACTACTGGCTGATGTGATTTTGGACCAAGTTTCTGACTTTGATAAACTGCACAAAAAACTCTAACGCGCTCACCGCACCAAGATGTCCACCGCCAGCCAACTGCAAATTTTAGTCGAATCCGGCATTCATCGGATCGGGCAAATCGAAATCCAATCAGGCATTTCAAATCACCGCTACCTCCTCTGTCATCAGGAGGATGTGGAAATGACAGCTCTACCGGCATTCGGCGGACTCTCCCTCCACGTCGGCCCGGAAAACGCCCGCGACATTTCCACTTATGCCGCAGACGGAACCTACCGCTTCACTAAAGGCCAAACCAATCTCAAGCGTGGCTGGGTCATGGCGTTGGAAAACGAAGACGACCTTCGCCTCGCGCTGGATCAATTTTACCCAGCCTGCCTCGGCCTATTTCTCGCCCAACAAAACGGCCAGCTCGAAGTGGAAAACCTACGCGACAAGCTCAACCGCCAGACTGGCATGTATCGCTTTGCGCGCAGCATCAGCGACCACGGTGCCCAGCAACTCGTCCGCGAAGTTTGCGGCCCCGCCCACCAATGCGCGAAAAAAATCCTCTGGAAACTCGATCCAGAAAACCCGCTAGAAGACAGCGAAGCCAGCCGCTTCAACGGCATCCCCAGCGATCTCCCAGAAACCGAAGCCATTCCCCTCCTCTGCCGCGAAGCCTGCAATCACTTCGTCGCCGAATGCCGCAAAGTCGCCAAAGCGGAATTTGATACCGCACCAAAATAACGACGCCACACGGAAATGGACCGCGAAATTCATTTCTCGGTCCCTCAGACGAGTCACTTTATTTCCAAAATCCGATAAGCACCCCACCTCTCAAATTCTCCTCACCGCGATCCCGCCGATCAAAAACGCAAAGCCCGCATAGACGAACCAATGCGCGATGTCCTGATAGACCGGAGTTTCCGGCAGCGCGGCCCGCACCGACGCTGCATCGAATCCCGGCAACGCCGCTAACGCCGCATCTGCCTCCCGCTCCAGCCGATACTCCGCCGGATAATCCCGCTGCCAACCGAGAGTCTTCATCAGCGCATGGTCAGAATCCCGCAGACTCAGATTCACTCGCTCGCGTCCTGCTAGATCCACCGTCGCTTCGTATTTCCCCACGCCCGTCTGGCGCACGGAGACCGGAACCTCGCCACCCTCCGCATCGATTCCCTTCGCATCCCACTTCACTCGATCCACGGGCCGATCTTGCTCGTCACGGCGGAAAATTTCCACCCGCCACTGTTCCCGTTCCACACTCCCGGAAGCCGCAAGCCCAGTCGATTGCTCCTTCCTAACAATCCCGCGAAACACCTGCGCCCAGAACGCCGCGCCATTCCCCCACCCCAGCCATTCCCCACCCCACTTCTCCGTTAGGTCCGCTGTCCAGCACAGCCCCATGCCGAGTCCGTAGCGACAAACGGCCAATAACGGATCACCCGTCTCTGCTGCGAGCAGCAAGTTCGCCGTCGGCTTCGGCTGCGTCATCACATAGCCCAGCACATACGGCAGTTGGGTTTTCTCGTAGCCTGATAGAATGGGATGATCGCCTGTTACCACCGTGCCGTAGAGATCTTCTTTAATCGCTGACCGCGAAGCCTGCATCGTTTCCTTCGTGAAAATTTGCGGCATATTCGTGGGATCATTCGTCTCGTAATAACGCCCGCCGCCTTCCTGCGCGATCATCTGCATCACGTCCTTCGCCGCACCATCGCCCAGTGACACGCTGGAAACCGTCATCCCCTGCGCCCGCATATCGCGGACTAATCCCGCAAAGTCATTCTCCGGCGTTTGCCCGTCCGACAGGACAATCATGTGCTTCACTTTCGCCACCGCGTTTTGCAAAATCTCGCGGCCCTTGACCATGCCCGGATACGCATCTGTCCCGCCATCCGCTGTGAGTGAATCTATCGCATTCAACACCGTCCCGCGATCCGCCGCACTCGTCATCGGTAAAATCACCCGAGTTTCACTGTCGAATCCGACGACGGAAATCTGATCCTGCGCGCCGAGCAATTCCGCCGCCGCCTTCGCCGAAGCACGAGCCAGCTCAATCGGAGGGCCACTCATCGAGCCGCTCTTATCAATCACCAACACCATCGCCAGGCTCGGCTTCTGCTTCTCCTTCTCATACCGCGATGTCAGCGGCAGCGCCTCCTCCACTGGCGTGCGGAAATAGCCACCCAGCCCGAACGAGTTCTCCGAACCCAACATCGCCAACCCGCCGCCGAAGTCCGAGACGTAACGTTTCAACAACTCCATCTGCCGCGTGCTCATCGCCGTGGCTGGCACGTCTGCTAGGACGACTCCGTCAAACGCTAGCAACTCCGCCAGCGTCTCTGGCAGCCCGCGCTCCCCACGAATCTCAAACTCCAGCCCCTGTTTCTTCATCGCCCGCGCAAATGGCCGCATCTGCTTTTCGTCACGATGCAGAACTAACAAGCGTGGCTCACCTTTGACTGTGATCGTCGTCGCCACGCGATTGTTGATCGGAAACCAATCCTTCTCCGGCAGCAGCTCTGCCTCCCAGCGGCTTTCACCCGCCGCAGACATCTCCACATCCAGCGTCACCGCCGTTTCTTTGCCTGCTTCTAACTTCACGGGCGTCGATGCCACCGCCACGCCGCGCTGCAATACCCGCGCCGTCGCATTCATCGTCTCGTTTGCCCGCATCCGCAGCCGCATCCGCACGATTTCCCCGCGATACGCGATCTGAGTCATTGGCTCTAAAGCCACAATCGCCGCCTCTGGTCGCTTCAGTCCCTCGACCTTCCGAAACCTAACATCCACACCTTCTTCACGCAGCGTTCTGAGTGCTGTCTCCACTCCCGGCGTGGTCGGCGCGCCGTCTGAGAAAACCACCAGCCGCCGCGCCATCCCCGCGTCGAACACCAACCGCGATCCTAACAACGCTTCGGAAAATTTCGTCGCATCGCGCGAGCCAGCATCCGCCGTTCCCTTCGCCGCCTCGTCTGCCAGCTTACGCAAATCCGCAGGATTCGTCTCAGCTAGACGAGTCCCAAACGAAAGCACCGACGCCCGATCCGACGCGCGCAACACACTCGCTGCCTTCTCAATCTCCGCCGCGCCCAGTCGTATCGAATCTGGATCCACCGACTCCGAAACATCCACCAAGTAAACGACGTGGAGAAGATCACTGCGCGAAAGCCAATAAGGCCGACACAGTGCGAGGATCAAACACACGACGCCTAACAACCTCAGCCCATGTGCCGCCCATTTCCGCACGGGCGGTCGATCCACCAGCGAGCGACGCCAAGTGAAAACACTCGCCGCACCGCACGCCAACAACAGCCAAAGAGGAATGAACGTGGAGAACTGCATGGAAATCGTGGTTCAGCCGACTTTGCGGCGGTGATAAAGAAGCTCCTCGCCCAGCACCGCCAACACAGCGGCTAACAAAAACCACGCGGCGAGCGGCCATCCTGAGGCTAGACGTACATCGGGCGGCGTATCGCCCGCAGGTGCCGGTCCAGATTCCCCAGCGGAAAATACCGACCCGCCAAGATGCCACTCCGTTGCATTCCGCGTAAAACGATAACTGCCGACACGATCCACGGCTGCGGGCATCTGATAGGAAAGTTTTTCAATCGAGTCGCCCGTTTGAAACATCGCCTCACCCGTCGCTTCCGTCCCCGGCACTTCCACTCGGCTTCCCGTAGCGACAGCCGACGGGAAAACATTTTCACGGCCAGTCAGCAGCACCGCCGCATCGTGGACGAACACCGGAAACCACGGCGAAAGGAAAAAATCTTCGCGCGATGGATCGAAGTTAAACACCACCGCCGTGCGCTCTCCGATTGAGCAAGTATAGAGCAGCGGCGTGCCGTCTGGATGCGCCAGAACGATTACCGACCCCTGCGGCGCCGTCAGTTTCTTTGCCCCGTCGAAACTCAACAACGCGGGGTCTGTGCGAGCTAACAAGGGATGATCCTTCGCCACCACTTCCGGCGAGCCGACCGTGAGTTCGACACCCAAGTCCCTCCAGAACGGTGATTCCCCCGCTGGCGCGAAAATGACCGCAGCCTCAGTTTCCGGCGGCACACCTTCCACAAACGCCAGCCGCGCAAATCCATCGATCACCTCAAACAACGAATCCGCCCGCGAGAAAGCCGCGATGCACTGCTCGAAGAAAAACGGATTTTTCGCAGCCACTTGCACCGGAATCGGCTGTGGCGAGTTCAAGCCTAACGGAGCCACATCATCCACTGCCAGCGCATCTTTCCCGCGCACCTTCAGCAGCCAGCCGCCGGGACTGATCGCCTCCAGCGGGATCGAATCACTCACCTCCCCACGAGCAGGAATTTTCACCGTGAAGAGACGCGCCAATGAACCATCGCTCGCTGAAACTAACTCCATTTCCACATCGCGGTCCTTTGCTGAGTCCGAGATCAGCGAGGCAAACAAAATTGCCCGCCCCGGTCCCGCCCAACGCAAGTCCGCTGCCGTGATTCCAATGTTGTCTGCCTTCCTGCCGATAGAAACCAGCTCGATCCCCGCAGGCAGTTTCATTGCCGCCGAGTGTCTGTCGGTTAGGAAAAGAATCCGCGTCTTCGCCTTGGTTTTATCAGCCGCAGATGAAAGCAGAGAAAGCTCGTCGAGCGCGTGCGGATCGAGCGGAAGATCGGACGGCTGAATCGCATCCAGCGCGTCGCGTAGCAGCTTGGCGTGGTTCGTGAGATGCGCGTGGTATTCGAGCCGCGCCGCCACTCCGGCGACAGCGGCACGCTGCGAGCCACCCAGTGCAGTGATCCAGGAACCTGCGAGATCCTTCGCGAGATCCAGCCGGGATTTCCCATCTTCCACCGCCTGCATCGAGGCTGAGTGGTCGATGATGACTAACAAATCCGGCGTATTTCCATCATCGAAACGTGGCCGCATCAACGCGAGGACGGCAGCGAGGAAGGCGAGTGCGACGAGCAGCAGTGAGAGCAAATTTCGCAGTCGTTGAAACAGCGAGTTCGACGCCTTCTGCTGGAAAACTTGCTGCCACAGGAAAAAAGCATTCACCGCCTGACGACGTGGGCGGATCTTGATGAAATACACCGCCACCAGCGGCAACAATGCCAACGTCGCCCAAAGAAATGCGGGGAATCCAAACGTCATGCGACGAGTCCTCCTTTTCTCAACATCGACTGGATCACCACCTCGAATGGGACGTCGGAAGTCGTGCTCGCTAGCCCCACGCCACGGCGCGCGCACTCGTTACGCAGTGTTTCATTCCACGCCGCCACCGCTTCCCGATAGATCCGCGCCTCCTTCTCGGTGATCGTCACCCGTTGTCTCGCAGAAGTTTCCACACACTCGATTTCGAGGTCGCCCAGCCACGGGCATTCGAGGTCTGCGGGATCGTTCACTTGCAGGGCGAAAACGTCGTGGCCAGACCATTGCAGGAAACGCAGACCTTCCTCGAAGCCTTTTGGAAAAAAGAAATCCGAGACGACTAACACCACGCCCTTCTTGCGGTTCCGTGCTTGGAAGGTGCGAGCGCAGGCGGTGAAATCCGTATCGTTGCCGGACGTTTCCGCTGCTTCGAGATCGCGTAGAAATGGAAACACTTTTCCCCGACCACGCGCACTATCGACGATGGTTCCTAACCGCTCCGTGATGCTATGAACGACCACACGATCCAGTCCGTTGAGCGCGATGTAGCCCAGCGCGGCGGCGAGCTTGCGAGCGTAGTCAAACTTCGGTGCCATCGAGCGGCTGCAATCGAAGAGAATGTAAACCGTGGTGTCTTCCTCGACCTCGAACAGTTTGATGAGCAGCTCCTCCGTGCGGGCGTAAATTTTCCAGTCAATCGCACGATAGTCGTCACCGAAACTGTAAGGCGCATAGTCGGCGAAGGTGATACCCGTGCCACGGCGTTGCGTCCGGCGATCCGCCTGCAACGAGCCACGCAACACGCGGCGAGCGAGCAAGTTCAAGGCATCAAGCTGCTTGATGAAGGCCGGATCGGTGAGAGAAGATTTCATATTTAATCAAGGAGCGTGGATCTCATGCCTTCGCAGCTTTGATCGCGTCTTTGACTAACATATCTGGCTTGATTCCTTCCGCCTCGCCCTCGAACGATAAAATCAGCCGATGCCGCAACGCCGGAAGTGCCACCGAGTCGATGTCCTCACGGGCGACGTGGAATCGTCCATCGAGTAAGGCCCGCGCACGAGCCGCCGCTTGGATGGCCTGCCCCGCACGCGGCGATGCACCGTGGCGCACGAACTGGAGAATGGACTTGGGCGCGGATTCATTCGGATGCGTTCCTCTCACGACTTTCACCAAATAATCCTGCACCTCAGGCGAAATCGGCACCTCGCGGATCGTCGATCCCATGCGAATGATGTCCTCACCATGCGCGACTGCTTTCACATGCGGTTGGGAGTTTCCACCGGTGCGGTCGAGGATTTGTTTAAACTCATCGTGCGATGGCAGGCCGACTTGGAGCTTGAAGAAAAAGCGGTCAAGCTGGGCTTCGGGCAGCGGATAGGTGCCGTCGTTCTCGATGGGGTTCTGCGTCGCCATCACGAAAAACGGCAGCGACAACGAGTGCGTGTGATTCGCGACGGTGACACGTTTTTCCTGCATCGTTTCGAGCAAAGCGGATTGCGTCTTCGGCGTCGCACGGTTGATTTCGTCGGCCAGCAACATGTTGCAAAATACCGGACCCGGCTGGAACACCAACTCACGGCGTCCCTCGCGATCCATCAGAATTTGCGTGCCGACGACATCACTCGGCAGCAAGTCCGGCGTGAACTGGATGCGCTTAAATTGCACGTCGATGGCCTGAGACAGTGTGTTAATGAGCGAAGTTTTTCCCAGCCCCGGCACGCCTTCCAGCAAGACGTGTCCACCACAGCAGATCGCGATGAGGACATCATCAATAATTTCCTGCTGGCCGACGATAAAGGTGGAGACGGCACTGCGGATGCGGTCGAAGGTTTCTTTGAAGTGGGCGACGTTGGGTTCGGTGGCGGTGGTCATGGAAGAAGTTGAGAGTTGATGGTTGAGAGTTGATAGAAAGAGGAAGAAGCTGCTGAAGTTTCCATCTCACTTGTCGGGTGCTTGGGCGGACTGGAGATTCTCAAAATAATTTCGCACCCCGAGTTTTAGGGATTCTGGGACATCGTCGCGTTGGACGAAGGATTCCACTTGGCGCGCGAAGTCGCGTTGTTTCGCTTCGCCACGGCGACCGGAGACGCCGGTGCCGCTTTCGGATTCCTCAACGGAGCTCAGGGATGGCCCGCTGCCGTGTTGGCCTTGGAGCTGGGCGAGTGCGCCGTTTTTCTGCGAGTCATCGCGCTCCTTGCGCTCGCTCCATGACGAGCCGACGCCTGCTTCTTTTCCGCCAGGTCCCTGGGCGAGTCCTAACTGTTGCGACTGGCCTTGGGAAAATGCTTGGGCCTGGGCGAGTCCTTGGCGGAGTGCGTCGAGTTTGCTTTTTGCCATGCGCTTGCCGTGCATCCCGCGCATGTGCTTGCCGAGTTTTCCGAGCTTGCCATTCGCTTTCCCCATTGCTTCGCCGTCGCCCGGCTCGGCGTCGGGATCGAATTCCATTTCTTCTAACTCCCCTTCAGCTTCGGCGGCGGCATCATCGAGTTCCGCCATCAGATCTTCCAGCGGCTGGCCTTGCTCGCCTGCGCCTTCGCCCATCTCGCCCTCGCCGCCTTGGCTGTTAGCTCCTTGTCCGCCCTCCGCTTGGCGTGCGCCTTGGCGTTGCTTGCCAGCGGCGGCGAGGCGTTTGCTGGCAGCGCGCATCTTGGCGAGATCCTGCTTTGCTTCGGTGAGCGCCTTCTGTTTTGCGGCGGGATCTTTTTTGAAATCCTTGGGATCAAATTTTTTTGCTGCGAGTTTTTCTAGCATCTCTGCGGCTTCCTTGAGCTCCTTCGCGTCGAGCTTCTTACCGAGCTGCCGGGCCTCAGTTTCCTCTGCCTTCGCGAGTTCCCCGGCGGCGAGTTTGAGCGTCTCTTCATCGCGCTTTTGGTCGAGTGCGCGGCTGGTGTCGCGGATTTTCTGCTCGATACGGGCGAACTGGCGAGCCGCCTCGGCGCGGTTTCCCGTCTCGTCGATGGATTTCACGAGCTTGCGAAATTCATCGAGTTTGAGCGCATCCTTCTCCTCGGGAGCGACGATGTCTTTTTCGAGAGCTTCGATTAACTGCTCCAGCTCTTCCTTGGACTCAGCGACGCGCTCGCGAGTTTCAATCGCCAGTTTCTCCGCCGCGCGTACGGCTGGTGATGGCGGTAACAATCCAAGCCAGACGGCTAACAAGGTAAGCACCACGGCGAACAGCGCGGGGCGTTTCGGGAAATTTTCTGAAATTTTCTCAGCCCGGCAGTCTGCGAGGCGCGGCTCTAGCCATTTCCATTGCATGGCCGTGGCTGGATCATCCGGCTGCTTGGCCGCGAGGTGGCGGGCGGTGGCGATGCCGTCCTTGAGATCGAAAAATCGATCCGCTTCTCGCACTGCGGCGGTGGGACGCATGTGTCTCAACCACCCGAAAATCAAACCACCGATGACGGCTAAAACGCCGATAACTAACAAAGCTAGTTTCGGCACCGCGTGACCCCGCAGCACCCAGAACAAGGAAACCGCGATGGCGACACCTGACGCTGCGATGAGCGTGAAGATCACCACGCGCCGTGCGAGGAAGCCGTGGTGACGACGCGCGACTTGCCGGATCAGGTTTTCAATTTCTGGGCGAGCGGACATTACGGTTTGGGGAGCTTGGCGATGGTTGAACCGAGTTTCTGATAGCGATCTTTCATCCACTCCGCCACGTCTTTTTCCTGAATACTCGCATAGAGGGTTTTCGCCTCGTCCGTTTGTTTCGCAACCAGCAGGGCGTCGATCAGATCGCAGGTGCAAACGAGCCGAAGCTGATTCCCTTCCGGCGCGGGGAGACATTCTAGCAATCCTGCGCGGAAGGCGGCGATGGCTTCCTCGGGCTTCTTCGCCTTCGCGAAATGGCGACCGCGGTGAATCATCAGCGGCGCACGCACGGCTGTGATGAATTCCGCTGGCATCGCCGTAGTGAGAGCTAGAACGTCATCGGCCAGTCCACCTTGCGAGAGGTTTGCTGGCCAGACGGCATTGTTCGGATAGAGCTTGGCCAGCGATGGATTGGACAGAGCCGCGATGAGGAATTTTTTCCGCGTCTCCGCGAAATAGTCTTTGTTCCATGCGCCGTGGTTGTTCGCTGCTTTTGCAAATGCAGCCAGCCCGGCGAGCGTCGTAGCGTCTTTCATCGCGTTTTTGCGGACTTTCATGCGTTCGCTCAGTGCGGTGAAACGCTCAGGTTGCCCGCTCCAGTGCGCGAGAAATTGGCACAGCGCGAGGGAGGCTGACACCTGGGTGGAGCTGAATTCTTTCCGGTCATCCGTGCTCACTGCGAGATCTTCAAAGATTTTCAATGCATTCTCAAACCCTGCCATCTCGCCACGGCTTGCAGCGATAGCAGTCCACACCAGTGCCGTGTCGATCAATTCGGACTGGCTTTCTCTCACCGCATACGAGTTGCCATTGTCATTCGAGTTGGCCGTTTTCGATGCGCTGATGTGCGCTTTGGCGAATTTCTCTAGCAACACCAAATCCCCGGCAAGGACGTTGGCGATGGCCGCTTGGCGGAGCAACCAGCACTCCTGCATTCCGACTCGAGAGCGCGGATTGAAATCCGTGGGGGTACCAGTTCCCTCTTTCCAGTCTCTCAGCGCGGCATCGGCGTCGATTTCACGCGCATGTTCTGCGAGTTCGTTCCGCAGCTCCATGGTGGCGAATTGGTTCGCCTTGGAAATGAAAGCAAGCAGCTCGGTCTGGATCACACGCTCCTTAGGCGGGGCTTTTTTGTAAGCAGCAGCAAGACGCAAGGCGCGTGTATCTCCGGTTTCCTTGGGTGCGAGATCACCTTCGGCGAGTTTGAGTGCTGTCATCTGACTTTCTAATCGTAAGTGCTGAAGCGGCTCCACTCCCGTCGCGGCGAAGGCGAGCAAACTTTCCTCCAGCTCCCGATCATGGAGCAGCATGGTTCTCCAGTTCGGGTAAATGCGTCCGGCTTCTGGCAGCAAGGATTTCGCTAAGTCGAACTGCCGAGATGCCACCAACGAAACGATGGTCGGGAAATCCCCTTGAATCGTTAGTTTTGCTTGAGTGAAGAGTTTCTTGGCCAGTGCATCGTCGCCGACACTGGCGGCAGCGAGAAATAGGATGTTAGCCGAGTCGGGCGGGATGGTCGGGTGTCCGCCCGCTTTGGAGGCATTGGCATTTTTCCAAAATGCGTCGTTGATGCGGCGGGCGAAGGGCTGGTTCTCTGCGGTGACTTTCCCACTGCCGATGCTCTTGATGACCGCGAGGCTCAGGCGATTCACCGCACTGCGCTCGGCTTCGCAATAGAGTTCGTAAAGTGGCGTGATGACGGCGGCGATGGCGGGATCTCCGAAAATCGCGGGTGTTTTACTCAGGCAAGCAAAGGCGAGCTGCATTCGGGACGACTCAGAAATCGCCGCATCTCCCAGCACGGAAACGAGTGCCTTCGAGGTGATCGCTCGTCCCGCTGCGTTGTCCACCTGCCAGCCTGCGACTCCGTCTCGAAGCTGAGTTAGCGGATAGGCTTGCTGTAATGCAGCTTGGTCTGACTCGCTGGTTTTACGGCGTTCGGTGAGCGTGGAAATGTTGATCGTCCCCTGATTGTCGATGTCGTAGCAGACTGCGGCGATGATCGCGTCCATCCTGATTTCTTCAGGCATGGCCAAGGCGGCTTTCATCGCGCGGAGCCATGCAGATTCCTTGTTCTGCGGAGTGCGTAACAAACTCTCGCCTACTGAATGCATGAGCGGACGCCCGTAATAGTTAGAACTGTCGAGACTGAAACGCCCGCCTTCTGGACTCTTGGTGACCGCTTTGAGGAAGCGCAGTGCAAGTGCAGGATCTTTGATGGAGCTGGAATACGAGCTGTTGACGATTTCGCCGAGCGCCTCATCCCGTTCCGTGATTTGCAGAGAGTTAGACGTGTAGGACGACAAGCGCCCACCACGGGAAAGACTGGCGGTGTAGCGCCGTTCTGCTTCTAAGAAAAGATTCACGGCCTTTTCTAAATCCAGCGGCGCGAGTGCGATGACAGTCTTCTGGATGTGATCGAATGGATCATTGCCGCTGTTCTGCGTCGGGAGATTCGCCATGAACTCATCGGCGGCTTTCATCAGCTCCTTGCGCCGGCGATCATCGGAAACTTTCGCTTTCTCACGGAAGGAGGCCGGGAGCTTGGCCACGGCATCGGCGGGAAGCCATGGCAGAAGTAGGGAAAGGCTTTCGACTCGTGAAGCGGGCAGTTTTCCAAGTGCCGGACCAGCGGCGACGAACGCGGCGGCGGCTAATTCCGAACGCTCAGTGCCGGATGCTAGCGTTGCGGCACTGATGAGTGCGCCAAAGGTCGCAGGCTTCTTCTCACGTAGCCTTTTCACCACATCACTGCGCGAAAAACTCATGTTCATGTAGGAATACATGTTCTCGTTCAAGAGTCTGGTCTGGCGAGTGAATGTCATTTTCCCGCCGGAGTGGTTGAAGTTCACCATCACCGCTGCAAACGGCTCCCACGATGAAACATCGCCCAGCCACCCAAGCGACTGGAATAGCGACTCCAGCTCTTCTGGTTTCGTGTAACGCAGCTTATTGAATGTCTGAAAAAGGCTGTAGTCATCGTCACTCACCGGTATGCCAAGACGATAAAAGGTCCGCACTAGCTTCACCGCAGTGGCAGGATCGAAAATTTGATTTCGAAAGAGATTTTCCAAGATGTTGAGCCTTTGATAGAGCTGTTGAGCCTCGGCTTGATTCTCCCAGTCGATCTTCTCGCCGAAAATCGCCTTTGAGACTGCGGCGCAGATTTCATCGAGATCCTCCTGCTTACCTGCGACGCCAGCGGTCAGAGCGGCATTGAGTAAATTGGTTTCCGCAGTTTGATTGCCGTAGCCCATGTTCGCCATTTTGACCGGCTTGATTTCACGGACTCGGGCGAGGAAAAACTTGGATGCTCCGGGAATGGCTCCTGCCCGTGTGAGCACGCCTTGGCGGATCATCGCCGTGACTGGATCTGAACCGGATTTCAGGCTGTCTGAGTCCCAGAACTTGGCGAGTTGATCGACGTTTGAAATTCCTGTCAGCGCTGCGACGAGTTCGGCGACTTTGGGATTTTTCTCGCGAAACTCGGCGAGGTAAGCGGGCGGCAGGATGTCATTCGCAGATTTCGCCTTGGCCAGCCGCTCGGTGAGCCAACGGACAGAAGACTGCATCGCGGCATCCTCGCCCCGCGAAGAACCTCCACCGTTGTTCATGGTGAGTGAGAAAAACGAACGCCCAGAGCGGCGAGACGACTGATCAATTTTCGCAACGAGAAGAGCTTCACGCGCCTTGGCATCCAGCTCATCAGGCGGCACCTGCCACGCCTTAGAACCCGCTAACAAGCGGAAGCCTTCCTCGGAAATCGCAGGATGGCGGAGCATCGCGAGAGCCAGTCGCTTGGCGATGGCGATGTAGCGTTCTGCCGCTGCGGGATCGGAAGGCTTTTTCGGCTGTTCGGAAAAAAGCGGTGTCAGATTGCTGGTGTAGCTGTTTTGATAGAGACCCAGCGCGTGATAGCCCACCCAAGTCAGGTTGGCTTTTTCCAGATCCGCTGGGTTGGCTTTCTCCAACCACTCGGTGACGGTTTCGAAGAAATCACAGGTGATCTTGTTGTCCTCGTTGTTCGATAACTTCTCCGCTCTGCCATGCGCGAGAGTCACGAATTCATCCGAAGCCGCGGCGCGGGTCATCAGTGCCCTCATCCGCTCACGCTGGTCAGCGGGGAGGAGAAACGCCAATTTCCCGGCGAGTGATGGATCGGTCGGTCGCTCGGCGACGAGTGATTCCAGCGTCGCGAGTGCTGGCTCATTTTTTCCCAGCAACGCGCAAATGTCGGCGTATTCCGTGCGTTTCGTCAGACTCTTGGATTCGCCCGGTTCGACGATTTTGATGAGTTCTTTGCGGACCTCCTCACCTAACTTCGGCACCAACTCGCGCATCTCGTAGCCGCTGTTCCATGGGTTCGCCTGCGACTTTCGGACGACTGCCAACGCCTCGCGGGCGGCGGCTTCATACTTTTTCTCTGAGGAGAATTTCATCACCCGCTCCACCGTCGCATTCGAGCCAGACGACGAACCGCTCGAATTCTTTTGGCCGAAACTCGCCGGTCCCATGCTGATGCCGCTGCCCGTCTTGGCGGAAATGGGCGGCTGGAACCGCGTGGCCAAGTCCTCGAAACCGAACTGCTTCGCTTTTTCCGCCAGCAGCGGCGAACCTTTGATCCCGACGACCTGGCGGCACTGGACGAGTAACGCCCGCAGTGACTCCGCAATCTTCGCCCGCTCTTCCGGCTTCATCTCACTGGCAATCGCCACCAGCGTCGTGTTCGCCCATTCCACGAAATCCCGATCCGCCGAGCGAGTGGCACGCGCCTGCTCTAACTGCGTATAGGCTTCGCCGAAATTTTTCCCTGCTACGGCATGAAGCGTCTTCAACAAAGCGAAGTCACTCACTTCTTCCTTCGCCGGTGTCGCGGTGAGAGCCTTGGTCGTCGCTGCTGCATCTTCCGCACGCATCGCGATCCAAGCCCGCAGCAAAGGTGACTCGAACAATTCGAGAGATTTCAGCAAATCCTTAGGGTCCGTCAGCATCATGCCGCTGTAATTTTGCTGATTACTCTTCGGCTGGATCTGGTAGATGATCTCGAGAGGAAAGGACTGAAGTATGAGTCGCTCTATCTGTGGAAGAGCGAACTGAGTTTCACCATTACTCCACGGGTTGTAGCGTCTGACAGAGCCATTCGACCTAATTATTTGCCCAGGGCCGACTCCCTTATTCGGCGTGGCGCGGAATCGTTTAATCACCGCGTTCAGGGCCGCGACCCACTGCTCTTGGCTGCCTGCGACTTTCATTGCCATGAGGCGGAATTGGTCAGATTTCTCATCCTCTTCCCCTCCCTTCGCCATGAAATCGAGCACGATTTTCTTCAACGCCTCGCGCTGTTTTTCGGGGAACTCATCCTTGGTCTGAGACATCGACTGGATGATGTGATAGCCGCCCTTCATCGCTTTTTCGCGATCCTTTTCGGAAACGCATTCATTCGCGGCGGCGAGCACTTGCGTCCACACCGCCTCATCAGTCTTGGCTTCCATCGCGACGAGCAGGCCACCTTGCAGCCGGGTGGTCGCGGAAAGCCCCGTTCGCTCCAAAGCCTTTTTAACCACGGCAATGTCCAAGGTCTCACCCTGCTGGTAGCGGTAACTGCCATACATCAACATCATTTCCAACAAACCGGGTTCGTTTGGATGCGCTGCTAGCAGTTTCGTGAAATCCGGCTGCCCCTGCGTGTTGGATTCGATCAGGTCGGTGACAAACGCCGCATTCGTCACTCCCGCAGCACGGATCTGCGCCTGAATCGCGTTGTTTTCCGCGCCCTCTTTTTTCGCCAATTTACAAAGATGCACCAGCGACATCCGGCGTGCTTCCTCAGCTTCGTTAGGCAGCGCGAAGGGGCCGGTTTTCGTCGTGCCTGAATACCCGTAGGAATTCCGCTGGTTCTGGTGGGCGTAAGCCATTTGCATGGACGCGGATAGACGCATCAAGGCGTGCGTTTCCTCCGGATAATGCTTCATGTAATTCATCGGCCCCTGCGGATTCGGCGTGATTCCGGCGAGATCGCCCTGCGCTTGTTGGAGGGCGAGAAAAATGGGCAGTGCCTCCGCCTCGCGACCATCTTGCTCCAGCATGATCGCTAACAAGTATTTCGTGCGCCAGTCGCCACCGTCCGGCAGTGCGTCGCGGAGGAAACGAATCGCCTCATCATACATTCCTGCCCCAGCGAGAGTCGCGGCACTGGTTTCTAACGAGCGAGGATCATTCGCCTGCTTGCCAGACATCGCTTGGAGTTCGCGCATTCCTTTGAGCGTTTGCCCTTGGCGGAGATACGCCTGTGCCAAAGCACCGCGCACCCGGCCCGTTGTGTCTTGCGTGACGGCTTCTTCTAGCACCGCCACCACCCGATCCAGATTTCCGCTCTGCTCTTCCAAATTCGCGATCTGTAAACGCAGATCCACGTCCTTCGGTTGGAGTCGAACAGCCTCTAGCAAAAGATCCCGCCGCTTGTCTTCGTTGTTCGTCACCCGCGCCAGTTCTGCCTGCGCGAGGATGGGCCCGATGGAGCGACGGTTGCCGCGAGCGCGTTCTTGGAGTTTCTCATCCAGCTCGTCGATCTTGCCATTCTGGATCGCGAGTTGCGCGAGTTGCGCCGCCCACCGCGCCTGATCGGACGGCGTCTGAGATTCATCATAAAGACGCCAGTAAATCGCCTCTGCATCCGCCCACTGCCCGGACTCTTGGTGCAGCGAGGCGAGGCTCGCGGCTAGATCCGTGTCGCCCTCGAATCGCGCCACCGCCTGCCGCGTCATCTTCACGGCTTCCTCGGGTTTGCCGCTCTCGCGAAGTAAGCGGCTGCCAGCGATCCATGCCGACTTATCGCCCGGTGCGCTTTGTTTCCAACGCTCCACCGTCGCCAACGCGTCCGCCGTTTTTCCTGCCCGCTGTTGTAGCTCGGACATGTCTTTGAAAAACGCCGCCTTGCGTCCCTCATCTGTGTCCGCCAGTCGCGAGAGCGTCGCGATGGCCAGATCAAACTCACCACGCCGATCCAACAAAGCCGCATAAAAATGCAGCACCAGCGGGTCCGTCGTGCCTTCGAGCAACTTCGCCACCGCGTCGAAATCCGCCTGCCCCTCCGCTAAAGCCGCGAGAAAACACGTCTCCGCAGGAGTCCGCGCCGTTTGTGCCTCCAGCGTCGTCCGCCATTCCTGCAACTGATCCGCCGCTGTAATCACGCGAATCGCGAGGCTGATGTTCTCGCCGATTTCGCCCGCCTGCTTCGACAGCCGGACGAGTTTCACCACCTGCGCCACAGCATCCGCAGGCTTTTCCGCCGCCAGTGCCGTCTGCGCCAGCGCTGCGAGAAATCTGGGTTCCGAGGAAAATGTCTCAGCCCGCGACATCAGGATTTCAAATGCCGCCACGCTCTCACCCAGCGCGGAAATCGAACCTGCCGCACGCAGCACCACGTCCACCTCGGGAGCAGCAGCCACCTTTTTTAAAATCTCTATCGCCTCCGCCTTGCGATTCGTCCTGCCGTATTGAGTCGCCAATGTTTCTGCCGGAGCTGGCCCCGCGTCCTTCGCTGCCGTCAGCTCTTTCAGCAACGCCTCGCCCGCGTCGTTTTGCCCGTATTGCAGCATCAAACCCGCGATCCTGATGCCGTTACCCTCGTCCTTGCCGAGCAGTTCGTAGCCTTTTTTCAACGCCGCCAAAACTGCTTCTGGCTTCCCTTGCCGATGCCGCAACGCCGCGAGCTGCAACTGCAAACCCGAATCCGCTGGAGCCAGCTCGATCATTTTTTCCATCTCCGCCGCCGCGTCGTCGAATCGCTCGCCATCGGCTAACAGCCGCACAAATTCCTCACGCAATTCACGGTCGCCCGGCGAACGCTTGAGCACCTCGCGGAACCGCCCGATGGCCGCATCCGTCTCGCCCTGCGCCGCCTCCAGCTTCGCAAGCTGCCGATGAATCAACAGCCGCCGTGGATTCGCCTCCGCCAGCTTTTTCAGCTCCGTCGCCAAGTCCGCTAACCGATCTTGTTTACGGAAAACTTTCTCAATCTGCGCCAGCACCTCGCGCTCTAACCACGATCCCTCACCCACTTGCGCGAGCGTCGCCGCATACGCTTCCGCCGCTTCGTCATTCTTCCCCGCCTGCGCGAGCAAATCGCCCCGCCGCATCGCCCGCAACGTCTTCTTGTAGGGATCAGCACTCGCCTCGATCAACTTGCCAACGTAGGCCAGAGCCTGCTCCGTTTCCCCCTCCACGGCGGCGGATTCGACTAAATCCTCCAGTAAATCTTCATCGCCTGGATGCGCGGCTAACAGCGCGTCCCACGCCTTCACCGCCTCATCAGATTTCCCCTCGCGCAGCCAAGACTTACCCGTGAGTTTCGCCGCTTCCAGTGCGAGTGCCTCGTCTTTCCCTGCCGCTGCCTTTGCTAAATCCGCACGCGCTTCTTTAAACTCCATTCGCCGTAGCCGGATCTTTGCCCGCTCCATCGGCAACGTCGCATCCTCCGGCACGGACTCGATTGCCTTGGCAAATGAAGCCAGCGCATTTTCCTCCTGCCCACGCCGAAGTTGATACCGCGCCAGCACCGACCACTCCTGCCCGCCATTTTTTTCCGCCCGCGAAACGAGGAACGCATCCAGTGTTTCCACCGCTTGCTCATCAATCCACGCGCCGTAAAACCGATCAAACAACGCCGCATTCTGTGGCCGCTTCAGTAGAGCCTCGTGATACTTCACAGCCTTCTCAGGCGGCGCGACTTGGGCAGCCGCAGTCATCACAAAAACAGGTGCGAGGGGGAGGAAAAATCGGGAGGGTTTCATGGCGTCAGTTAGAAGTGACTACTTCTCGCAGAACAGACACCCGCTGTCGCCAAAAATTGTCGGTATTTACCAAGATGTCACCTGCACGAAATCCATAGATTTCACCGGAGCAAACTCAGTAAGCCACTGCCTCAAACGACCAACCCGCTGCCTTGAAGCCCGCGCTGGCGGCGGGCGACAGCTTGCCCGTATGGACCAGCACACGCGGCCGAGTGCCGAGATCGTCACGCATGGCAAACCCGGCGACTTGTTCGGTCCAGGTGACGTGGTCCACGGGAGCCGCGACGTGAAGCTCGCCACTGGCAGTCACCGCTCCGGGAAGCCGCCCGATCACTTCGATGGCAGCGTAGTTTGCTTTTCCGCTGCGTTGCTGCTGCGCCAGCATCGTCAATGAACCGATCAGGAAATCAGCCTGCTCTGTGGTTTCGCAGTCATTGACTAACAAAATGATCTTGCCCCGACCATGAGTTGTCGGGAGGGCCTCCAGCGCGGTCACGATGCGATGGCGGCGGGTGGTGCTGAGGGATTTCTGAAGCTGAAATTTCGTCACGTCTGCTTCGGTGATTCCCATCACGGTTAGGGATCGCGCATCGCGGAAGGCGAGCTCGGACTGGGTGAGCGCGTAGGTTTCTTCAGGCACGCCGACCATGTTGGTGGCAGCTAACGTGAGCCCGGCAGACGCCACTGCGGCTCCCACTCTCAAGGGCAGTCCACCGGCAAAAAACGCCCACGTCACTTTGTCCATTTCCTCGTGCAGTCGCGCGTTGTCGGAGTAGGGATCGACTTTGAGCTGCCTAGCGGTATCGAGCTTCGCCTTGTCGAATCCCACGACGTTTTTCGCGGTGTTGCCGATACCGCTGCCCACTTGGCCAGCGGTGGGTGCGGGGCTGTCGTTGCTCACGCTCTCTTTCACTTTCTCCGCGCTGCGACCAATCGCCGATCCGACTTTGCCGAAGAAATGACCCACGGTTTTCGGTGCTTGTTTCAGGGAATCGATCGGCTTGGTGACGATGTTTTTGACCGCATCTATCGGCTTCTCGATGGAACGCTTCAGGCCATCTGCAAAGAGATCGCTTTTGCTCGTTTCCACCAAAGTGCGGATGGCCTCGATCTCGATGATGCGCTGTTTCAAATGCGGCACGCCGACCGCCGCGAAGGTGCCGAAGTCTGAGTCGATCTTGAAATGCGCCATGTAGCCGTCGGTCTCGACCATGTCCCGAACACGGAAAGAAGCACCGCGCAGTGCCTCGGCGGGAAGCAGCTCCGATGCCTGGAGTGTGGCCGCTTGCTCGGTGGCGTTCGGTGTTTGCGCGACGACAGTAGCGATGCTGCAAAACAAAGTGGCGAAAGCAGGAAATTTCATGGTGGAGATAGGCGGGAAAAAATTAGGCCGGACATCGCTGCCCGACCTGGTGTGGAAATTATTGTTTCGGGTAGATCCGAGTAATTTTCGAACCCTGAAGCCCAAGCCCACCCATCAATCCGCGCTGGTTAAAAATGAAGGCGTAAGTTCCTTTGTTCAGCGACGCCACGGACAAATTCGCAGCCGCGCCTTTATCGACGACCACCAGACTCGGGCTGCTACCGACATCCCAGCCGCCGCTGCGATTCAGGCTGCGGAACGCTTCGTCATCCATGATAAACAGCGCGTAACCGAACTCCTGCACTCCCGCCTGAAGCCCGTAAGAAGCCGCTGCGGTCTGGTAGAACCCACCGATTTCACCGCTGTCGCGAATCATCGCGCCATTGCCGCCCTGAGCACCGACGACGAAGCCGCCTTTCACGACTGATGGGAAAACCAGCACTCCACGGGCTTTTTCACCGAGGGCTTTGGCGGCGGGATTCTGTGCGTAGAGCGACCTCAATGCAGCGCGAGAATCACTGGCGATTTTGGCTGCACTGGCACCAGCGGCGTTGGTTTGAGTGATCGGGTCGTTGCCACAACTGGGCAAAATCGTCAGGGAAGCGAGCGACAGTAGAGCAAGGGCAATGGTTTTAACTTTCATGAGTGGAATTGGTTTTAAGACGAGAACCCGTTTTTAGAATTGCCCTGAGGGAACTCCAGAAAAATGTCAGAGTTCGTCAAAACCGCCGCAAGATCGTATCCACGCACAGCCGCTCGTCCGACTCAGGATGATCTAACGTGTAGTGCAGGCCACGCGATTCCTTGCGCCGCGTCGCGCATTCCACGATCAGACCCGCCACCGCCACGAGATTTCTCAACTCTAAAATGTCTGCATTCACCCGGTGGCCCCAGTAAAACTCGCGGACTTCTTTCTTTAGATTTCGCAGCCGCGCCGTCGCCCGTCTGAGGCGGTTGTCGGTGCGAACGATGGAAACGTAGTCCCACATCAGCCGCCGGATTTCATCCCAGTTGTGATAGATCACCACCAGCTCATCTGGCTCTGCAGTGTCGCCGTATTCCCACGGTGGAATCTCTGGCGCGGGCGGGGCAAATTTATCGGGCGGGTAGAGTTTCATCATCTCAGCCAATGCCCGGCGGGCGATCACGTTGCCTTCCAGCAGCGAGTTCGACGCCAGCCGATTCGCGCCATGCAGGCCCGTGCAGCCCACCTCGCCCACCGCGAAAAGCCCACGAATGGTGGCTTTTCCGTTCACGTCGGTCAGCACGCCACCGCATTGGTAATGCGCCGCTGGAACCACCGGAATCGGCTGCGTTTCACAGTCCAGACCGAACTTGAGCAAAGTCTGATAAATATAAGGAAACCGCTCTTTCATAAACCCCTTCGGCTTGTGGGTGACATCGAGATAAACGCACGTCGCACCGGTTCGCTTGATCTCGCGGTCGATGGCCCGCGCCACGATGTCCCGAGGTGCCAACGAACCACGCGGGTCGATCTTTTTCGTGAAATCTTCGCCCTTCGCGTTGATGAGAATTCCACCCTCACCGCGCACTGCCTCGCTGACGAGAAACGACCGCGCTTCCGGCCCCGTCGCACCCGGATTGTAAAAACATGTCGGGTGAAACTGGATAAATTCCATGTTCGCGATGGACGCGCCCGCCCGCCAACCCAACGCCACACCATCCCCCGTCGCCGAGTCTGGATTCGTGGTGTAGAGATAAACTTTTCCACAACCACCCGCTGCTAGAATCACCCGGTCCGAGCGGAAAACCTCCACTTCGTTCGATTTCGTATCCAGCACATAGGCACCCAACACCCGGTCATCCACTACCGCACCGAGCTTGGCGGAGGTGATGAGGTCGATGACGAAATGGTTCTCTAAAATCGTAAGATTCGGCGTCGCCCGAGCTGCTTCGATAAGTGCCCGCGCCACCTCGCGGCCCGTCGTATCCCGCGCGTGCAAGATCCGCCGATGCGAGTGCCCGCCTTCTTTTCCCAACTGAAAATGCCCATCCTCTTGATCGAAAATTACCCCATATTCCACCAGATCATCAATCGCCGCCGCACCATCAGCGATGATCGTGCGAACTGCCGCCTCATTACAAAGCCCAGCGCCCGCATCCAGCGTGTCCGCGACGTGCGACTCCTCCGAGTCACCAGAATCTCGCGCATTTTCAGCCAGCACCGACGCGATTCCGCCCTGCGCCCATGCCGTGTTG
>JANOQR010000302.1:0-5685 GCA_031414935.1 Luteolibacter sp.
TTTTCGGTTGTTCCTACCTCTGAATCAGAATAATTTCCCACCATGCAAATCACCCTTCAAATTCCTGATGAATTGTCGGTAGCCTCGTTTGGCGATCCTTCGCAAGTCGCACTCGAGGCGCTGGCAGTAAAGGCATACTCGGCGGCAATCTTTTCCGTAGAGCAGGTCCGTGAAATGCTTAATTTACCTTCTCTCTGGGAGGCCCAAGAGGTGCTCTCACGATATGGCGTGTGGCCGGGGACCACTGTAGAAGATGCACTTGCGGACATGAACATGCTTGAAACCCTGCGGATCGGCGCGTGATGATGGTCATTAGTGATAATTCTGCGCTTTCAGCTTTGGCTGAGATTGGGATGCTGGATTTACTACCCCGACTTTTCAGCGAAGTGGTCATTCCAGAAGCGGTATGGCAGGAATGCACTCACCCTCGCGCCCCGCTTTCCCTTCGTGATTGGATCAAGAATCCACCCGACTGGCTTCATACGGTGAACGACCTTGATACGATTCTGCCCGAGACTCATGGCCTCGGTGCAGGTGAAGCCGCCGCCATCACTCTCGCATGGAGCCACAAACACCTCTCCAAGCTGATTCTTGACGAAAAGCGTGGAAGACGAGTCGCGCAAGCCCTTGGCCTACCCATGAGCGGAGTCGTAGGTATCATCGGCACGGCGGCCAAGCTCGGCTGGATCGACTTCGACGATGCCGTGGAGCGACTCACTAAAACTGGATTTCACATCAGCGGGGCCGTAGTCATCGCAGTAAAACAAAAACTAAAATCCTGATTTTTCACAGGAAATCATCCCACCATTTCTCCACGCCACCGTTTTCCACCCATGAAGTCCGCCACTGCTACCGAGACCATCGTCCAAGTGGACAACGTGGAAAAAACCTTCAACTCCGGCTCCAATGCCATCCACGTTTTGAGAAACGTCAGCCTCGCCGCTTACCCCGGTGAAATTCTGATGCTCGTCGGTCCGTCCGGTTGTGGGAAAACCACACTCCTCTCCGCCATCGCCGGCACACTGCGAGTCGAGTCCGGCTCCATCCGCGTTTTCGATCAGCCACTGCACAGCATGTCCGGCAGCGCGCTTACCCGCTTTCGGGCGAAAAATATCGGCTTCATTTTCCAGCAATTCAATCTCATCCCCACCATCAGCATCGCGGAAAACGTCTCCGTTCCCCTGCTCATCCAAGGTTTCTCCAATCGCCACGCCATGAAAGCCGCCCGCGACGCTCTCGCCGCCGTCGGACTCGGAGATCGTTGGCGCGAGCGACCCAACAAACTCTCCGGCGGCCAGCAACAACGCGTCGCCATCGCCCGCGCCCTCGTCCACGAGCCGCCGCTTGTCATTTGCGACGAACCCACCGCCGCCCTCGATTCCAAGAACGGCGAAATCGTCCTCGACCTCTTCCTCAACGTCGCCCGCACTCCCGGCCGCGCCGTCATCATCGTCACCCACGACAACCGCATTTTCCCCTACGCCGACCGCGTCGCCCGCATGGACGACGGCGAAATCCTCGACGTGACCCAACAACTCCACACCACTCCGCCCAAGTTTCTCCACGAACATGCGCATTGAAAAAGCAGGGAGCTAGGAGCTAAGAGCGGAGAAAATTATTCTATCCACTCATCATTCTCCCCTAATAACTTCTAACCAATAACTCTCAACCTTCCTCCTCTTTCCATGAACCTCTTCTCAAAACTCCTCCGCTACGGCTCACTCTTCGCGGCCATTGCGGGCATTTACCTCATGTTTCAGGCACTCCAAGCGCAGGCGAAAAATCAGCCAGTACTCGGCGGCGATCCCGCCGTCATGCCGCCGGAAAAACCCTTCGAGCAAGCCGTCGCGGCCACTGGTATCTTAGAAGCACTGAGTGAAAATGTCGCGATTGGCGTGCCGATGCCGGGCCTCGTCACCGAGGTGTTCGTCAAGGTGAACGACAGCGTAAAAATGGATCAGCCACTTTTAAAACTCGATGACCGCGAACTCCGCGCCGAGCAACTTTCCATGCAGGCCGAGCAAGAAGTTTCTCGCGCACAAATCACCGTCAGTGAGGCCCAACTCGCCAAACTGGAAACCCAGCTCGCCCGGTTAGAATCCGTCACCGACACCCGCGCCGTCAGCCGCGACGACCTCGATAACCGCCGCCAAGACGTCGCCGTTTCCCGCGCCCAACTCGCCGCCGCCAAGGCCCAACTCGCCGCTTCTGACACCTCGCTCCAACGCATCGCCCTGCTCATCGAACGCCTCACCATCCGCGCCCCGCGTGTTGGCTCCATCATCCAGCTCAACGTCCGCGCCGGTGAATACGCCGCCACCTCGCCCAAGTCCCCCGCCATGATTCTCGGTGAAACAAACAAGCTCCAAGTCCGCGCCGACATCGACGAGCAAAACGCCTCCCGCATCCGCGCCGGACAAAAAGCCCGCGGCTACCTCAAGGGCGATCCCAAGATCACCTTCCCACTCGAATTCATCCGCATCGAGCCCTACGTCATCCCGAAAACTTCCCTCACCGGCTCCAGCACCGAGCGCGTGGACACCCGCGTCCTCCAAGTCATCTACTCGCTCGACCGCCCAGAAGATCCCCCGCTATACGTCGGCCAGCAGGTCGATGTCTTCATCGACGCACCCGACCGCCACGCCAAGCCATGACCCACCGACTGCTCGTTCTTCCCTTAGCCCTGTTAGCGGGTTCATGCACGCTGGGGCCAAATTTTCAACTGCCTGAAACGACGGGCAGCACCCGCTGGAAACAAGGTGCTACCACCCCAGCCACGCGCCTGCCAGACGATTGGTGGCGGCTCTTCAACGACCGCGAACTCACCCGCCTCGTGAATCGCGCACTCGCCGCGAACAATGACCTCGCCGCCGCGAAAGCACGTGTCGATACCTCACGCGCCCTCGTCGGCGTGGATCGGGCGAAATTATTTCCCACCCTCGATCTGCTGGGAAATACCGGGATTTCCCGCAGCTCCGCAGACGCGCTGGGCGGAAATTTACCTCCCGGTGCCAATGTCGATCTCGAATCACAACGCTACCGTGGCAGCTTCGATCTCGCCTACGATCCCGACCTCTGGGGCCGGAACAAGCGGCTCATCGAAGCGTCCTCAGCCCAAGCCGCCGCCAGCGAAGCATTGCTCGATTCACAGCGTCTCGGAATCGCCACCGAAGTCGCCCGCCAGTATTTCCTCTTGCGTGGACTCGATGCCCAAGAAGCCGTCCTCACCGACACCTTAAAAAGCCGCCGCGAAGCCCTCGAAATCCAGAAATCCAAACTCGACGCCGGACTCAGTGACGGCCTCGCCTCCAGCCGTGCCCGCACCGAAGTGGAACTTGCAGAAAACGACCTCGCCCTCGTCCAACGCCAGCACGGCTCTGCGGAAAACGCCCTCGCCGTGCTCTGCGGCGTTTCTCCCTCCAGTTTTAAAATCGCCAGCAGCCAACCGATCAAATCGCTTCCTAACATCCGCGCCGGACTCCCCGCAGAAGTCTTGATGCGCCGCCCGGACGTGCGCGCCGCCGAGCAAGAACTCCGCGCCGCCAATGCCAGAATCGGCGTCGCAGAAACCGCGTTTTACCCGAATTTCAACCTCACCGCAGGCGTAGGCTTCGACTCCATCGATGTGAAACGTTTCCTGAATTGGGAAAACCGCATCCTCTCCATCGGCGCAGGCGTCGCCGCTCCCATCCTCGACGGTGGCTCGAACAAAGCCAACTTCCAAGCCGCCCGCAGCCGCTACGACGAAGCCCTCGCCGCCTACCGCCAGGCTCTCCTCATCGCCCTCCGCGAAGTCGAAGACGCCCTCGTCGATCTCAAAGGTCTCGCCACCTCCCGCTCCGCGCTTGAACGCGCCGCCGCCAGCTCCCGAGACACCCAGCAGCTCGCCCAAGAACGCTTCGATAAAGGTCTGACCAGCTACCTCGAAGTCGTCGATGCCGAGCGCACCACTCTCCAAACCCGCCTCGCCCTCAGCCAGATCGAAGCCCAACAACGCGTCTCCCTCGCCGCCCTCGCCAAAGCCCTAGGCGGCGGCTGGAGTGGGAAATAAAGCGACTTCTGGACCAAAAAATCGGACCGCGAAATTCATTTCGCGCAAAAGTCCATCGCCTCAAATGGCGAAACAAACTCCCCCGTCCATCTCATCACACGACCCGCGTCACTCCATTTCAGGAGAACTGACAGACTCAGAAAGCCATCACTCCCATTCGGGCAAAAAAGGAGCGGTCCGACTGATCATCCTCCGAGGAAAACCCATTAACCCCGAAGGCATCTCAGTCGAACCGCCTTGTCTTACGACAAACTCAACTAAGCACCAGCCGTGCCAGATCTTTCATCGCTT
Organism: Luteolibacter sp.; assembly: GCA_031414935.1. Lineage (GTDB taxonomy): Bacteria > Verrucomicrobiota > Verrucomicrobiia > Verrucomicrobiales > Akkermansiaceae > Luteolibacter. The sequence goes on from JANOQR010000302.1 coordinate 4,343, forward strand.
TGAAATTTTTCCTGAAATTTTTCTCGCGAGCCTCGCCGGTAGATAGCGGGTGGCACGCCGACGAGTTCTCGGAAGTTCACCGTGAGCCGTTCGTTGCTTTGAAAGCCGCAATGCTCGGCGATGACAGACACGGAAAGATCGGTCGTGGTGAGCAAGCGTTTCGCTCGTTCGATCCGCTCGTGACGGATCATCGCGTGGGGAGATCGTCCGAGATGGGTTTGAAATTTTCGCTCAAGCACGCGCCGCGAAACTCCAGATTTCGCCGCCCACTCTTCCACGGAGGCGATGGTGGATATTTGTTCGACCAAGCACTGCATCGCCCGCCTCACCACCGGATCGCCAACCGCCTCATAAGAACTCGAGCCCCGAGCCACGATCTCCAGCGGCTGCACCAAAACCGGAGAATGCGGAGACTTTCCCGCCCAGATAGCCTCGATCATCCGCACCGCCTCTGCCGCCAAAAGCCGCCACGGTAGCCGGATGCTCGAAAGCGCCGGACGCGCCATTTCACAGACCGTTTCATCGTCATTTGCGGAAACCACGCCGATGGCGAACGGCACCTCAAGACCAGCCTGAGCCGCCGCTTCCAGCACATGCCGCCCAGTCGGATCATGCGCGGTGAAAATCCCTAGCGGCGTCGATTGTTCAGCCAACCAGCCGACCATGTCCTCGTCAGGATCTCGCCAGTATTCGTCGTATTGCCGCCAGTCACGAAACTCCTCCCAGTAAACGGAAACCTCACCCACCACCGCGCGAAAGCCATCTAATCGCTGCATCGCATAATGCGCGTCGGATCGACCCACGAACGCGAAATTTCGATACCCGCGAGCCACCAAATGCTCCGCCGCCAGTCGCCCAATGGCCGCGTCGTCGATGTCCACATTGAACGCACCGGGCACTGATTCATCCGACGGCACGAGAATCACCGGACAGCCCAAAGCCACGAGTGCCTCCGTCAAGCCGGGCTGCCACTCGGTGATGATCGCGCTCGGTTTCCACTCGCGCAGACTGGCTAGCAGCGAGTCCGGCTGACGGTAGAGATCGATGACCCAGAAATCGTAACCCATCCCCGCAAAGGGAGCGAGGCCAGGAACGAGGCGACGAATGTTCACGGAGGATTGGACCACCGCGATGCGTCGTGAAATCTCGGGATGAGTGTGTCGCATTTCATCAACAAGCTACCGGAATTTGCGGTAGCGAGGCCAGCGGATTTTTCACTAGATTCAGATTGAAAGCGCACGTTGCGCCATTTTTCCAACCCTATTCCAAACCTAAGAAACCATGAATGTATTTCCCTGTGATGCCGTAAAATACGAAGGCCCAGCCTCCAAGAACCCGCTTTC
>JANOQR010000303.1:0-13399 GCA_031414935.1 Luteolibacter sp.
GGTCACAATCTTTATTAAAGCCTCTGTGTGATGAGTACTTCATTGCATGTACCCCCCACCCACCCCCCCCCATGAATATGAAGATTCCGCTCATCGCGGCTCTAGCTTTAGGGATGCCTGTCATCTCTGAGGCGTTCACGCTCGATATCGTCGGTTACGGCGGTTCCGAGCTTTCGCTCAATCCCGTGTCGGTATTTGTTCCCGGTTACGGCGAACTGGTATTCGAGGCAGCAATCGGCTCCGCTTTGGTGGTCAATTCTGCTTATGAAAACGACAATGGATTCGGAGGTCCGTCACTGAATTTCGATCAGAACGATGCGATCAAGATCACGTTCAATGGCCTTGAGCCACTGAATGTAGACTTCGATTTCGTCGGCGTATCGGCTGGAGAGAGCTTTGTGGTGCAGAAAGACCTGTTCACCCCCCAAGCATTTCTCGTCACCTTGCAAGGCGGCGGAAATGGAGCAGGTCTGTATTCTGTTAGCTGGAATACCCAAGCGATCCCTGAGCCGAGCACGGCGTTGCTAGGATTGATCGGAACTGCAGTTTTCGCCTTCCGTCGTCGCCGTTAGTCCCCCGACTGCGAATCACGATTGGAAATCCCGAAAATCCAAAGGCGTGTCCTGAATAAAGGACACGCCTTTTTTGTTGAGAAATCAGCGTGGCTTGATGCTGGTTTTTTCTAGCTGCTGGCTCTCGCGGTAAATGACTTTGCCTTTGCGATAGCGCGTTTTCTCCTCTTGTACGATGCCGACGCCGGGCGCGAACCAGATGAGACGGCGGAGTTCTAACTCGCCATCCGCGCCAGTCATCAGGAGGCGAATCGAGGAAAATTCTCCGGCGGGGACTTTGACGATTTCCCGAGCGACCACTTGAGTTTTACGAGACATGCTCCCACCGGGCGCGCTAACATCAGGCGACTCCGTTCCAGGCTTCATTCCGGCAGTGACCAGTGGGATGGGGTGATCGTACCACAGTGGCTGGGTGGTGGATGGACGCATCACCATCGATCCTCGCATCAAAATCACATCCTCACGGATTTCCACAAACTCGCGCTCGTCAGGTGAACCCGGCACGCGGACTTCGAAGCAATCCACCGCAGGAAGCCCATTCGCTGGCGTGATTTTCCCAAGGTAAGTGCGGACGCGCTCGAAGGTTTGATCCACGGATGCAGCACCCGGCGAGGATACGCCCTCGGGGATTTCTAAGTGGACTTGGTATTGCCAGACATCGCCCGCAGTCACGGGGAGTAGTGGGACATCCTCGCGAGCAGCCGTGGGTGATGCTTGGCTAACAGTCTTGGGCTTCTTCATGGAATCACACGATGAAACCAGCAGGATGGCGGTAGTGAGCGTGATGAAAAATTTCATGATTTGGTCGGTGAATCTAAGTTGGCTACCGCGTGGTTTCCACCGGCGTGAGGTGCGCCGAGCCGAGGTTGCCTTGGGTAGTTAGGGAAATGGGTGGGGCCGCGTTTCTTGAACCTGTTTACCACCAAGGCGACTCCGACCATGAGCGGAATGACAGCGGCTAACCCAGCAAAGAGAATGACCCGATTTTTCTGTGCGATCTCTTCTTGTTCGAGGCGGATGCGGCTGCTTTCAGTTTGAATTTTCTCACTGCGGAGAATCGCACCGCCCAGCCAGTAGCGGATCAAGTCTGAGGCTTCTTTTGCGGCGGCTTTGACTCGATGCGCGTCGTCTGGCTCTGAACGCGCACGACGCTCCGCAGTGCTCACGTCTCTCTCCACGGTCGCGGGATCGAGCGCATCCGCCAGCCGACCTGCGGGAAAAATCCATGGGCTGCTAGTCTCCCCGGGGACGTGAAGCACGATGCAATGCAGCGGCGACTCGCACCATGCGGATGAAAATTGCCGCGCAACATGCTCGGGTGGCGCACTTCCCAGATCTTTGAGCACCACGACGAATACGTCCACGCCGTCCTTCTGGAGGCTCTCAGCTAACGGTGCTGCGATTTTTTTCGCCCATGCCGGATCGAGGATTTCGCCGGGATCGAAAACGGGCAAGGTAGGACGCGGGCCGTATTCGAAATCCGCCACGCGCTCTGCTTTGAGCGATGCGGCAAGCAAGATGACTAACAGGAATATGGACTTAATGAAATTCATGTTGAGTTTCGATTCGCACCAAACCTTTTTCGCGCCCGGTCCAGTTGTTTGCGGCTACTTTTGAAAAACTGGACGACGGCATCTGCGGGTTTCCCTGCCTGCCAAGCGGGTGACATGGTGGCGAGGACGGCTTCCCATTCGTCATCTGCTAGAAATGGTTCGGCTGCGTAGCCGGGGACGATGGCGGCTTGGCCGGTGGCGGCATTGATGACGAGCAGCACGGTCCAAGCCCGCTCTTCGCTAGTTTCACTTTCGTGAAATTGCGCGGTATTGAGCAGCCAAAATCCAAACACGGAGAGGCGAGTCTCGGGCGGCAGATGGACCGCGCAAATCCGCCACTGAAACTGAGGAAAGCGACGCTCTAACGGGATGCGGGCATTGTCGATTTTGCTGATCGAATTCTGCGGGAAAATGCCCGCAACATCCAGAATGGGGAGCAGCGGTGGAGGAGCCTCTGGAAACATTTCCATCGTGTCTCCGCCGGTGAAGTTGCAGGTGGGACAGCGCTTGGCATCGGGCTTGACCGGACCCGCGCAGGCTGGACAGGTGAGCGCGCCAGTCGTGACTCGCCGGGAAGAACTGCGCCGAGTCGCCACGTTGGAATGCTTCATTTTTCCAAGCGGATGGCGGTGGATCTGCCGTGCGCGTCGAGTCCTTCGATGCGGGCAAACTCCTCGACGACGGCGAGCGATTTGCGGACGGAGCTTTTGTCTAACCTCACGATGCTTGTCCGGCGTTGGAACTGATCGGCGCGTAGTCCAGAGAACGAACGCCCGGCTCCGCCGGTCGGCAGGGTGTGACTCGGGCCTGCTAGAAAATCTCCGACAGCCACGGGTGAATCATTGCCGAGGTAAATCGCACCCGACGTGCGGATGAGCGGCAGCCAGCGTTCTTCGTCGGCAGTGATGAGGGAAAGATGCTCCGGCGCGAAGGTGTTGCAGATGGCGACGCCCTCGGCAAAAGACTTCAAATGCAGCAAAAACGTTCCGCGTTTGAGCACCTCGCGGATGATTTTTGCGCGAGAGAGCGTTGGGAGTTGTCGATCTATCGCCTGAGTGACCTTTCCTAACAATACCTTTGAATCGGTGGCGAATCCCACCACGCTATCACCGCCGTGTTCGGCCTGAGCGAGGATGTCTGCGGCGATGTAGTCAGCGTTTCCGGTCTTGTCAGAGAGGATTAAAATTTCGCTAGGGCCGGGAAGAAGGTCGATGGATACCGCGCCGACTAGCTGGCGTTTCGCCTCCACGACGAAACTATTTCCGGGGCCAAAAATGCGATCCACCGGTTTGATCGTGCGCGTGCCGAGAGCCAACGCCGCGATGGCTTGTGCGCCACCGACTTTGATCGCCTCAGTCACGCCAGCGGTTTTGAGCGCGTAGAGCAAAGCCTGATTGACCGTGCCGTCGCTTCCGCAAGGAGTGGCAGCTAGAATTTCAGGAACTCCTGCGGCTTGGGCGAAACCAGCGGTCATCAGCGCGGTGGAAACGAGGGGAGCTTTGCCGCCGGGAACATAAACGCCGACTCGGTCAAAGGGCGTGAATCGCTCGCCTACCGTCGCGCCTTCCGCGTTTTTTGCCGACCAATCTTTACGCAAGCTGCGGCTGGCGAAGGCGTGAATGTTTTTCAAACTCCGCGCCACGGCAGTCTTCGTCGCAGCAGTCACGGCTTTTTCCGCAGCCGTAAATTCCGCTTCACTCACAAATAACGTTTTCGCCGTGAGTATCGCGCCATCGAAGCGCTTGGTGAACGTGAATAGGGCTTCGTCGCCCTTCGCGGCCACCTCCGCGATGATCGATGTGACGAGGTCTCGCACTCCCGGCTCCGGCAAGGCACGGCGATTGAGGCGGCGGACAAATGGCGTGTAGCCGGGATCGGAGTAACTGAGAATCTTCATACCAAACGGTTGCGGCGGAAGATGAGCGCGGATCACGCATTCGCCAAGTCTGTTCCTACAGGAAACGCGAGTGCGTTAGACTTGTTGGATTCAAAATAAAATAAAAACCACGAAAGACACCAAAAGACACGAAATTCTAAGGTTTTGTGAGACTCGAATCTCTTACCGAATAAGTGAGTCTGCGTCTCTCCAGCTTTTCGATATTTCGTGAATCTTCGTGTCCTTCGTGGTTTGAATTTTCCTCTCCGGCTCAAACAATCATGTCGCGGGTGATGCGGTATTTCGCGGCGCAGCGTGGGCATTGGACGTTGACGAAATCCGCAGTTTCGAAGAGATCGTCGAGCCGTTCACGCCAGCCACCGAGGATGGGGAGGATTTTGTCGATGGTGCAGCCGCAGTGAAACCGAAAGCGGCGGGTTTCGAGGACGGTGGTTTCCTCGGTTTCTAAAATTTTCGCGACGGCTTCTTCGTCGAGTGTGGCAAGCCACTCAAGGTCGCAATCCGGCTGGGCGGCGATGAGGACGAAGTTTTCATCCTCTAACCGGAACGCGCGGGCTGGGCGTTGCTCGGATTGTTCGTAATACTGGGAAATCCACTCGATCGGGTCTTTACCATCGACTTCCAGCGTGGACATCCGTGGCTCCTTGGACTCGAGCGTGGTCGTCTGGGCGTAGAAAAAATTTCGATCCGGCTCGCGGACATCCTCGGTGAAAATGCGGCCCGTTACGCCTTCGTCGAAGGAGCCGCCGGTGACGAAAAGATTGATCCGAGGCGCGCGCAGATTCGCCGTCCAAGCCGTGGTTTCCGCCCATGGCCGCGCGACGAGATGCAGCGTGAGCATGGCGAGTGCGTCCTTGAGCATCTGGTCCAGCTCCGCAGGTGGACGGACGCTGTGCTGCATCAGGTGCAGGTAGTAGTCCGTGTAAATCGACGTGAATTGCCCGCGCAAAAGCAGCGCATTGCGGTGACGGACGAAGATCGACTCGATGGTGGTAAATTCTTCAGCGGCTTGCATGAACGGGCGGAGAAAAACACAGCAAGTTGATGCACGCCACACGGAAACGCGCGGTGGGTCGTATTGGCCTGCGTGGTCCATCCGCCACGCCAGCAAGCCGACGCGAGTCTTGCCAGTTAGCTCACTTCTGTGGAGAACAAAGTATGAGCAGCAGCGACCCCATCGCGGACGACGGTTATCAAAACCTATTGGGAAAAATTTCCCATATTTACACCATCGGTCAGACGCGAGCCGCGCAAGCCGTCAATGTTCAGATCACCGAAACTTACTGGCAGATCGGCCACGACATCGTCGAGTTTGAACAAGGCGGCAAAACCCGGGCCGACTACGGCACGGGCCTGCTCACTAGCCTCAGCCGTGATCTCACTCTGCGCCATGGTAAGGGTTTCAGTCGTAGCAATGTAGTCCGCATTCGCCAGTTTTACCTCGCTCACCCAAAAGGTGCGACGCTGTCGCACCTTTTGAGTTGGTCGCACATCGTGGAGCTTTTGAAGATCGATGATCCATTGGAGCGTAGTTTTTATGAACAGCAGACCATCCGGGAAAAATGGGCGGTTCGTGAGCTGCAACGTCAGAAAAAATCCTCTCTCTTCCTGCGACTCACCGCCGGCAAGAACATGGAGGCCATCCATCAACTCGCCGCGAAGGGCCAGGTCATCGACCAGCCTTCCGATCTGCTCCGCGATCCCTACGTCTTCGAGTTTCTGAAAATCCCGGAGCCGCATTATATCACCGAAACCGATCTGGAATCTCGCCTCTGCGACCACCTTCAGCCATTCCTTCTCGAACTTGGTAAAGGCTTCACCTTCGTCGGCAGGCAATACCGTATCACTCTGAACAACACCCACTACCGGGTGGACCTCGTTTTCTACCACCGCATCCTGCGCTGTTTTGTTCTCATTGATCTGAAAATCAACGAAGTCGAGCATCACGACATCGGGCAAATGAACATGTATCTCGGCTACTTTGCCGCCGAGGAAAACACGGAGGGTGACAATCCGCCCATCGGCATCATTCTCACCCGAAACAAAGATGAGCTGCTCGTCGAATACGCCACTTACGAAATGAACAGCCAGCTCTTCGTCCAGAAATACCAGCTTTACCTCCCCGACCGCGAGGAACTCCGCCGCGAGCTGGAACTCACCCTCCAAATCGCTGAAGACTGCGCTAATCCTGAAACCGACGGAACGCCATGACCGCCTCATTCGATATTCGAAATTCAGCATTCGAAGTTTCCCCGCCGCTCTCGTCCGCCGTCTTCTATCCGAGGACTACGCGGACGAGGTCATCGTCACCACCATCCAGAAGCTGGGCCTCGCGCTGGATGAAAACAGCAAGCGCAACAAGCAGCGGAACAAGAACGACCAGCAGACCTACGAGGAGCAGCTTGAACCCCAGCAGGACAAACGCATCGTCTTCATTGAAGTCGGCCCCGTCGGCTGCACGGTCGAGCTGCCCAACTAGAACAATCCCAACTCTCCAACGCCATGCAAACGCAAAATCAGACCACAATACCAAAGAGGAAAGTGTTCATCAGCTATCACCATCGGAACGATCAATCCTACAAACAAGCTTTGCTCGATGTTAATAACTCTCACGGGATCTTAATCGATGCTTCCGTCGATGTTGGCGAGATTGACGACAGCCTTACAAGCCAAGCAATCAGACGAAAAATCCGGGATGAGTATCTGGCGGACTCTACTGTTACGATTTTACTTGTTGGAACGGAAACCAAGTATCGAAAGCATATCGATTGGGAGATATATTCAAGCATGATCGACGGGAGCGTCAATAAGAAGTCCGGCATTTTGGTTATCAACTTGCCATCGATAAACTGCACTACCTTCACCGCCGCCCATCCCGGGGAGAAAGAGCTTGTCCACCCTGAGTGCAAGTCATGGACGGGCGTCAAAACACGTGCTGAATATGAGCAACGCTACCCCTACATGCCGGATCGCATTATCGACAATCTTCTTGAACCGAAGGCGAAGATTTCAGTCGTGCCGTGGGACAAACTGAATGTAGAGCGATTGGCGTTCCTGATTGAGGCCACTTTCCAAGCAAGAGAAAAATGCGAATACGACATGAGCCGGGAAATGAGACGCTCCGACTTCAACCCAAAGCTTTGAGCAAACCAACGCCTATGAAATACTTTAGTAGCACAGAAAGTAAGATTCAAAATTTTAGCAGGGGGATAATCGTTGAAGACCATCGATTCGAAAAGAGAGCGTCGGCTTCATCTGCGGACGTATTCCTAGCTCATTCGTCGTCTGACAAAGAAGATGCATTGCCCGACGCAATCGGATTTCTGATGAAGCAGGGTGCCAAGGTTTATATTGATAAGGATGACAAGGAACTGCCGCAGAAAACGTCCGCAGAGACGGGCGCAAAGCTCAAAAGGCGCATCGAACAGTGCCCCAAATTCATCGTGCTTGTTACAGCAAAGAGCAAAGATAGCCGTTGGATACCGTGGGAGTTGGGTATAGCCGATGAGAAGAAGAAACTCGCAAATGTCGCGCTTTTGCCGGATGTCGGCAACCAGGCGAACGCAGACTGGCCAGAGCAGGAATATCTTGGCCTTTACCCTAGAATCGTCTTTGGTCCTCATGTGAGTTACCACGACCCGATTTGGATGGTATTTGATCACCATGCAAACACGGGAACCGAACTTGGGCAATGGCTCAAGCGAGTAAACTAGATTACCCCATTCAGACCATGATTTTCGGTACCGGAATCGCGGCTCAAGGCTACATGAATCCGCTCTCAATATTCTTCGTCTGGCACCCGCTAGATCGAGAACTGGTTGAACCGATATTCCAGGAATGCTTTGCGTGCCTGCGCCGGGATGTTGATAGGCCGTTTTCTCGGTCAGTAAATGTCCCAGTCTTTACCCGGACATGCGCAGAGGGCAACATTCCCGGCGGAATTGACGTGAATTCAAGGCGGTCCATCATCTTCACCTTTATTGGAAAGAACGGCATGAGCGATGATCTGTGGGTTCAATACTTTCAAGCACTCACCGCGACCAAAGGAGCCGATATGGTTCCGATCGCACTTGATAAGACGGCCTTCAACTTTTGCGGCGGCATCGAGCATGTGAACTTCATCCGGACGTATGAGTTTACGAAAGAGACATTCACTGAGCGCATCTGCATAGCCATTTTCCACGAAATATACCGCTACGGTCTCAATGAGTCCCGCACGACACTTGACCGAGGCAAAGACAGTGCTTTGAAATTGTTTTTGAGCCATGCGAAGGACGGAGCACAAGGTGTAGCAGCGGCTAAGGCTTTGAAGCTGTTGATAGATAATGGACCGATGCGGGATTTTTTCGATGCCACGGATATTGCGCCTGGCTACGGATTCGAAGCTGAGATTCTAGCCCACATCGCTGACTCGACTCTAGTTGCGATTCATTCAGATTCATATTCCTCCCGCTATTGGTGCCAGCGGGAAATTCTCGCTGCGAAAGACTCTGAGCGTCCAATAATCGCTGTCGATCTGATCGGGAAATTTGAAGATCGTCGATTTCCTTTGGGGGCGAACTTGCCTGCTATCAGGATTCCGGTGGAAGCAGAACATGCGATCAAAGAGGCGCACCTTCTCGCCATTCTTCAGGCAGCACTGTTGGAGTCGATTCGATTTTATTATTGTAAGCAGTCCCTCGCTGAGTATCGCGCGGCTGGATGGTTTCCAGCCGATGCATTCCTATCGGCGAGACCTCCAGAAGCCTGCGTCTTGGCTCGTCTTGCTGAAAAGATTGGCAAGGAGGAAGATGGTTGCCTAGATTTCATTTACTCTGACCCGCCGATTTATGCTGAGGAGGCGAAGCATTTTGAGAGGTTCAGATTGAAACCCTACACACCACTCACAAGCGTAAACCTTGATCTATCTGGGAAGAAAATTGGGGTTTCCATTTCAGAACCGCCTGCCCCTGAATTGCTTGAAATAGGGCAAACCGCTCAGCATCTCAGACTATTGGTTCAGGACGTCGCTCGTTACGCGTTAGGCTACGGAGCGGAATTGATTTATGGAGGGGACTTGAGGCCTGGAGGGTTTACGGAGTTCCTGTTTCAAGAAGGGCATGCATTGCAGAGCAGATTAAAGACTGTCAAGGTGCACCTCACCAATCACATTGCGTGGCCGATCCATCTAGCTGACACGAACGAACTTCGGACCTGGAAGGCTGAACACCTTAAGGTAGCAACAATGGTAGAGCACAATATTCCAGAGGATGTGCGTGCCCTAGTGGCTTCTACCACCGAGTTCTTGAAACCTTCAGACGAGACGAGTTCATTCGTCTGGTGCAGGTCCCTCACCGAAATGAGAAAAGAAATGATCGGAGTCTGTGACTTCCGCATTTCCGCCGGCGGAAGACTGACGGGTTACAAGGGCTGGATGCCTGGGGTGATGGAAGAGATAGCCCTTGCTGTCGAGATGGCTAAGCCGGTCTTCTTGATTGGAGGTTTTGGTGGCGTGACTCGGAGCGTATGCCGCATGATTGCAGAGAAAGTAGTGCCCGATGAACTGAGTTTTGAGTGGCAATCAGAAAACAATCCTGGACTTAAGGATATGACGAAGTTTGCGTCTTCAAGAGCGGTTGACTATGAGGTTCTCTATCGACGGGCGCTGGATTTAGTGATGAATGCTGATCTCCGAAATGGCTTGAGTAAGGAAGAGAATTCGAGGCTCTTTGGAACTCCGTTCGCCGATGAAGTGATCCATTTGGTGTTAAAAGGCATCAGCAAGCTGTGAGGAGTTGAATGGAATGCGTGGCCAAAGTGGGCTGTTACCCGCAGGTCTCGCAACAGCGCAACAAGCAACAAAATGAACCAGTCTCCAAAGCCTTTTGCGTTGTTTCTGTCGAGCTTCTCAGCCGAACGCTTTGACGCGGAGACCTCAGATCCGCTTACCACTTTGCGAAGGAATGTGCACGCTCTAGGAATGGAGTTGGCAAAGCCTGTTTGGGTGGCTGAATGCAGCGACGCTGATAGGAATGAACTCGCGGCTTTGCGAGAGGGCCACGACATGTTGGGTGTGATAGATCTTTTGATGTCCCGTGTCGCGCAGAGTGAACAATTCGTCTGTGTGCTAGCGGGTTCCCGCTTGGGAACGATGGAGCACGGCTGCCCGGTAGAAGTGAACGGGGCTGCATCTGCCGTGAGCCATTTTGAAATTGAACTTTTTCAAGCTGCGATGCATGGGCTGCCGGTAAGGCTGTTTGTCATGCGGGGTTTCCAGCCAGGAAAACGGCTACAGAGTTTGCTGAATCTTTTGGACTTCGCTCTTCCAGATTGGCGGGATCAGCGAGTCTTGAGTGCGGATGAGATACTGGCCGAGATTCGCCGGCTAATTGCAATGCCAGTTCGACAGACGGACGTAAGCGCCTGTTCGCAGCTTTCCAGTGCTCTTTACGTTTCACGATCAAAAGGCGAAAGGTCAGCCCCCTTGCTGTTTCTTGATGGCTTTGTTGAGGAACCATTTAGAGAACCGAGCGAACAGATCGTCCACGACATGCTTTCCGAGCAAGAATCGCTTCCTCAAATGGACCGGAAAATGGGTAGGCTTTGGATTGCAGCGCGTGAGTTGATGAGTATCGACTACAAGGCGGGCCAAGCATCTTCCGAACATCTTGTTTTGTGGGAGAACGTAATCCGCAATTGGAATGGTGCAGCATCGTGGGGCGGACTCATCGCTCACATTTTCGGAGGAGTCTTCGCCTCACTCGGAAGTCTCGATCTGATTCGGGGACGTTTGAGGAATCAAAGTAGCCTCGATTTGCCAGAAGAAGTGACCAAGAAGCCTCTCGGAGCTCTTGCGTCGGCCCACTACAGCCTGTCCAAGCGCATGCTGACAAAAGTGCAAAAACTGGAACAACTGGATCTTGCGCTCCGCTTTTCGCACGAGACTATTTTGGATCAGGGGGAAAAGGAGATCGGAATTTATTCTGTGCGCGGGAGTGTTCTGGTCGCTCTCCATCGCCCTTTCGCTGCTGTGTCAGACTTTCGACGCGTGGTCGATGGTTATGAGTCGCAAGCAACGGAGGCCGGGAGACTCGGTATGGCTTATGTCGATCTTGGGTCGGCCCTCTTTTTGTCTGGACGTATTTTCAAAGGGGAAGACCTGTTGAGCAAAGGAGTCAGACTACTGTCAACAAAGGAAGACGGCTCGCTGGTCCGGGGTTGGCGGAGACTAGCCAAGCTCTACAAACTAACGGGACGCTGGTGGAAAGCTAACGAGTATAATGATAAGGCGCGTGAATTAGCGTTGCGCCTGGGCATGTTTGATCAGGTGATTCAGATACCGCCAAAGAGGTAGTTGCATGAACATGCTGCTGCACGGGGTGAAGGACTCGGAGTTCGACATCTTCCACGGCGACACCCTGCTCAACGAGTGGGACATGATGCGGGAGCCGAACCCGGCGAAGAAACCCAGCTTCGACGCCATCGTCGCCAACCCGCCCTTCAGTTACCGCTGGGAACCCACCGACGCGCTGGCCGACGACGTGCGATTTAAAAGCCACGGCCTCGCCCCCAAGTCCGCCGCCGACTTCGCCTTCCTCCTCCACGGCTTCCACTTTCTGAAAGACGAAGGCGTGATGGCAAGAAGTGCGGATCGAAAGAAAAAATGCGGACAGGAATGTCGGCACCCCCTATCAGGCTCCCGGCAGCTCGATGAAGCCTTCGAGTTTGCGGATCCGGGTTGGGTGGCGCATTTTACGGAGGGCCTTGGCTTCGATCTGGCGGATACGCTCGCGGGTGACTTGGAACTGGCGGCCCACTTCTTCGAGCGTGCGGCTGTAGCCGTCTTTGAGGCCGAAGCGTTGTTCGAGGACTTCGCGCTCGCGCTCGGTGAGGGTGTCGAGGACGTCTTTGATTTTGTCCTTCAGCATCGAGAAGCCGGCTTCTTCCATCGGGTTGTCGGCGGCTTTGTCTTCGATGAAATCGCCGAAAGACGTGTCGTCTGAATCGCCGACAGGTGCTTGCAAACTAATCGGCTGTTGGGCCATTTTTAAGACGGCACGCACGCGCTCGACGGGCAAGTGGATTTCCTCGGCGATTTCCTCTGGCGAAGGTTCGCGGCCATATTCTTGGACGAGCTGCTTCTGAACGCGCATCAGCTTGTTGATCGTCTCGATCATGTGGACCGGGATGCGGATGGTGCGGGCTTGGTCGGCGATGGAGCGGGTGATCGCTTGGCGAATCCACCAAGTGGCGTAGGTGGAAAACTTGTATCCACGGCGATACTCGAATTTTTCCACGGCTTTCATCAGGCCCATGTTGCCTTCTTGGATGAGGTCGAGGAACGAGAGGCCGCGGTTGGTGTATTTCTTGGCGATGGAAATGACGAGACGCAGGTTAGCCTCGACCATTTCTGTCTTCGCTTTGAGGGCTTCCTTGAGCCAATGGCGGAGAAGTTTGTTGGCTGCCTCGAAGCTCTCTGGGGTGTGCCATGAGCGCTGTTGGATTTCGCGCACTTTGGTGACGAATTCCTTGTCCTCGGGATCGGCTTGGAGCTTGCGGCCGTATTTCCAGAACTTCTGCATGTATTCTTCCACTTGCTCGCAGAAGTCTTCGACGACTTTTTGCTTGTAGTAAAAGCGGGTGAAAACGCGGTTGAGCGTCTGGATGTTTTTGTTGAAATCTTCTTCTAGCTTTTTCTTGCTGCGCGGATTCTTGGTGGAGAGCTGGCGGAAAAGGTCGTCATTTTCCTGATGGAGCTGCTTGAGTTGATCGCAGAGCTTTGGGAGGCCTTTCATGTAGCGCTCGCGGGATTCGATCTTCTTGTCGAGGATCACGCGGTCGAAGCGCTCTTTGCCTTTGTTGAGTTTCTCGGCGAGTTCGAGGTAGGAATCGGTGACGAAACCGAAGAGGTGGAGGTGCTTCGCGACTTCGATTTCTGCGTCCTCGATGCGTTTGGAAATTTCCACTTCCTGCTCGCGAGTGAGCAGCGGGACTTGGCCCATTTGCTTGAGATACATGCGGACGGGGTCGTCGAGGATGTCGAGCTTCTGGTCAGCTTTGACGTCTTCTTCTTCGCCGTCGCCTTCGTCGCGCTTTTTGTCTTTGTAGCGATCGACTTCAGAGGCGTCGATGATGTCGAACTCCATGTTGCGGAGACGCTCCATGATGGCCTCGACATCGTCGGGATCGACCAAGTCGTTCGGGAGAATTTCGTTGATGTCGTCATAGGTCAGGTAGTCCTGTTCCTTGGCGAGTTTGATGAGTTCGCGGATTTTTTCCTGAATCTCTGGGGTGTCGATCCGGCGCTTGGTCGATCCCGACGATGTCGAGGCCATCATGGAGCGTCTCCGCAACATGGAGTTCGACATCATCGACGCCTCTGAAGTCGATCGCTACAA
>JANOQR010000304.1:0-9426 GCA_031414935.1 Luteolibacter sp.
CGGAGGATTCGCGAAACGACATCGCCGTTCCAGGATTTCACCGCAGGGCGCGGTCGGTCGGTGGGGAGTTCTAGCTCCTGATAGCCTGCGAGTTTTCCTTTCCAGTATTCGAGATGCGCGGTGAGTTCGGGAGCTTCGAGAAACTCTTGATGCCAGATGGTGAAATCGACGTATTGGAGCGTCAGCGGATCGAGGTGAGCGTCGCGTTCTTCTAAGAGCGCATTGTAGAACTCAGAGAATTCATCGGTCATGATCCCAATCGACCAGCCATCGGCGACGGAGTGGTGGAAGGTGATTTGAAGGATGTAATGCTCCGATGCGGCCTTGATGAGGCTGGCGCGGAAGAGCGGGCCGCTTGATAGATCGAAACGTCTGTGCGCTTCTTCGGTTCCGAGGCGGTCGATTTCTGTCTCAAGTTCGGTGCCGCTTAGGTGAGAAATGTCATCGCATGGCAACGAAAATTTCCCTGCCGTCGTGATGACTTGCAGTAGGTTCCCGTCATCTTCGACAAAGTGCGTTCGCAGGCTTTCGTGACGGGCGACGAGTGCTTCGAAGGCGGCTTTGAGCAGTCCGCGGTCGAGAACTCCTTTGAGTGCAAAGCGGACCGGGACGTTGAATGCGGGATGTGCGGGCTGAAGTTTTTCCAGATAGAAAAACGACTCTTGCGCGGGTGAAGCGGGAAATGCGTGTGAGTTCGCATCAGCAGTCCCGGCCAACTGCGAGTCTGGTGGGTCGGGCGGTGCGTGGGAGTCACTCATCGGCTTAGAGTTTGCGTCGGTAAGCATCGCGGTTGACGGGTTGGATGGAAATTTCCTTTGGCTTTTCTGGCGCTGCGGTGGAAGCGGCGGCGATGGCAGCAACCGTGCGGAAACGGAACACTTGGGCGGGTGTCACGGTTAGGCCAGCACGAGTGGCGCGGGTGGTGATTTGGAAAATGAGGATCGAGTCGCCGCCGAGTTCGAAGATGTCGTCTTGGATCCCGATGTCGTCTTTGCCGAGGACTTGTTTCCAGATTTCTAGCAACTTGGCTTCGGTGTCGTTGTTCGCTTTTGCGATGACGCGTGGCGTAGTCGGAAGCGATGATTCAGTGGGCGATGGCATTGCTTTGCGATCCACCTTGCCGTTCGGAGTGAGAGGGAAATTCTCGATGACGACGAAGGCGGAAGGAATCATGTAGTCCGGTAAATGCGCGGCGAGATAGATGCGAAGCGCAGGTGATAGGTTGTTGCTGGATGGCGGCGCGGCGTGCGGGACATTGGCGAATGAAGCCTGCGGTTGCTGGGATGCGCGTGATTTCCAATCTGGCAAAGCGTCTTGGTTTGCGAAAACGAAGACCGCGTCCATCAGGCCGTTCGTGCCATTTTCGTTCCAGCGAATGTGTGCTTTGAAGCCTGCTTGCTCGGCGAGTTGGAATAAGGTTTCCGCAGTCGTGGAGTTGATCGGAGCGGATGAAATCTCGGGCAACATCGCATCGGTAGATGAGACTTGGAGTGCGCGTTGAAAGGCAATCGCTGGAGCCAGGCGTGCGTCGTGGATTCCAGTGATGTGGACGGTGGATTCGCCGCCGTGAAGGATGGCTTCGAGTTGTTCAAGGTTGAGATTCCGCCATTCCATCGGCTCGGGTAGCGGGAAAACTCCAGGTTTCGGCTGCTTGTGGAGGATCACATCGTAGTGGTAGCGCGTCGTCTCGTTAGAGATCTTGCCACGGCGGAGCAGAGTCTCGATGTGGGAGAGTTCTGGGATTTGACTTGGGACAAAGTTGAACCATGCGGGATCGACGGAGAGTTCCGTTTCGCGGGCGACACGGCTGGTGATGCTTTCGCGAAGTTGGGCGACAGTGGTTCCGGCGGGAGCGCGTTCGCGGAGGGCTTCTGCGTGGAAAATCGGGAGCAGAGCGTTGCCTTGGAGGTCGCCGAGGTAGATGCGGCCACCGGGTGATAGAATGCGAGTCGCGCCCTCGATCACTCGGCTGAGGTAGCTGGCGTCAGGGAAATACTGAGCGACAGAGTTGATAATGACGGTGTCGAAATTCGCTTCTGGGATGTCGCTGAAATCATCGGCTGGACGGTGGAAAAGTTTCACCTGAGGCAGTGGGTGATTTTTTTCCAGTGCTTCGATGGCGACTTTGGAAATGTCTGCGGCCCAGTAGCACTCGGCGGTGGAAGCGAGGCGGGCGAGGATTTGTCCGGTGCCGCAGCCGATTTCAAAGATGCGGCGTGGATCGTATTTTTGAATCCGGGCGACGGTGGTATCGATCCACTCGGAGACTTGATCTTCGATGTTGTCCGCGCCGGCCCAGCCAGCGATGACGGAGTCGAGGCGGTCAAGTTTGTCGTTGCCGGTTTGGTCGATGGCTGACTGATAGAGGAGATCCCATTGGTCTTTCCAGATAACGGTGCCATCGCCGGTGGGTTGGTTTGAGCTGCGGAGATGGGCGACAAGGCGACCGTCTTGGACGCTGGCGACTGCTTGATCGACGGCAGGGTGTTTCTCCAGCAGCGTTTCAATTTCGCCTAACTCGATGCGGAAACCGCGGACTTTCACTTGGTGATCCATGCGGCCAAGGCATTCGAGCGAGCCGTCTGGAGTCCAACGGGCGAGGTCGCCGGTGCGATAGAGTTTCGCGCCGTCGCGGAAAGGTGAGGCGATGAAACGGTCGGCGGTTAGTTCGGCGAGTTCGTGGTAGCCAGTGGCGAGTCCATCGCCGCCGATGAGGAGTTCGCCCGCGATGCCGAGTGGCTGCGGCTGGAGCGCGGAGTTCACCACATAGACTTGGGTGTTATTGATCGGGTAGCCGATGAGGACTGGGCCTTCGCCTGCGGATAGATGAGAGACAGTGGACCAGATAGTCGTCTCGGTGGGGCCATAGACGTTCCAAATTTCTTTGCAGAGTGGAGCGAGACGGTTGACGAGATCGCGAGGGACGGCTTCACCGCCGACGAGGATTTTTAGATCGGATTTTCCGCTCCAATTAGATTCTAGCAGGAGACGCCAGGTGGCAGGTGTAGCTTGAAGGACGGTGATGCCGTGGCGAGAGATGGCGGAGGCGAGGAGTGCGCCATCGAGCGTGGTGTCGCGGGTGGCGATCACGGTTTCCGCGCCGGTGGTGAGTGGTAGGAAAATTTCTAGGCCGGAGATGTCGAAGGAGAGCGTGGTGACGGACAGGAGAACGTCGCTGGCAGTTAGGCCGGGTTCGCGGCGCATGGATTCGAGGAAATTAACGACCGCGCGGTGTGGGATTCGCACGCCTTTGGGACGCCCGGTGGAGCCGGAGGTGAAGATGACGTAGGCGGTGTCTTCGGGGTGCGATGAGACAGCGGTGAAGGTTTTTAGCGCGGTGGACGCTTCGTCGATCAAGACGATTTTGGCGTTCGATGTCGGGAGCTCGCGATGAATCGAAGTTTGCGAGAGGATGACGCTCATGTGTGCGTCTTCGACCATGTAGCCGAGGCGTTCTGCCGGAAATGCAGGGTCCATCGGGACGTAGGCAGCACCGCATTTCAAGATGGCTAGCAGTCCGGTGACGGTGGCGCAGGAGCGTTCCAGATGGATGCCGACGAGATCGCCGCGATTGACTCCTGCGGCTTGCAGTCGGGTGGCGAGGGCGGTGGAGTTAGATTCCAGCTCGCTGTAGGTGAGAGCTTCGTTGCCGGCGCGGACGGCGATCTTGCTGGCGTAACCTGCGGCGGTGGCGGAAACGAGACTGTGGAGAGTGGCTTCGCGCGGGTAGTCGTGTGTGGTGGCGTTCCACTTTTCGAGGATGAGAGATTTTTCCTCGGAGCCTAGCAATGGCAGGGCGTCGAGTGTGGTTTCTCCATCGGTGATGATGCTTTCGATGAGTTGCTCGAAGGAGTTTAACCAACGGCGGATGGTCGTCTTGTCGTGAAGGTCGGTGTTGTATTCGCACTCGACGATGAGTCGTTGGTCGGTCTGGACGAGGTTGAAGAAGAGGTCGAAATTGACGAACTGTTTGGGGTTCGTTTCGGCGTCCATCTTGAGGCCGTCGATGTGGATTTGATCGATGCCGGATTTGTCGATGTTGAACATGACGGACACCAAGGGCAGGCGGCTGGGATCGCGTGGCAGCGTGAGTTTTTGAAGCAGAGAGCCGAAAGTGTAATTCTGGTGATCGTAGGCTTCGAGGACTTGCTCTTTCACTCCAGCGGCGAATTCGCGGAAGGCGATGTTGCCATCGGCCTTGAGACGGAGCGGTAGGAAATTGAGGCAATGGCCGATGAGTTCGTCACGTCCGACGCGGGTTTGGCCAGCAGCAGGAACGCCGATGACGAGATCGTCTTGGCCCGTTAGGCGATGCAGTAAAGTGGCGAACGATGAGAGCAAGGTGGCAAACAAGGTTCCACCGAGTTTTGGCGAAGCCTTTTTCAATCGCTCGTAGCGCGCGGGATCGACAGTGATCGCTTCCATGGCACCGGCGTAGGATTTGAGCTGTGGGCGCGGGCGGTCAGTGGGAAGCTCTAACACAGGTGCGCCGTCTGCGAACTGAGCGACCCAGAAATTTTCGCAGTTGCGGGATTCCTCGCTGGCTTTGTTGGCTTCTTCTAACCGTGCGTATTCGGCGTAGGACATCGCGGGCGGCAGCTTGGGCAAGTGTCCGGCTTTGCGGGCATTGTAGGCGGCGGCGAACTCGGCGAGGATCATGCCGAAGGACCAGCCGTCGCAAATGATGTGATGCGCGGTGACGATTAACTCATGGCGTTCTGCGGAGAGGCGGACGAGATGGAGTCTGACGAGTGGCCCGGTTGTTAGGTTGAATGGGACGGAGCTTTCCGAGGATTTGATGAGGGAAAGCGGGAGCAGCGCAGACGGTGAGTTGAGCGAGATGCTGGAGAAGTCGTGTTCCATCAGCTCCACGGTGGAAGCGGATGGATGGAAATACTGCGTGTTGCCGTCTTCTGAGAACGTGCTGCGAAGCGCGGGATGGCGGACGATGAGATCGTTCAACGCGGAGCGGAGCGCGGGTGCGTCGAGCGTTCCGGTGAGGTGGATGATGTTGGATTCGTTGAACGAGCAGTTTGCCTCGTCGCCCATTTGGACGGCGTGGAAAATTTCGCGTTGTGCCTCGGTGGTCGGTGCGCTGTCGAAACGCGGAAAACTAACTGGAGCGGTGATGCTCGTGTCGGATGACGCGGGTAAGAAGCCAGCGGCTTGCATTTCGCTCACGGAGTCGGTGAAGGCTTTGACGACTTTGTCGAGGTCTTCGTCGGTGTGAGCGGTGGTGAAATAGAGTGGGCGACCTTCCCAGATGTGGACGCCTTTTTCCCGCAGAAAATACCAGAGGAGGCTCACGTATTTGAGGTCGGGCGCGTGCTCGATGACGGCATAGGCACTGAAATGTGGCAGACGGATCGGGACACCGATGTTTTCAAAATGATCGTTCAGCGTGCGGCAAAGACGGCTGACGCGCTCTTCCATGTCGATCTGCAAGCGCGGGCCTTCGCCTTGCAAATGCTCCACCACGCGCCATGCGGCGGCGAGGGCGAGCGGGTGCCTCACAAAGGTGCCGGCGAAGAAGGTGACGCCGACTTCTGGGAAGCTGTCGTCGCCGTAACTCCATGCACCGCCGTCGAGCGCGTCCATGTATTCCCTCTTTCCTGCTAGGACGCCAATGGGCATTCCGCCGCCGATGACTTTGCCGTAGGTGGCCATGTCTGCCTCCACGCCGAAGTAGGCTTGGGCACCGCCGGGAGCGCAACGGAAGCCAGTGACGACTTCGTCGAAAATGAGTGCGGTGCCGGATTTTTCGGTGATCGAGCGGACTTCGTGCATGAACTCGCGCGGTTGCAGACCGGGAGCGCGGCTTTGCACTGGCTCGATCATAACTGCGGCGAGTTCGTGAGCGTGAGCTTTGAGAATTTCTAAGGAAGCGGGGTCCGCGTAGTCGAGAACCAGCATGTTTTCTACGAGTGATTGTGGGATGCCGGGCGCGATGGGTTGGGCTTTGTAAACGCCATCGACCCATGCGCCGCGGACGAGGACTTCCTCAAACATGCCGTGGTAGTCGCCAGTGAAATAGGCGATACGGTTGCGACCAGTGATCGTGCGGGCGAGGCGCATGGCGGCCATGACGGCTTCTGATCCGGTGTTGCAGAAGGTGGCGCGTTCCATGCCGGTTAGGTCGCAGATCGCTTTGGCGAGCTTACCAGCGATGGGCGACTGAGGCCCGATTTCCATGCCGGTGTGGAGTTGATTTTGGAGTGCCTCGACTAACCAATCCGGCGAGTGGCCGAAGAAGTAAGTGCCGAAGCCCATGGTGATATCGACGTATTCGTTGCTATCGATGTCCCATAGCGTGGCGTTTTTGGTGCGTTGGGAAACGATGGGATAGACCATTTCTTTCCACAGCGACTTGAAGCCGGAGACAGCGCGTGGGTCTGCGTAGTGGGCGCGATGTTCGGCGGTGTAGGCCTTGGATGAAGGGGTTTTCGCGGTGTAGCGGGCGATGAGTTGGTTGAGAGAATTTTGCTGAATCTCGGTGAGTCCGCCTTTTTCACCTTTGTCGATGGGCTTGTAGGGGCCGAAGCGAGTGTTGGTGTTCGCGTTGCGTGAGAAGTTGGCGGGCCATGTGACGGGAGCTAGGCCGCTGGATGCTGTGGTGGCTGGCGCGGGCTGTTGGCCTGCGAGCATGGCTTGCATCAACTGGAGGTTGCTGGCCATGAGCTGCTCTAGCGAACTGCCCGCAGCGGCGGGTGTTGGCGATACGACTACTGGCGTGGCGACTTGCGCGGTGGCAGGCATTTCCTGATCGAGATGCTTGGCGAGTGCGGCGACGTTAGAGAGGTCGCCGAGCATTTGGCGGAACGTGATTTTAATGCCGAAACGCGACTGGATGGCTTGGCTGGCCTGGGTGAGGAAGAGCGAGTCGAAGCCGAGTTCGGTGAAGCTGGCGGTGTCGTCGGTGACGGCGATTCCTGATAGGTCGAGGACGAGGGCGCGGAGCTTCGAGAGAATGTCGGGAAGGCGATCGGTAATCATGAGGGAAGGGGATGGTGCGACGACGGCAATGGTTTCGGTGCGAGGCGCGATGACTGACGCGACGGACTCTGCGGAGTTGTCGATCCAGTAGCTTTGACGCTCGAATGGGTAAGTGGGCAGGCGAAGGCGGGCGCGGTCTTGATTTTCAAAAATCGCTTTCCAATCGAGTGATGCTCCGTTTTTCCAAAGCTCGCCAAGTGCGGAATGAAGGTCGATTAGATCCGATTCCGATGTTGGAAGCGTGGAAATGACGGGCGTCGTGCCGCGATCCGCGTGTTGCAGCGCGAAGGGTGCGATTGCTCTGCCGGGGCCGACTTCGAGCATGATGAGATCCTTTTCCGCGAAGGCGGTGGTGAGTGCGCCGTGGAAATTGACGGGCTGGCGGAGTTGGCGTGCCCAATAGGCGGGATCTGCGAGAGTGGTGGCGTCGATGGCGGTGCCGGTGCAGGTGGAAATCCACGGGATTTCTGGAGGATTCGCAGGAATCATCGTGGCGTCGCCCGTGAAGATTTCGGCGATGGGCTCCATCATGGCGGAGTGGAATGCGTGGGACGTTTTTAGGACGCGGCAGCCGATGTTTTGCGCTTCGAGAGATTTCTGATAGGCGTAGATGGCGTCGTGTGAGCCAGAGACGGTGCAGAGGTTCGGGCTGTTGATGGCGGCGAGGTCGATGCCTGCGGGAAGGGTGAGCGTGTCTGCGCCGGAACGGATGGCGAGCATTCCGCCGCCGGGAAGTTCTTGCATCAGGCGGGCGCGGATCGAGAGGAGGTGCAGCGCGTTTTCTAACGTGAACGTGCCAGCGATGACGGCGGCCACGTATTCCCCGATGCTGTGACCGATGAGGAGTGACGGCTGGATTCCCCATGAAATCCAGAGTTTCGCGAGGGCATACTCGATGGTGAAGATGCACGGCTGGGTGAATGCGGTGCGATGGATGTCGTGCTCGGCGGCGGCGATTTCGTGGGCAGATGGATAAAGCGTGGCGCGGATGTCGTGATGGATGAGCGGGCGGAGAAGGGTGGCGCATTCATCGACTGCGGCGCGAAAGACGGGCTGGGAGTCGTAAATTTCACGACCCATGTTGAGGTATTGAGCTCCTTGGCCGGGGAAAATGAATGCAACGCGGAGGGCGGT
This sequence comes from Luteolibacter sp., assembly GCA_031414935.1. GTDB lineage: Bacteria > Verrucomicrobiota > Verrucomicrobiia > Verrucomicrobiales > Akkermansiaceae > Luteolibacter. Next base: position 8,128 of record JANOQR010000304.1, read on the forward strand.
GGCTGGGGCGGTGGCGAGCTTGAGTGGCTCGCGGAGTTTGGCGATCGCGGTGGGAATGTCAGCGGCGACGATGGTGGTGCGGAGCTGAAAATCGCGACGACCGAGGGCGAGGGTGTGGGATACGTCTGCGAGATCGGGTGTTTCGTTCTCAAGATGATCCGCGAGACGATGGGCCATGGCTTCGAGGGCGGTGGCGGATTTCGCTGAGAGAGTTAGGAGGTGCTGGGAGTGGCCGGGAGTGGTGGGAAGTGGCTGGGGAGCTTCTTCGAGAACGACGTGGGCATTGGTGCCGCCGACGCCGAATGCGCTGACGCCCGCGAGGCGTGGCTTTTCGCCAACGGGCCATGCGCGGTCTTCGCTGACGGGCGAAAACGGGCTATTTGCGAAGTCGATTCGTGGGTTGGGAGACTTGAAATGGAGAAGTGCGGGGATTTTTCCGTGGCGGAGTTGTTGGAGAGTTTTGATGACTCCGGTGACGCCCGCAGCGCAGTCGAGGTGGCCGATGTGGGTCTTGCCGGTGCCGATGGAGCAGAAGGAATTTTCCTCAGCTCCACCTTCGCGAAAGGCTTTGGTGAGGGCGGCGATCTCGATGGGATCGCCGAGTGGCGTGCCGGTGCCGTGAGCCTCGATGTAGGAAATTTCTGATGGACTAACTCCAGCAGATGCTTGGGCAAGGGCGATGACTTCAGCTTGGGCATTGAGGCCGGGAGCGGCGAAGCCGATTTTGTCAGAGCCGTCGTTGTTGACTGCCCAGCCTTTGATGACGCCGAGAATCGGGTCGCGGTCAGCGATGGCTTCGCTGAGTCGCTTGAGGAGAATGACGCCGCAGCCGTGTCCGAAGACGGTTCCGGCGGCTTCGGAGTCGAAGGCGCGGCAGGTGCCATCGGGCGAGACCATGCCTTCTTCTTGGAACAGGTAATCGCGCTTTTGAGGGAAGCTGATGGATACACCGCCGGTCAGTGCCATGTCGCATTGGTAGGTGAGAAGCGCGGTGGCGGCTTGGCAAATCGCGACGAGCGAGGTGGAGCAAGCAGACTGAATCGTCATGCTCGGGCCGCGCAGGTTCAGCTTGTAGGAGACGCGGACGGGCAGGAAATCTTTGTCGTTTCCGAGCATCGTTTGATACTCCGAAACCTGATAGTTTTTCGCGAGTTCTTTGCCTTTTCCGAGGTTGTGCAGGAGGTAGGTGTTGAGGCTGAGGCCCGCATAGACGCCGATCATGCCGGGGTATTGGGCGGGATCGTAGCCTGCGTCTTCGAGAGCTTCCCACGAGCATTCGAGAAAGACGCGGTGCTGCGG
>JANOQR010000305.1:0-4660 GCA_031414935.1 Luteolibacter sp.
GTGTGCATACTTATTTAACCTCTCTTGGCGTTCGGAAAATCAACCGATGTCACCCGAGGCAAATCCTCGTTTGGTCTTCGAGCGGCTGTTCGGTGCAGGCAATTCGAAGGAGCGTGCGACTAGCCTAGGCCAGCGTTATGCTTCGAAAAAATCAGTCCTCGATTTTGTCCAACAGGACGCAAAGGCGCTTCAAAAACACCTCGGGCGGAGTGATCGCCACAAGCTCGACGAGTATCTAACTGGCATTCGAGAGATCGAGCGTCAGATCGAGAAAGCTGAGTCAATCGGCCTGCCAAAAGATCCCGGCGTTGCGGCACCCGATGGAACGCCGGAATCCTACAAAGAACATCTCCGCTTGATGATGGATATGATGGTGCTCGCTTTCAAAACAGACTCGACGCGTATTTCTACCTTCCTTATGGGGCGCGAGGCGGGTGGACGGAGCTTTGGTGAAATCGGTGTCAACGACGGCCATCACAACATTTCACACCATCAGGGAAATCCTAGCAACTTGGAGAAACTGGCAAAAATCGACTACTTCTACATGGAGCAGCTCGCTTATTTCCTCGAAAAACTCAAGTCCACGCCCGATGTCGATGGCAAGTCACTGCTGCACAACTCGATGATCGTTTACGGCGGCTGCATCTCTGACGGAGATCGCCACAATCACGATGATTTGCCCATCGTCGTTGCGGGAAATGCGGGTGGCGCTTTCACTCCCGGACGACATGTGGATCTCGGCGAGGACGTTCCGCTTTCAAATCTTTACCTCAGAATGCTAGAGGAATTTGGAGCGACTGAAAAACGTTTTGGCGACTCGACTGGCTCGCTTCGCAAAATTTAACGGAAGCCTGTTTTAAAGCTCTTTGATCCAGATGTTCGCGAAATCAATCGCGCTGCCGTGATGCTGAATGGCGATTCCGCCACGGGCTGGAACATCGGGAAGTTGTGCGTTGTTGATGACGAGTTTGTCGTTGAGCGTGACAGTCAGGCGGTCGCCTTTGATCGTAATCATCATGCGGTTCCATTCGCCTAGAGGACGATCTGCTTTGGATTTCGGAGTTACTCCAGCTCTGACATCCGCAGACGTTGCGGGATCATTGCGGTAGCCATAAACCTCGCCGGAGCCGATGGGCCAGTTCCAGAGATTCACTTGGCTGCGGTTACTTCCGCGCAGATAGATGCCACTGTCGAGGTCTTCGATTTCTACCATGCTCGGCTGACCATCAGGCCCGATTTGTTTGGTGCCATCTGCTAGGATGACAGGTTGTTTTTTGACCGGTGCTCTACCGCTCCAGCGCCAATCGAAGACGAGTGTGTAATCGCCAAATTCCTTCTCAGTCCAGAGATCGGCCGGTTCGCCGCGTTTTCCACTGTGTTTTAAAATGCCATCTGAAACCGTCCATTCTGGGCTGTTTCCATGTTTCCAGCCGTCGAGATTTTTTCCGTTGAAAAGACGAGTGAAGCCAGCGGCCATCACTCCTTCGGTGTTAGCAAGAGGCTTGGTTTCTGTGATCTGGATGTTGCGAAACGCAACGGCATCACCATGTCCCAACAGAGCGATATGGCCGGAACGTCTCTTCACGCCCTGATGATCGGGGTGACGCTTGCTGAGGTCATCGAGATTGGCGCGGAGGATGATTTGGCCGTTGAGTTCGACGACGACTCCCGCGTTAGAAACGCTAACTTTTTGGTGATTCCATTCGCCGACGGGCTTGAGACCGGATTTTTTGGCGGGTGCGAGCGTGTAGAGCGAGCCGTGGAATTGATACTCTTTGAGGTCTTTGTATTGCTCTGCGGTGTTGTCGAGAACCTGAATTTCCATCCCAGTGTAGGCTCCATCTCCGCTTCCTGGGTAATGGATTCCAAGTCCGTTGTTGCCGCCTGGAGGGAGTTTGAAATCAAACTCGAGGATGTAGTTGGCGAAGGTTTGTTCGGTGACGAGATTCTTGCCTTCAGGCGTGCAAACAATGGCTCCCTCTTGGACGGCGTAGCCAGTGCCAGTCCAACCGGTTAGATCTTTACCGTTGAAGAGTGATCTTCCGGTTTCTGTGCTTTTCGCGAAAGCACTGATGCCGGAAAATAAGAGGAACAAAGAAAGGTGGATCTTCATGGAAGTAGGTGATTTGGCGAGTAGAGGAAAGTCTCGCCGCTTTCTAGCCCTCGCACGATTAGGCTTCAATGAAGAAGATTTCAGTCAGCGACCCGAAGAGAGTGCGTCGATGAGATAGCGAGCAGGGCGGAAGTTTTCGATCAGGATTTCACTTTGTGCTCCGCGTTTCATACGGACTTGGCTGATATTAAAATTCGGCGTTTTGTGCGGAGCGAAGAGGATGTCGTCGTGGGTCGAGTTTTCATGTTTTTTAAACATGCTGGGCAAGATGTCGCCGCCGAGATGGTCATCGCGCCCGGTGGCGAGGTGGCAGGTACCGAGGACTTTTTCGTCTTGGATGTCTGCGCCTGATACGGGCAATACTTGGGTGCCAAATCCGAGCTCTCCGAGTGTTCCTGTCATCGGGTCGTCTGCTAGGCGGGCATTGTGTGCGTCGATGGTCGCTTGGTTTCCTTGGATGAGTGTGGATCGCACGATGCAGCGGTTAGTCACTTCGAGAACACCCAAGGTGCCGTCTTCGTATTTCATGGGAAACTGTCCGCGCGCATCTGCCGGGACGAAATAGACTTCTCCGGCTGGCAAATTCGCGATGTCTGGAGTTCTTCCAATACAGAGTCCGTGGGATTTCTGTGCTTCCTGACCGTCGAGTCCAAGCCATGCAGTTAGGACTCTTCCGTCTTCAAGCGCGAAGTCGATTTCGATAGAATCCGCCTTCGTCATCGCAAGCCGTAATCTCTCAGCATCGGCAGAAACCTCGTGGTAATCCACGGCGAGACCTGAGTTTAAAATAATGTCGTTGAGGCCATGAAGGGTAGCTCCACGAAAGCCATATTGCTTGCATTTGGCGGTGAGCGGGGCGGTTGCTGAGAAAGTAGAAATACAGAGAATGAGATCGTATTTTTGGTAGATGTCGTCGTCGAGAGATAGCAGGTTTCCGTTTGTGTCCCAAACTTCGTCTGCTAGATCGAGGTTTGAACCACCCGTGCAGCGGTAAGCAAACATTTCTCCGCCTGTCATTCCTAAATCGACCAGACCACCGTCGCGAAGACCTTGATAGAAATATTCGTGGGCTTTTTTCTGAACCGGATAGCCTTGTTTTCTGAGAAACGCGAAGTCCTTGATGAAATTCGCAGGCTCGTCGAAGTCGATCAGGATGCAAACTCGGCAGCCTTGTGTGGGTTCAAATACAGTTCCCAACAATCGCGCGAGATCGAAGGTTGGAAACGAGCGGGTTTCCGGGTGAAGCAGGATTTCCTCGTGAAAGTAAGCCGGTAGCGAAGGTGCTGACATGATAGACATAGGCAACGATCCTAAAACTGAAGCGAACAGCCGCAAGTGGCGAATACTGAAATTTCAGAAGATGCCCAGATCGGATGAATCGTTGCCACCGGAATCACCGCTTGCGCGCATTTCGTTGAGCACCGAGGTCATATCCTCGAGCTGATCCCACAAGTCTTTCACCACAAAAAACGGCGCCCCGCAGCGCACCACGACGGCAAGACAGTCTGATGGTCGCGCGTCCAGCTCTACGATTTTCCGCTCCATAATTTCATTTTCCGCCTCCAAGATGAGCCTCGCGTAGTAAATTTCCTGCTCCATCCGCACGATGACCGCCCGTGACACCTTTGCTCCGAAGGCTTGAAGCGTGAGCAAATACAAATCGTGGGTGAGCGGTCTGGGCGGCATTTGACCGCTCAATGACGCATTGATAGACGCTCCGACTCCGGGATCAATGTAGAAGACAATCGACTTCATCCCATTGCCTAAAAACACTGCACATCCAGCCTGTGTGGGAAGAAGGGCGATTGGCTCAACACGGACTAGTTCAGGCATCGGCGAAAGCATCTTTGTTCGCTTGGCGATTTCCAAGGTCAATTATGCACACTCGCGATTCGAGAGTGGCGAATTGAGTTTAGATGAGTCGAGATCCTCGGGAAATCAGTTTGACGTTTGTTAGAAAGCGATCCGTTGCAAGTAAAACGTTGGTTTTTAGGTGATTGAGCAGATGAAGAGAAAATTTTCAAAAAAGTGTAGAAAAGAGATTGACCGTTCTCTTTTGGAAGGACTAGGTTCCGCCCGTCGCCACGACGGAGGGCGACCGAGAGACAGAATGTCGATCGCGGTGCTCGTTTTAAGCGAACCCACCCGATCGGCTTTTTAGTCCCCTCGAAACAAGCTCTTTGACAGTATGGCCCAGCGGCAATCGTGCCAAAAATCAATGCAAGTTGGTTGGAAGCGCCCTAAGCAGGTAGATTTCGTTGGGAAGAGGAAAAAGATTAAATTGTGCGCTGCGCGTCGGAGTTAATGGGGTAACCCTGAGACGAACGATGCGTGGAAGTTGGAGCCAGCTTGCTGGTGGCCAACACCCCGATTTAAAGTTTTTAATTTAATGATTCATTAGATCAAAAATGAGTAAATCAATTTTTACGGAGAGTTTGATTCTGGCTCAGAACGAACGCTGGCGGCGTGTTTAAGACATGCAAGTCGCACGGGATTGGTTGAGTAGTAATACGATTCCAGTCTAGTGGCGCACGGGTGAGTAACATG
>JANOQR010000306.1:0-9212 GCA_031414935.1 Luteolibacter sp.
GGTGAGAGCCTCGGATTGCTCGGCATTTCCGTGAAGCAGATCCGGCATAGTGGTGCCGGGTTTCATTTTCTGCGGGTCTGCTAGGTAGCTCTGGAGCCACTCGGGGCTGACTCGGTTTCCGAGTTGTTTCAGCGACGGAGCTGCCTAGCAGACCCGCAGAAAATGAAACCCGGCACCACTATGCCGGATCTGCTTCACGGAAATGCCGAGCAATCCGAGGCTCTCACCCATTTCCTCATGTCCGGCGGCAATCAAGAATTCCGCCGCGTCATGCCAGACAAAGCCGCCGTCGCACGAGGTGACAGTCTCTACCACAGCGTCGGTTGCGTCGCCTGCCATTCCCCACAGAATGGCGCAAACTCACCTGCCGACTCCGTGGCATTTCCTGAGCTAGAGAAAAAATGGTCCTTCCTCGGCCTCAAGAAATTTTTGATCGATCCACTCGCCACACGTCCCTCGGGAAGAATGCCGTCCATGCATCTCACCGACCGCGAAGCAGGCGATCTCGCTCACTACCTCCTGCGCAAAACCAACCTCTCATCACCTGCCGAAGTCGCCTTCTTCACAGGCCGGGTCCGCAACTTCAACGCACTCGATGATGCGGAAATCTCCAGCACCGCACCTGCCAACGGATTCACCCTCGAAGGCCCGATGAAGGATCGCGGAGCCAGCTTCCGCATCACCACTTGGCTCACGATCAAAGAGCGCGGCGAATACACCTTTTTCCTGAAAGCCACCGGAGCCAGTCGCCTCTCTATCGCGGGCCGTTGGTCGCTCGGCGAAGACAGTTGGCAGCCAGGAAAAGCCGATGGTAAATACGATCTCGACTTCGCTCCCGGCTGTTACGAGCTGAAGTTAGATTTCGTCCAGCGCGGCCAATCCGACCCCGCCCTCGCCGTAGAATGGCAAGGCCCGGGCTTCGAGCGCACGGCCATTCCTGTCTCTCTCTTAAACAAAGATCGCACTCCCATCATCCCGCCGATGGCAGAAATCCCCGAGTTCCAGCTCGATCCAGAAAAAGCCAAACAAGGCCGCCAGCTCTTCGATTCCCTCAACTGCGCCACCTGCCACGAAGGCAAACCCACCGCAAAACCCTTACCGCCACTCGCCTCGCTCAACCCAACTCGCGGCTGTATCGCAGAGGAAAAATCTCCATCCACCCCACATTTCCACCTCGACGCAAAACAACGCGAATCCCTCCGTCAGGAAATTCTAAAACCTCGCGAAAACTCCCCCACCCCGCCCGAGCGACTGGCCCACACCATGACATCGTTCCGCTGCCTTTCTTGCCACGTCCGCGACGACGCAGGCGGCGTCACTCCCGAGCGCGACGCATTCTTCACCTCGAACGTGGACGACCTCGGCGACCAAGGCCGCATCCCGCCGACCCTCGACGGCGTCGGTGACAAACTCCGCCCCGAGTGGTTAGCAAAAATTCTCAGTGAAGGCGGTGGCGTGCGTCCCTATTTAAATACTCGAATGCCTCGCTTCGGCGCGGGCAACGTCGGCCATCTCGCAGACATCTTCGTGAAGCTGGATCGCCAAGCCCAGCCCATCGCCCCTGTCACCGACACTCCCGAAATCCAACGCGAAGTCGGCAGAAAACTCATCGGCACCGACGGACTTTCCTGCATCGCCTGCCACCGTTTCAACCGCCAGCCCGCGCACTCGATGCAGGTCGTCGATCTCGCTTACCTCACCGAGCACCTCAACGAAGACTGGCTCCGCCGCTTTCTCCGCGACCCTAACAAATTCCAGCCCGGCACCCGAATGCCCGCCCTCTGGCCCGCCGGACAGAGCTTGTTTCCCGCCCTTCTCGATGGCGACACGGACCGCCAACACGCCGCGATTTGGACCTACCTCAGCGATGGCGCGAAGGCGAAATTCCCCGAAGGACTCAGCCGCAAGAACCTCGAAATCGTCGTCGGTGGCGAGGCCGTTGTTTATCGCGGGAAACTCTGGGAAGCCGGATTTCGCGGCGTCGCTACCGGTCACCCCGGCTCACTCAACACCGCGTTCGACTCAGAGGAAATGCGCCTCGCCTACCTGTGGCGCGGACGTTTTCTCGATGCCTCGCCGCACTGGAGCAACCAAGGCATGGGCCGCATCCGGCCGCTCGGCAGCGACATTTCCATGCTCGCGCAAGGCTCACCCTTCGCCATCCTAGCAGACAAAAATTCCCCTTGGCCCACCGAGACCAGCAAAGCACTCGGCATGAAATTTTCCGGCTATCAGCTCGATGCTGCCAAACGCCCGACTTTCCTCTACGCCTTCCGCGAAACAAAGATCGAAGACTTCATTTCCGTCAGCGACGCCAACAGTTTCCGCCGCACCATCAAGTTCACATCGCCTCACCCCGCGGGCCTACATTTCCGCGCCGCTTTAGGAAAAATCACGACTGCCGGAGAAAATACATGGCGTCTCAACGACCAACTCACCCTGAAACTCCCAAGCGGCAGCAACGCATTCGTCCGCGGCACAGACGACCAAATGGAACTCCTCCTCCCCGTCCCAGCCTCTGGAACCAACCCCCAACTGGAGATCAATTATGTTTGGTAAATCCCTCTTAGCACTGTTAGTCGGTATTTCCACCCTCGCAACCGCCATGGCAGACGAGCTCCAATGGATCACCTACAAGCCCGGTAAAGGTCCGGGCAACGGCAAGCGCATCGTCTTCGTCACTGGCGATGAAGAATACCGCTCAGAAGAATCCATGCCCGCGATGGCCCGCATCCTCGCCCAACGCCACGGATTTCACTGCACCGTCCTCTTCGCAATCAATCCGCAGACTGGGGAAATCGATCCCAAAATCGTCAACAACATCCCCGGCCTCGAAACGCTAGAAAAAGCCGATCTCATGGTCGTCTTCACTCGCTTCCGACGCTTGCCCGAAGCCCAGATGGAAATGTTCGTGAACTACGTGAACTCCGGACGGCCCATCATCGGCGTGCGAACTGCGACCCACGCTTTTGATTACGACAAACACCAAGACGACCGCTTTGCCGAGTGGTCATGGCGTGGACCTCGCAAAGAATTTCGCGGTGGCTTCGGTCGCCAAGTCCTCGGCGAAACTTGGGTCGATCACTACGGCGGCTACCGCACCCAAGGCACGCGCGGCATCATCGTTCCTGAGATGAAAGAGCATCCAATCCTGCGCGGCATCGAGAAAATCTGGGGACCGAGCCACGCTTACAAGCTCACCGAACTCGAAGGCGACAGCTGCCCACTCGTGATGGGCCAACCTCTAACCGGCCTCAGCCCCGACGACGCGCCCGACGCCAAAAAAGCCCCCGTTCCCGTCGCGTGGACCAAGACATTTACCGGCACCGCTGGCAAAGCCGCCCGCGTTTTCACCACCACCATGGGCTACGGCGACGACTTCAAAGAGGAAGGTTTCCGCCGTATGTTCGTGAACGCCTGCTACTGGTGCGTCGGCTTGGAGGAAAAAATTCCAGCCAAGTCCGATGTCACGCACGTCGGCATCTACGCCCCAAAGAAGAGCGATTTCGGCGGCTATGAAACTGGCGTAAAACCCGTGGATCTCTCTCAGAACATCAACACCGACGACCTCGCCGAACTCGTCGCAAACGAGCGCGAACCTGATTTCTACTCCATCACCGACATCCCGCTGCCACCCGGCGCAGTCGTCGAAGCAGGCAGCATCGTCGAGCTGCCAGACGGTCGCCTCGCCATCGGAACCCGTCGTGGCGACATCTATTTCTGCACCGGCCATGACGCGACGCCCCCCGCTCCCAAGTGGCAATTATTTGCCTCCGGCCTCACCGAAGTCTTCGGCCTCGCTTGGCGCGATGGCGAACTCTTCATCACTCAACAAAGCGAAATCACCCGCCTCAAAGACACCGATGGCGATGGCCTAGCAGATCGTCACGAAACCGTCAGCGACGCCTGGGGCTGGAGCGGCGAACACGAATACACCTTCGGCTCGAACGGCTTCGACAAAGACGGCGCCATCTGGACCACCCACTGCCTCACCGGCAGCTACACCTCCGAAACGACATTCCGCGGCTGGGCACTGAGACATTTCCCCGATGGCCGCTGGGAGGCCATGTGCAGCGGACTCCGCAGCCCCGTCGGCGTCGCCTTCAATCTCGATGGCGATGCTTTCTACACGGAAAACCAAGGACCGTGGAACAGCTCATGCTCGTTGAAACACCTCAGACCCGGCGGTTTCATGGGCCACCCGATCAGCTTCCCGTGGTATGAACTCGCGCCGAACATGGGACCAGTCCCAGCCGCGCCGACTAACACCAAAGACTCACGCTACTACCTAGACGCCGCGCGCATTCCCCAACTCGTCCCGCCCGCCATCATTTTCCCCTACAAGAAAATGGGCCAGTGTGCGACAGCCATCATGCTCGATCAGTCAGGCGGAAAATTCGGCCCATTTACCGGTCAGATGTTTGTCTCGGACTACACGCTCAGCCTCGTGATGCGTGCAGACTTGGAAAAAGTCGATGGCGTCTATCAGGGAGCGTGCTTCCCATTTCGCCAAGGTCTCAGCACCGGCATCATCGGCGGCGCGATCACGAAAAAAGGCCAAATCTTCGTCGGTGGCAGCAAACGCGGCTGGCCCGTGCGCGGCCTCGCAGAACACTCACTGCAACGTCTCGACTGGTCAGGGAAAATCCCCTTTGAAATCAAAACCATGAAAGCCACGCCCGATGGCTTCGAACTCTGTTTCACCGCCCCTCTCGATCCTGCGACCGCCGCGAATCCAGACAGCTACGCGCTCGAAACCTTCACCCACAACTACCACCAACAATACGGCGGCCCAGAGTTAGAAACCACCGAGCAACGCATCACCTCCGCCACCGTCAGCGCAGACGGATTGAGCGTCCGCCTCGCCATCAATCGCCTCGTCTTAGGCCACGTCCATGAGCTTCATCTTCCCGGCTTGCTAGATTCCCAAAAGCAGCCACTCCTCCATGATGTCGCCTACTACACGCTGAACCGCATCCCCGCTAAACCATGAAAGCTCTCCTCTTCCTCGTAATTCTCGGTCACGCCATCGCCGCTGAGAAACCCGCGCTTCCCACAAAGTACACCGACCAAAAATTGGAAGGCTGGAACATCCGCGTGGATAATCGCCTGCTCGAAGGTGACGCCGCCGATCTCGGAAAACGCGGGCTGAAACTCCTCGATGCCCGCTTGAATGCCATCACCGTCATCGTCCCTGAAAAACCTCTGGCGAAGCTCCGCGCCGTAACCATCCAAGTGGATTTCAACTACGGCGACCTCACCTCCATGCAGTATCACCCGAGCTTGGATTGGCTGAAAGAAAACGGCTACAGCGAGCAACTCGCGAAGTGCGTCCACCTGCCAGACGTCCACGATTTACTCTCGCCCTACGAAAACCACCGGATGCCGTGGGTCATCCTCCACGAACTCGCCCACGCCTATCACGACCAAGTGCTAGGCTTCGAGGAACCCAGAGTCTTGGCCGCTTGGAAAAAATTTCGCGACAGCGGCAAATACAACTCAGTCCTCACAGTCAATGGCTCGATGCGCGAACATTACGGCATCACCAATCACAAAGAATTCTTTGCAGAAATGACGGAGTCTTACTTCGGCTCGAATGATTTCTATCCATTCGTCACTGGCGAACTGAAACAGGGGGAACCCGAAATTTTCGCACTGATGGCAGAAATCTGGGGACCGCTTCCCGCGAAACCCAAATCTTGAATTTCTCATGAATTTAGACACCGCCAATGAACTCGTCTTCGTGCCCGACGGTATTCCCGTGAGCGACGCGCTCCGCCGCATCACCCATCTCGGCATCGGCGCGCACCAAGACGATCTCGAATTCATGGCCTTCCACGGTATCTTAGAGTGTTTTTCTCAGGGCGAAAAATGGTTTGGCGGCGTGACTTGCACGAACGGTGCAGGCAGCTCGCGCACCGGAGTTTACGAGAAATTTTCCGATGCCGAAATGATCGCCGTCCGTCGCCGCGAACAAAACTGCGCCGCCACCATCGGCCAATACGGAGTGATGATTCAGCTAGATCACCCGAGCAGCAAAATCAAAAGCGCGAGTGACCCGACGCTGAAAGATGAGTTAAAAGCCATCCTCACCAAGACTCGTCCCAGCGTCGTCTATACTCACAATCCCGCCGACAAACACGACACCCACATCGGCGTCGTCATCGCCACGCTGCAAGCTATCCGCGAAATACCAAGCGACCAGCGGCCTGAGAAAGTCATCGGCTGCGAAGTCTGGCGGTGTCTCGACTGGCTGCCTGACGACGAGAAAATCGCGATGGACGTGAGCGGCAGAGACAACCTAGCGGCGGCCCTCAACGGCATCTTCGATTCCCAAATCGCTGGCGGCAAACGCTACGATCTCGCGACTCTCGGCCGCCGCGCTGCGAACGCGACTTTCTTCGACGCAAACGCCTCAGACACGGCAAACCAAGTGATTTTCGGCATCAATCTCACGCCGCTCATCACCGACGACGCGCTCGACATCGCGGATTTCGTCTGCGCCTGCATCGACCGCTTCAACGCCGACGTGAAATCCAAACTCAATACCCGCCTCGGCAAACTTTGATCCATGGAAATCATCATCCAAGACAGCCCAGAAGCCGCTACCAGCGTTGCCGCACGGATGATCGCGAAACTCATCCGTGAGAGACCCACAGCCGTCATCGGCCTCGCGACGGGCAGCACGCCAGTGAGACTCTACCGCGAGCTGATCGCCATGAAGTTAGACTGGAGCCAAGTCGTTACTTTCAATCTCGACGAATACATCGGTCTGCCACGCGAACACCCGCAGTCCTACCACAGCTTCATGTGGGAAAATCTTTTCCAGCACACCAACATCACGCCGGAAAACGTGCATATCCCCGACGGAAATGCCGCAAACATTCCCGAGTATTGCGCGGACTATGAACGCCAAATCCAAGCCGCTGGCGGCATTGATCTCCAACTGCTCGGCATCGGCACCGATGGTCACATCGGTTTCAACGAACCCACCTCCTCGCTCGCCTCGCGCACCCGGATCAAGACGCTCACTCGCGGCACTGTTCGAGACAATGCCCGCTTCTTCGGCAGCGAAGCCCTCGTGCCGCCCCACGTCATCACCATGGGCATCGGCACGATTATGGAGGCTCGCCAAAATTTAATGTTAGCCTTTGGCGAAGCGAAAGCAGCTGCCATCGCCGCCGCCGTCGAAGGACCGATCGCCGCCGTGAATCCAGCATCAATTTTGCAGATGCACCCCGCCGCCAAGCTCTGTCTCGATCAAGCCGCCGCCTCGCAGCTCACTCGCGCCGATTACTATCAGTGGGTTTACGACAACAAGCCCGCTTGGCAGCAAATTTAACTCCAACATGAACTCATCAACCTCCTCACGCATCGCCGTCTGCTCATGGTCCCTACAACCTACCAGCCCTCAAGACTTGGTAGAAAAATTGCAGCGCACCGGCATTTCCCGCATCCAGCTCGCACTCGATCCACTCCGCGAATCGCCTGAAATCTGGGCCGACACTCAGAAAATCCTCAACGACGCGGGCATCACCGTCGTCTCCGGCATGTTCGGCTGCGTGGGCGAAGATTACTCCACGCTCGACACCATCCGCATCACCGGCGGCATCGCTCCCGATGCTACGTGGGAGGAAAATCTCGCCAACATCCGTGCCACCGTTCCCATCGTAGTCGGGCTGGGTTTGAAACTCGTCACCTTCCACGCTGGCTTCGTTCCGCACGATCCCGCCGACCCAGACTTCGCGAAAATGTCAGGTCGCCTCGCCGCCGTCGCAGAAATTTTCGCCGCCGCCGATCTCACCCTCGGCCTCGAAACCGGCCAAGAAACCGCCGCAGAACTCGCAACGCTCCTGGGCGAACTCAACTGCCCGAACGTGATCGTGAACTTCGATCCCGCCAACATGCTACTCTACGGCAAAGGCGATCCCATCGAAGCACTCAGCGTGTTAGAGCCTTGGATTAAGCAAGTTCACATTAAAGACGCCGTCCCCAGCAAAACCCCAGGCCAGTGGGGCGCAGAAGTCCCCGCCGGAACTGGCGACGTGAGCTGGACGAGATTTTTCGCAACTCTCACCCGCGCCAACTACTCCGGCGACTTCGTCATCGAGCGCGAAGCCGGAGCCACTCGCGTGGAAGACATCTGCACTGCCCGTGAGGTCATACTCTCCATCTAAGGTCAGTTCAAAATCACCAAGAAGATCAGAATTTTAAAGACAGATATAAAAGTTAGCGAAGAATGACCGAAGACTTCACAATCAAGGATGCGATCTACCTTGTGAGCGGCGAGAACACTCTCGATCTGCATAACAACTACGATTTCACTGAAATCACATATTCGGTTGCCAAGCGCCAAGCCACTTTGACTTGGATACGAAGCAATAGAAGTTCGGTTCCCACGACTGAGCCAATGCATCTGCATCTGGAGTTTCATGGCGTCACCAGTTTTCATTTCATGCCCAGAGATTCAGAGATTCCGTTCACTGAAGACGACTGCCTGTCGAGTGTCGGTCATTGGACGAATGAGGGTTGGTGTAAAGGTGTGATGATTTGTGAAGCTGATTCTGAGACAGGATGGCATCGAGCTTTCCAATTCCAATCTGGAGCCACCGTGGCAATCGCAGCAGACGAAGCTAAAGCAATTTTAAGCCCCTAACAATACTCGGCTGGCATAGCATTAAGATAACCCTTACCGACCTCCCCACTAACTTGAAGTTACCCAGAAGAAAGCGTGATCTTCTTCGTCGCATCGCGACGTCGGATGGTAGCCGTGGGCTTCAGCCCACGGTCCGGGTTTTGAGTAGATTCCTGCCGCGTAGCGGCAATGGAACCTCTCGGGGATGGAACTCCTTCTCGCATCGATTCCAGTGTCGCTCTGCGACACGGTTTCCTGCCACTGCGAAACCGTGGGCTCAAGCCCACGGCTACCTTCCAATGTCGCTCTGCGACAAAAAAGTGACGCTCCCCACTCACTTGCAATTACAGCAATTACACTGTTTTCCATACTCAACACTGCGTGGGTTCTGGTGCTAATAAACAGAATACTGCGTCTTTTTCCTGAATCGATTCAACAACTCCCCTCACCCTAACCACCAAAGCCCCATGACCTCATCATCCACCGATCTCAAACCCGTGAACGTCGCCGTCGTCGGCCTTGGCTTCATGGGCGTGACTCACCTCCGCGCCTACCTCGCCAATCCCCTCGCCCGCGT
>JANOQR010000307.1:0-12323 GCA_031414935.1 Luteolibacter sp.
GCCATCGGCGGCTTTCGTCGCGGGCTTGGTTGCGGCGGGTTCGGCGGGCTTTGAATCTTTGGTTGTCTTCGCGGGTGTAACTTTCTCCGGCGTCTTTGACTTGGAAGCGGGTAGGGGAGTTACGGCGGGCTTGGCAACGGCAGCGGGCTTTGCAGGCGGCTTCACCGGGACTTTGATCGCAGGCTTGACGGGAGTTTTTACGATAGGCTTGGGAGCGGCTTTCGGGGCAGGCACGACGACTTTCGGCTTTGCGGCTTTCGGTGCTGGGACGACGACCTTGGGTTTAACGATCGTTTTCGCCTTGGCCGAAGGAGCGGCTTTGTGCGTCTTGACAACCACTTTGGGAGTTGCCTTCTGGACCTTTTTCTGAGGTTTGGCGGCGGGTTTCTTGGAAGAAGATTTTGGTGAAGACATGGAAAGAAGACGCTTGAGTCAGAAAATAGGACACACCCCACCTAGCCTAGGGGCATTGTGAAAAAATCACAGTGCGGGCGGACTCAAGAGGCGATGGCATGGCGCGTCAAGAGCTTTCTTTGGATTCAACTGATGGGAAAATCTTCGGTAGTTTCAGCAGATTTGTGCTTCTTCGGATTTCCAGTTTTAAATCGCCGGGAATGCTTCTAGCTTTCCGTTGCACGCATGATTACGCTCACTCCTCACGCCGCCGAACATCTCGGCAAGCTCCTCGCTAGCAAGACGGATTCACCCGACGCCGGACTGCGGCTGGCCATTCGTCGCGGCGGTTGCGCGGGCTGGCAGTATGAAATGAAGGTCGCTGCGCCTGAGGCTGGTGATGAAATCGTAGAGATGGGACGTGCGCGGGTGATCGTCGCGGCGGATAGCATCGCGCGGCTAGATGGTTGTGAAATCGACTACTCGGACGACCTAACGGACGCTGGATTCAAAATCCACAATCCGCGCGCGGCGCGATCCTGCGGTTGCGGAACTTCCTTCGAGGATACGGGTGAGCCGGAAAATTCTGAGGCAGTAGCGGATGGCGAATCCTGCGGCAGCAACTGAACCCACCCACCATCCGTGCCCCGTAAAATCGAAGAACCACCTGCACGCCGTCCCGCTTTCTTTTGGTGGCTGCTTGCGAATGCTCTGGCGATCTGTTTCGCGGTGGTGAGTTGGCTGGCGTGCTTGGAGGTGTTTGGGCACCCAGAGACGCCGAGAAATTATCAGATTCTCAAGAAAATTGGCCGTGCGCCGGTGCTCAAGCGTTACACCGTGTCAGACGTTCCTAACGGGAACTCTTACGGCCCGAGGGATCTTTACAGTCACTACTTTAAGCTGAACGACAAAGAACTGACTCAGCTCAACTCGGTATTGATGCGGAACTACCTGACGAATTTCGACCGACCACTGCTGCTCACTTACATTGAAGGCGACTACGAGGTGCTGAAGTCAAAGAAGTTAGAACGCGGCGATTTCTTCAATCCCGGCATCGCCATTCGTGCTCAAGCTCTCGTGAAACCCGATGATTTTACGAAGCCGATGCCATATCCGGTGATGATCGAGTATGTCTTCCCAACGCCTCAAGACGACGCTGTGACCTCGTTCAAAGTCGGCGATATTCTCGAAGTGAAGAAGAGCCCAAACTGCGCGGCGGTGGTGCATGTGGCGAAGATCGTCCATGAGCGTGATCCGTGTCTGCTGCTCACGGTGATTCCGATTGCTTACGAAAAATACCAACTCGGAGCGACGGGTTCTTTTCAGATCGAGCCGCCGGAACTGCTACGCCCAGAAGTCGGGTTTCCAGTCTTCAAGAACTAGGCCGCTCGAAGACGAGGAAATGTTGCCACGGCAGCTCGTTGCGGTTTTTCACGAAACGGAATCCAGCGGCCTCGAACTCAAGCCGTGCTTGGGCTTCGCTCATCTTGTGCAGCGGCTTGATCGGGACGTTTTTATCTTCCGCTCGATACTCTAGCAGGAAAATTTTTCCACCGGGTTTCAAAGCGGTGAACAAGGACACGAGCATCTCGGCTGGCTCGGAAAACTCGTGGTAAGCATCCACCATCAAAGCGGCGTCTAAAATTTTCTCAGGCAGATCCACGTCGCTGACCGTACCGAGATGGGGGACGACGTTGGTAATCCCCAATTCCACGGATCGCTTCCGCAGGAAATCGAGCATCTCTGGCTGGATGTCCACCGCCATCACTTTGCCCAGCGGTACTTTCGGGGCGATGCGAAACGAGTAGTACCCGGAACCTGCCCCGATGTCTGCGATGACGGCGTGTGGTGCGAGTTCGAGCGCGGCGATGGCGATGCTCGGCGCTTCTTCGTCTTCCCGGTTTTCCCGCTCTAACCAACCCATCGCCGGATGTCCCATGACCTGAGCAATTTCGCGACCATGGAAAAATTTTCCAATCCCATCGCGCGAAGCGGTGGCGAAAGTGTAGAGCGCAGGTGGAGGAGTGACAGGAGCCGCTGAAGCAGGAATCGACGGGGATTCATCTGGGCGGTGGATCATCCACGCGATTACGAGAGCGAGGATGAAAATGGCTGCGATGATAGGAATTTTTTTCATAAGGCTCGGGTGCATGAACGCAAGATGCGCCGGGATTCCTTCACGAGACTTTTCTGCGGCTTCAGGGTAAATTTGCACACAGCCTAAATTTTCAGCGTGTCTGTATCGCAGAGCATGAAGCTCTAACTTGATGAAAATTGATCTCAGTTTCTTGGCTTCGTTCTGAAAAGTAACAGTCATGGTTTGGCTTGCCGTCACCTGCCGTGAGCTTTATCAAAATCACTCCACGCGCCCTGCCGATGAAGTTACTTCTGCTCATTTTTGCTGCTCTTTTTCTCGTGATGCCCATGTCTGCATGGGCGGCGGATGCCCATGATTCAGCACCAACGTTTGTCACGGAAATGGCAAGATTTCCCTCTCTGGAGAAATCTCAAGGACTCGACGGCATCGGTGAGCGGCTTGTGTTTCGGGCGCGACAACAACCTTTCCTGCTCGTCGCCACGGTCATTTTCATCCTCGCGATCATTCACACATTTTTCGCAATCCCGATTTCAAAATTGTCGCATCAGATCCAGCTCAAACACGATGCTAAAGTCCGCCTAGCGCAGGGAAACCCCGGTGGCTCTAGCACCGTCAGTTTCACGGCAACGATGCTTCATTTCCTGGGTGAAGTGGAAGCGATCTTCGGCATTTGGGTGCTGGCTCTGATCGCCGCGATGCTTTCATTTTACGATCTAACGACCGTGAAAAGTTACCTCATGGCCGTGAACTACACCGAGCCGCTTTTCGTCGTCATCATCATGGCACTCGCCTCCACTCGGCCAGTTTTACAGTTCGCCGAGTCATGTCTGAGATGCTTCGCGAAAATTGGCAAAGAGAGTCCAGCGGCCTGGTGGCTGGCCATCATGATCGTCGCGCCGCTGCTCGGCTCGCTCATCACCGAGCCGGGCGCCATGACCATCGCTGCGATGCTGCTAGCGAAGAAATTCTACCAACTCAGGCCATCCTCAAAATTTGCTTACGCCACGCTGGGACTGCTCTTTGTGAACATTTCCATCGGCGGCGTGCTGACGAACTTCGCGGCTCCACCCGTGCTGATGGTGGCGAAAAAATGGGGTCTAACCTCGACTGAGATGCTGCTTCACTACGGTGACAAGGCAGTGATCGCGATCTTTGTTTCCAGTCTGTTATATTTCCTCTGCTTCCGCAAAGAACTCGCCGCAATGCGTGAACGCGCTGGCGATCACGACGGCGACGGCCATGGTGATCTCGCTCATGAGCATCGGAAAATTCCCATCTTCGTCACGATCTGCAATCTCGCTTTCATGGCTTGGACCGTGGTTTTTGCGCATTACCCGCCGCTGTTCATCGGTGGATTTTTGTTCTTCCTTGCGTTCTCTCAGGCCACCGCTGACTACCAATCGAAGATGAACTTACGCGGCCCTGTCCTCGTCGGCTTCTTCCTCGCCGGACTCGTGATCCACGGCGGACTGCAAGGCTGGTGGCTCGCTCCTATCATTTCCAGTCTCGGCGAGTGGCCGCTGTTCATCGGCTCGACGATCCTAACATCTTTCAACGACAACGCCGCCATCACCTTCCTTGCCAGCCAAGTCGAAGGGCTACCGCCAAATTTTAAATACGCCGTGCTAGCCGGAGCTGTCACTGGCGGCGGCCTCACCGTCATCGCCAATGCACCAAACCCAGCCGGACAGGCGTTGTTAGGAAAATTTTTCACCGATGGCGTCTCGCCCGTAAAACTGTTCCTCGGTGCTTTGATCCCCACCATCATCGTCGCGCTCTGCATGATGTTTTTCCCAGATCGCGGCATCGCTGAGGCATTTGCTCCAGTGGAGAAAACTCAAGCTCCACACCCCTAAAAATCTATGTTCACTGGACTTGTAGAAGCCGTCGGCAGAGTTGTTAGCCTGGAATCCCGAGGTGAGCAGGCACGTCTCATTTTAGAAATTCCCTTCGCGGCAGAACTCGCGCTCGGAGACTCCGTCGCCACCAACGGCTGCTGCCTCACCGTCGCGGAAATGACGACCAACGGCGTCGCGTTCGATTTGTTAGCCCAGACCCTGCGAGTCACATCGCTCGGCTCACTCACCGCAGAATCCAGCGTAAATCTTGAACGTGCCATGATGGTCGGAGCACGCTTCGGCGGGCATTTCGTGCAAGGCCACGTCGATGTCACAGGGGAAATCATGCGGCTGGATGCAAGTGGACAAGACCACATCCTCAGCGTTTCCCTTCCACCGGAAATCCAGCGACTGTGCATCGAAAAAGGCTCGCTCACCGTCGATGGCATTTCTCTAACTATCGCCGAACTCCACCCAGATCACGCGGTGTTCTGGATCACGCCGCACACTTGGCAGCACACGCATCTCTCCGCCTCAAAACTCGGCCAACCCGTGAACCTCGAACCCGACATGCTCGCGAAATATGTGGATAAATTGCTCCAAGCGCGTGGACTGGTATGAAGTCGCATCGGGGTCAACTTTTCGATCAGAAAAAATCCACGACTGCCAAACAGCTCATTGACCAGCACATCTCAAATGGTATAGACCATTTACCATGACCCACGCGAAAGTCTTCATGAACGGACGCAGCCAAGCGATCCGACTGCCCAAGGAATTCCGACTCACCAGCAGTGAAGTCCGCCTCGCCCGCGTGCCCGGTGGAATTCTCATCAGCGAGGTAGATCCTTGGGATGCCTTCGAGGAAGGTTGCCGAAATCTGGATGAAGACTTTCTAGTCGCCGTTGAATCCAGAGATCGTTCCGCGTCGCAGAAAAGGGATTTCAAAGGTGGACTCCCATGATCTACCTCCTCGATACCGACACCTTTATCTTACTGCTCCGAGGCACTGGCATCTCAGCAGCTCGCACCGCCCGCCAAAAAGCGGTGAAAATCTCTGCCAGCAAAATTTTCACCCGTGCAAGGACACACGCCGCGCAGGGCCACACCATCGGCCTATCAGCAATTTCTTTGTCCGAACTGGAATTCGGTCTTCGCCACGGCGAGCAATACGAAAAGCAACGGAAATACCTGAGACAGGTGCTCGCGCCTTTCCAAGCCTATGCTTACGACGCCGTCGATTGCGTCCACCAGTATGGCATCGTGCGTTCAGCCCTCGAACGCAAAGGTAAGGGAATCGGCCTGCTCGATACGCTCATCGCCGCCCATGCGCTCGCATTAGGTGCCGTGCTGGTGACCCACAACTCCCGCGAATTCAAGCGCGTGCCTCAGCTCATCATTGAGGACTGGGCATGATTTGAAAAAACTAGCCACAACCCGTTTTCTCCCACGCTCCCATGACAAAATTCCGTCCATGCATCGACCTCCACCACGGTAAGGTGAAGCAAATCGTCGGCGGCAGTCTGCGCGACGACGGCACCGCGCCTCGTGAAAATTTCGTATCCGACAAATCACCCGCTTGGTTCGCGGAAACTTTTCGCAACGATCACCTAGCCGGTGGTCACGTCATCAAGCTCGGCCCCGGCAACGATTACGCTGCACGCGAAGCACTCGCCGCATGGCCGGGCGGACTCCAAATCGGCGGCGGCATTCACGCAGGAAACGCCGCTGCATGGCTCGATGCAGGAGCCAGCCACGTCATCGTCACCTCCGCTCTATTCGATACTGATGGAAAATTTCTCGAACCCACTCTGCTCGAACTCGTCAAAATCATCGGTCGCGAAAAACTCGTCATCGACCTCTCCTGCCGCCGCGCGTCTAACGGCTGGACCGTCGCCATGAACCGTTGGCAAACACTCACCGACCTCGAAGTCACTCATGCCACGCTCGATCAGCTCGCCCCTCACTGCGCGGAATTTCTCATCCACGCTGCCGACGTCGAGGGACTGTGCGGCGGGATCGATGCCGAGCTAGTCGCGCTGCTAGGAAACTGGGGCAAAATCCCCGTCACCTACGCGGGTGGCGCAGCGACGATGGCGGACGTGCTTCTCGTCGAGCAAGCTGGCTGCGGCAATGTGGACGTGACAGTGGGCAGCGCGTTGGATCTCTTCGGCGGCAGCGGTCTGAGTTACGAGAATCTCGCAGCATGGAACCGCCGCGAGACCTAAGTCTGCCCATCTAAAATTCGTGATGGCGTGAACCCTCCCATCTGGATAAATATCTCACGTCATGAAACTCGAAGAAATCGCCGAGGAAGCAGCTAAACTCTCCGAAGAGCAGCGGGCTTTGCTAGCCTCCAAACTGCTACGCGGACTGGAAACGCCGCTTTACGAAGTGTCTGACGAGGAAGTCCTCCGGCGTATGCGCGAAGCGGATGAAGATCCTAGCGTGCTGATCAGCTTTGATGAACTCGTTTCAGGACTCCGGGGGCGTGAGCGTTCGCCCAACTCAAAACGCTACCCGTGATGCTATGAAGATCGCCATCGCACTCGCCGCAATGCTCGTGAGTTGCTCCAAGCAGCCGGTAGGAGATACTCCACACACGCCAACAACTCATCCGAAGGAGTTTTCTCCAACTCTCAGGGCTGAATGGCCACCCAGTGAATATTCAAAGGTTATTGGCTATCGCTATGAGATACCAAGTCTTACCTACAGTGCAAAATTGCTCTACTCAGAGGACGGTGGAGAGAAGGGCTTTCGTTTGCATCACACGGAGTTGGCTCAATTGACTCGTGCCAGTCTTGAACTAGCACCGGATCAGGTCGAGAGGCTTCTCCGAGCCACTTTTTCAGCTCACGGTGATACTGGATTCGGAGGTTGTTATCGGCCACATCACATCTTTGTATTCTATGGCCCTGACGATGTGGCCGCACAGGCTATTGAAGTGTGCTTTGAATGCCGGGACATCGTTGTAGCACCGGAGCCACCATCAGGAAAGCCATCAGCGAGTTTGAAGGAGCTTGCCACACTTTGCAACGATCTCGGTTTGTGGTTCACAGAAGAGACGCTATCCGACTATATCCAACGACTATAAGCCGAATGAAACAGCATCGTAATCAAACAAGGGCGAACAAAGTGCAAGTGCCAACCGCCGGGGCTGCGTGAGCGTTAGATTTCACCGCAGGGTCCAAACGGACCTGAATGAAATTCTGGCAAAATACCGCGAAATTTCCTGCGAGTTGGAAGATCGTTTCTTCGCCGAACTCCAAGTCGGCATCGAGATGGCAAGTGTGAATCCGCTACGTTTCCATTTCGACGAAAGTGGATTGAGACGCTGCAATCTGAAGCGTTTTCCGTTTCATTTCCTCTACGATGTCCACGATGGAGAAATTCGAATCTGGGTCGTTCGTCACGATCATCGCCATCCGAAATTCGGGCTTCGCCGTTTTTCTAGATGACCTTTTCAGTAGGGCAAGCGTCGCGAACGGAAGTCCGCTGGACGTTTTCGGGAAAGCGGTTGCAGGTTTCCCGCGCCTTGCCTTAGGCTCCGCGCGTGCCGGACATCGACATGCAAACTTTCACCAACGGGGTGGTGACAAACCGCGATTTCCTGCGGTCGGTGTTTCACTCCATGCTCCGCGCGAGGATTCTCGAAAACAAGCTCTCCAGCCTCTACAAAGCCGGAAAAATCGTCGGCGGCGTCTATCTGGGACGCGGTCAAGAAGCGGTCAGCGCGACTCTCGGCACCTCGCTCATTCAGGGCACCGATTTCTTTGCCCCACTCATCCGCGACCAAGCTGGGCGTACTGCGTTTGGCGAGCCACTCATCGACTGCACGCGCACTTACCTCGGCTCCGTCGAGGGACCAATGCGCGGGCGCGACGGAAATATCCATCGCGGTCGTCCATCCGTCGGGATGCCAGCCATGATTTCCCACCTCGGTGCCCAAGTTCCGCTCATCGCTGGAATGCTTTTCGCAAAACGGTTGCAAGGCACGCTAACTGGCCGAGTCGGCGCGACTTGTCTCGGCGACGGAGCCACGTCCACCGGTGCATTTCACGAGGGTCTCAACCTCGCCGCCGTCGAGAAGCTGCCGATGGTCGTCGTCGTCGGAAATAACCAGTTCGCCTATTCGACTCCGAACAACCGCCAGTTCGCATGTGCCGATCTGGTAGAAAAAGCTCGCGGCTACGGCGTCGGTGGATTCTCGGTGGATGGCACCGATCTGCTAGCCTGCGCTTCAGTCATCGGCGAAGCCGTCCGCCGCGCCCGCGAAGGCGGCGGGCCGCAGCTCGTCGTCGCCCGCCTGCTCCGCCTATCAGGCCACGGCGAACATGACGATGGCTCTTACGTTCCCACCGAAGTCCGCAGCGGTCACTACGGGCGCGACTGCATTGAGGTCGCCATGCGCCAGCTCGTGGAAAACCAGCTCGCCACCGTGGACGAGATTCTCGGCTGGCAGGAGCAGTTCGCAGAAGAAGTCCAACGCGCCGTCGCCCAAGCTCAACAAGAAAACGTCCCAGACCCGTATCAGGAAAACTGGACCGCTCTTTCCACGAAATTTCCCCTTCCCCAGCCGATCTAACCGTGAGTGTGACCTACATCGACGCCATCCGCGAAGCTCAGGAAAAACTCCTCCGCGAAGACCCACGAGTTTTCCTCTACGGCCAAGACATCGCTACCTTCGGCGGTGCGTTCAAGGCGACGAAAGGACTAGCCGAGCAATTTCCTAACCGAGTCTTCGACGCTCCGATCTCCGAAGACGCGATGATCGGCATGGCTGTCGGTGCCGCCATCGAAGGCATGAGGCCCATCGTGGAAATGCAGTTCGCGGATTTTTCCTCGCTCGCCTTCAACCAAATCATCAACCAAGCCGCGACCCATTTCTACCGCACAGGAATGCCCATCCCGCTCACCGTGCGCTTGCCCTCCGGCGGCACGCCCGGCTCAGGACCATTTCACAGTCAGAGCATGGAAGGCATCTACGCCCAATATCCTGGCCTCATCGTCCTCACACCTGCGACTGTTTCAGACGCCTATCACATGCTGCTAGACGGCGTCGCGCTCGATGATCCGGTCATCTATTGTGAGCATAAATTCCTCTACCGTTGGCTCAAAGCGAAGTCCATCAACGGCGACCACCTCCCCATTGGCCAAGCCCGCATCACCCGGCCCGGCAAGCACGCAACCGTCGTCGCCTACAGTGCGATGGTCCACGAAGCCGTCCGCGCCGCCGACCGCCTCGCCCAAGATGGCTGGGAAATCGAAGTCGTCGATCTCCGCTCGGTGAAGCCGCTGGACCTCGACACCATCCTCGCCTCCGTTGCCCGCACCGGCCGTCTTTTAGCCGTCGGCGAAGCATTTCCATGGGGCGGCGTCACCGCAGAAATCGTCTCTCGCGTGACCGAAGAAGGCTTTCACCTGCTAGACGCGCCACCGCAGCGACTCAACGCCCGCGACACGCCCGTTCCCTACCACCCGAAACTCTGGGCAGCCCACCGCCCGACTCCAGAGTCCATTTGCGAAGCTCTCCGCAAACTGCTTTCCTTCTAATTTCAGCATTTCAGTATTTCAGATTCTCAGCTTTTACCCAAATGCCCACCGTCCCCATCCTCATGCCGCAGCTCGGTGAATCCATCGCCGAGGCCACCATCATCCGCCTCGGCGTGGCAGTCGGCGACACGGTCCGCACCGATCAAGAAATCATCGAGGTGGAGACGAACAAGGCCGTCATGGGCGTCACCACGCTTTGCGATGGAGTGGTTTCGGAAATCCGCGCTTTGGAGGGAGTTTCCTACTCAGTCGGCACGTTGTTAGGTTTGCTGGATGTCACCGACGAGGAAATCGCCCGCACTGGTGTCGAGTCGCTCGAAGCCAGCGAGGCGAAACGCGCGACTCACAGCCAGTCAGGAAATCCCGCACAAGCTGAGGCCAATCTCCATTTCGCCCTCGACGATGACGCCTACGAAGAAGCCCCCGCCGTGGTGCCCAGCGTGAAAGGCCTACCCGTGCCGACTGGCGTTCTCGGGGCACACTACATTTCTCCCCGGATGCGTGCCCGCATGGATGACCTCGGCATCCGCGAGGCAGACATTTCCGCCATCGTCGGCACTGGCGCAGGTGGCCGCGTCACTGTCGAAGACCTTGAGCGTTTCCTCGACTACCTCGACGCCTGGCCTAGCTCCCAGGCTTCGCCCATGCGGCTCGCCGTGGCCGATGCCATGCGCCGGAGCTGGACTCGTCCGCTTGCCACCGTCGGGCGTCCCATCCTGCTCGATCGCTTGCTCGATCACCGCCGGGCGCAATCTCCGAAGCCCGGACTCACCCTTTATCTGCTCCGCGCCTTTGCCCTCGCCCTCACCGAAAGCCCGACCACTGCCGGCTACCTCATCGGCGACAAAGTCGTCCACCCGCGCTCCTTCGACATAGGCGTGGCCGTGCAGGTCGAGGACGGCGTCGTCGTTCCTGTCGTGAGAAAAGTGGATCAAAAATCCCTGACTGACCTCATCGCCGAATACGACGACCTCGTGGACCGCGCCCGCCGCCGTCGCCTCACCGAGCAAGATTGCAGCGGCGGCATCGCGACGGTCACCAATTTCGGCACCTTCGGCCTCACCACCGGCACGCCCATCCCATTGCCTAACGAAACGCTCATCCTCGGCATCGGTGCGGGTGTGAAAAAACCCGTCTGGAGCGAGCAAGTCGAAGCCTTCCTCCCCGCCACCGAGGCCGAACTCCTCCTCACCTTCGATCACCGCGTCGTCGATGGCGGCGGCGCGGGCGAGCTGCTCAATCGAGTTTCCTCCCTGCTCCAAAAACCGGATTCTCTCTAGTCCATTACCTCCTCCTCCCCGTGGAAAACTCCGATAAAATCGGCAAGATCGACATCCCGAAAAAGGCGATCTATCGGCTCTCCATTTACTATCGTTGCCTGCAAAAACTCCGCGACAACCACGTCGATACCGTCAGCTCCACCACCCTTGCCCGCGCCGCCGGAGTGAAGCCCGCGCAGCTCCGCAAAGACCTCGCCTACTTCGGTCAATTCGGCACCCGCGGCCTCGGCTACCCGGTGGAAGTCCTCGCCAGCACCATTCGCGAAACGCTTGGCCGTGAGCACCTCCAGCCCGTCATCCTCGTCGGCGCAGGAAATCTCGGCTCCGCCCTCCTGCGCTACCACGGCTTTGAAAAAGAAGGCTTCGAAGTCATCGCCGCCTTCGATGAAAACCCGGAAGCCACCCGTGCGCGAGGCATCAAAGTTCCCGTCCACTCCGTCAACGAGCTGGAAGAATTCATCGCCGCCCATTCCGTCAAACTCGCCATCCTCTGCATCCCCGTCGAGTTCGCCCAAGCCGTCGTCAATCGCCTCGTCGCCGCAGGCATTCAGGGCGTGCTCAATTTCTCACCGATCGTCCTCGAAGTTGGCCCGGAGGTCACGGTGAACAACGTCGATCTCGCGCTGGAGTTAGAGCACCTGAGTTACTTCATCCGCTAGCATGTCGGAACCTTCCGAAAATTTCCCCAAAGAAACTTCGCTCCCAGACGTTGTTGATGGGAGTCCGATGCCCGCCACTCCCAAGCTCACTCGTGCCGCTCGGGAAAAATTCATCGAACAAGCCGTCCTCGATTTCGAATCCCCACTCATCGGCTATGCCACCACGCTGCTCCACGATTCCGAACTCGCCCGCGATGTGGTCCAAGACACCTTCATCCGCCTCTGCCAGCAAGACATCGCCAAGGTCAGCGACAACCTCAAATCCTGGCTCTTCACCGTCTGCCGGAACCGCTCCTTCGACATCCTCCGCAAAAATAAACACAACCAACCACTCGAAGAAATTCGTTGGAAAAAATTCGCTGGCCCCGACCTCCAGCCCGACGAAAGCACGCTCCGCGACGAGCGCGACAGCCAACTCATGAAGTCCATGAACCGCCTCACCGAGAACCAGCGCGAAGTCATCCTCCTCAAGTTCCAACAAGGACTCAGCTATCAGGAAATTCAC
>JANOQR010000308.1:0-11531 GCA_031414935.1 Luteolibacter sp.
ATTCCTCGGAACGCCTCTTAAGATGCCGGGAGACTCCGGGCCGCATATCTGCAACGCAGAAATGGCTGCTGACGTCATCCGCGATTTGGGAATCGAGCAACCGCCATTCAGGGATAACAAAAGCGTGATCACTCCCGAAGAGATCGATGCATGGAAAGACTGGTGGAACGAGGTGAAGAGCGGCAAGCGCACCTATCGCTTCATCGGTAGCAGCGTCGAATACGGCCCCGATGGCCCCGCGACCAAGGAAGTGATCCAGCACGTCGAACGAGACCGTCAGCGGGACGAGGAAAGGGAAGCTGGCAATCGTAAATCTCCAATCGTTCCCGCAACTGGCTCTCCTGTAACCGACTCTCCCGCCGCCGTGGCGTCCAAGCCATTTTCCATCGCCGGGATCTTGGCCGCGTGCGCCCTGATCGGCGTGGCGGTCTGGTATTTCCTGCGAGGCCGGAAAGCCACTTGAGCAAGAGGCTGAAGCTGGTTGTGGCGTGGTAAAATTGGCTTCAATGAAATGCGCTGAACACTCGCACTTGGCAACTTCGAGTAGGCTCCTGACACATCCGACTATGCGACTGACAAGCTCGGTAGCGCGATTGACATGCACGAGCAAGCATCTGACTCACCTGAGGAAACGCCTATCACGCCCGCGCAGGCATCTGACACGCCCGAGGAAGCATTTGCCACGTTTGAGTAATCAGTTGGCACGCCTGAGGAAAGACCTAACAAGCTAGGTAGAGTATCTGACACGAGCGAGAAAGCATCTGACAAGCTCGAGAAAGCGTCTGACACGGGCGAGGAAACATCTGACAAGCCGGAGAAAGCCCCGGCACTCAATCCCAGCCGTGGTCGCCCCAGTCTTCTGTGCCTTTGCCGATGCTTTGGACGATCTCTGTCGGGATGAAAATGAATTCATCTTGCCGCTTGTCTGATGGGTCCATGCGGAAATTGACGAGTTTTCTCTCCCGGTGTCCGCTGGAAACCACCGTCAGATCGACTGTCACATCCAACGCTCCATCGTCGCCCGGCGTGACTTTCAGCAGGCCGGGGATCGGGTAGAGTGCGCGAGTTTTTCCGGCTTGTGCTTTGATAGGAGAAAAGTCCGCGCGTTTCCCGAGGTGGCTGGTGGGATACCATTCGTCTCGCTTTGTCTTGGCAGTGCGGGTGCGGATGCGGTGGACGACGAGGGATTCTTGTTTGCCCGTCTCGCCGATGGCTTCTAGCCGCCAGCGAAACGGCCCGGTCATCGTCGCCACGGCGGCGGAGACGACCATCGCGCTCACGGAAAAGGCACCTGGCTCGGTTCCCTCCGGTTTCACCTGCATCCGAATCGCCGTGCCGTTCACTCGCACGGGCGGTGATGACGCGGCGGTGCCGTAGGTGTGTTTTTTCGCGTTTAGCGAGACGCAACTACTCAGAGGAGCGGATAAAATGATGGCAAGGGCGACCCTTGTCGGCGGGCCGGAGCCGTGCATGATGGCGGCAATGAGCGATTGGAACTTCATGTCGGTGGTGATCTTGGTGGGCGTTTTCATGCTTTGGAAGCTGGAATTCGCCGCTACATTGCTGAACTTAAAAGCATTTCCCGCCTCTGTCCCTCGGGCGTTGGCGGGCTTGATGGATTCGGAAAAACTGGAGAAAGCCCGCGCCTATCTGGGTGTAAATGCGCGTTTCGGCATTTTTCAATCCAGCGTCTCACTCGTCGTCTTGCTGGTCTTTTGGTCACTCGGCGGCTTTGGCTGGCTCGATGGCTGGTCGCGCTCTTTTACCACATCGCCAGTCGGCGCGGGCTTGATCTTTCTCTCGCTGCTCGTTCTGGGACAAAGTCTGATCGGGCTGCCGTTCTCGATCTACGATACCTTCGTCATCGAGCAGAAATTTGGCTTCAACCGCGTGTCACCAGCCACCTTCGTGATGGATCGCGTGAAAGGAATCATCCTCGGCGCTGTCATCGGCCTGCCACTCGGAGCTGCCGTGCTGTGGATTTTCGGAAACGTTGAAAACGCCTGGCTGTGGGCGTGGCTCACCGTGACGGCGTTTCAGCTCATCCTCACCTATCTCGCGCCGTCGCTCATCATGCCGCTATTTAATAAATTCACGCCGATGCCCGACGGCGAACTCAAGCGAGAGATCGAAGCACTCGGGGTGAAATGCGGATTTCCACTCACCGGCGTCTTCGTGATGGACGGCTCAAAACGCTCAACCAAAGCGAATGCGTTCTTCACCGGACTCGGGAAACAAAAGAAGATCGCGCTCTTCGACACCCTCGTCGAGAAAAGCAGCCAAGCCGAGCTGCTCGGTGTCCTCGCCCACGAGATCGGCCATTTCCGCTGCGGCCACATCAAGCAACGTCTCGTCGTCGGCATCCTACAAACTGCGGTGATCTTTTTCCTGCTGGGACTCGCCACCGATCCAGATGGGAAATTTGCCCGCCTGCTCTTCGATGCGTTCGGGGTGAAGGAAATTTCTCCACAAGTCGGCTTAGTTCTTTTCAGCATCATGCTAGAGCCGGTGAGCAAACTCCTCGCCGTCCTTGCCAACGCGTGGTCTCGCCGCCACGAGCTCGAGGCAGATGCTTATGCGGCGAACGTCACCCAAGACGGCGCAGCTCTCGGTGAAGCCCTCAAGAAAATGACGGCGGACCACCTCTCTCACCCATCGCCTGCTCCTTTGCGAGTGTGGCTAGACTACTCGCATCCGCCGCTGGTCCAGCGGCTGGAAGCGTTGCTGAAAAACAGTTAGCGCAGTGACATTTCATTCCCGACGATCTTCAGCGGGACTTCTCCGTGAAGTGCTCGGAGCCATCGACGGTGAAATCGCGGCAAATTTCCCTGTTATCCCGGCAATTTACCCCTCCAAAGTTGCAACTTGCTTTGCTCGCTTTGCCGAAATCATCTGGCAAAACGTTGATTAACAAAGAATTAAGGTCTAGAAGCCGATACTGCCGCCCGGCGGCCACCACCTAAAAGCTGCCCAGCGAATCGAGCAAACCCTTGAGCCAATCCGACGCGCTCAATTTGAGCTGGCCATGGACCATGCAGCGAGAAATAGATCGTTGGGATTAGGCATGGCGGGCTACTTGCCATGGGAGGCGGGGGCGAAGGCTTCTTTGAGGACGGCTTGGAGGAGCTGTGCGGCGTGGGTGCGGGCGTGCTCGATCTCCGCTTCCAGCGCACGGCAGGTCGTCATCAGCGCCTCCACCCGCTCCACGATCGCGGTTTGCTCGGCGAGAGGTGGGAGGGGTATGAGGATATTTAGAAGCGCCCCTTTGCTTATGTTCGCCTGATTCGCCGCACCAGTGGACGATTCAAATACAGGGTCGAGCAACGGTGCCAACTTGAGTGCGCGAATGAGGAATGGTTTATGGATTTCAGGGTGTAGTCTGAAGCAGCCAACACGCTGATTCTGATAAAGCCGCCGGTCGGCGAAGTGTTCTTCCGTCAGCAAGACTGTGAAGCAGTAGTCCTTCTTTTGGTAGGTGCCGGTCATCGTCACCAAAATGTCTCCGGGCTGAAGGCGACTACCCGATGTTTCTTCGGCAAGGGAGTCAGAGATAAATGCAGGCCGTTTTGAAAGTTCGAGCGTGTCGGGTTTGATGTTGCCAATACGCACCACTTGATTGGCCCCCGATGAAAGGATCGACCCACTCTGGTATGCCTCACCACCCATGAATTTCATGTTAATGTCGCCCAACCGGCACCACTCCCAGCCCTTCGGAATCTCGAAGGGGATTTCGGCGGGGGTGATTTTGGGCAGGGGCTTTTCGGGGCGGAGTTTCTTGGCGGCGATGAGGCGGGCTTTTTCGGCTTGGATGCGGTGGAGGAGCTGACTGGCGGGTTCCACGTCCGGGTGGGCGGCGCGCCAGTCGGCGGTCAGCTTGCCCTGTATCGCCTCCTGCAGGATGGCTTGCTTGAGCTTGGTGAGGAGGGATTGCTGGCGGCTCGATTCAACTTCCAGTTTCTCAAACATGTCGGAAATCTGCTTCGCTCTCTCTGCCAGTCGAATATCGAAATGTGAGTTCTCTCGCCACATCCCGTCAGCGATCGAATCAATTATCTCGACGATTTCTTTCTGGGTCTCCTTTGCTGGAGGTAACGGGATGCGAGTTGCAAGGTACCCGTTGGTGTCCAGATTGCGGAGCCCCGTGGTTGTCCGCTGCTTGTCCACACGCCAGACCAGCGCTTGGGGAGATTTCAGAAAGCAGTCGAGGTATGTAGGATTAACCTGTGTGCGATCAGGCCTGAGGATCAGAACGAAATTCGATGCAGTAGCCGGAGGTGCATCGTCGGCTGTTGAGTAAAGCTGGGACTTTCCCACCAAGTCCAAACTCCCATTCGACTTGATCACAAGAATGTCACCGTCTGCCAAGCGATGCTTTTTCAGCTCTGTTGGCGTGTAATAGCGCACCTCTGCCTGAGAGAAGTCGATGCTCCCGTGTCGGATATCTGGGCTACGAAGTGACGGCGCAGGCAGCAGCCCATCGCCCTGGTCGCTTCCCCAACTCCCGCCGCGATGGTCATCCAAAATATCGAGCAAGTGCTTTGCAGGAAAATTCTGCCCAAGCTGTTCAAACACGATCGCCCTAAGAACCGGCAGGAAGTAGCCTTCACGTTTGGCCTGAATGTTGATCGCTTCAAGAAGTTCGCGGGTCATTTCAGTAATCCACGAATGAGTTCAAGATAATCGCTGCTCTTCTCAAACGACTTTTCAATCCGTTCGAGCAGTACGTCGGCAGAAAGTGACGCTTCCTCATCGGCTTTGTGCGGATTCTTCATATCGAGATCAAACCCGCGCTTCAAATCCCCGACCTTCACCTTCCACGCGACGTCGCTTTCCTCGCGGTTGTCCCACCATTCGATCAACGGCGCGAACTCATCAAACTGAATGACCTTGGTTTTCGAGTAGCTCTTTTGCCCTTCGGGCAGGCGGTGTTCCCAATACCAGATTTCCTTCGTCGGTGTGCCTTTTTGGAAGAACAGCAGGTTGGTGGAGACGGTGGCGGGGTGGAAGGTGGACTGCGGGAGACGGACGATGGTGTGGAGGTTGCAATCGGTGAGGAGCTTTTCGCGGATGCGCTCCTTGTAGCCGTCGCC
This sequence comes from Luteolibacter sp., assembly GCA_031414935.1. GTDB lineage: Bacteria > Verrucomicrobiota > Verrucomicrobiia > Verrucomicrobiales > Akkermansiaceae > Luteolibacter. The sequence goes on from JANOQR010000308.1 coordinate 5,091, forward strand.
GGTGATGCAGCCGTCGGGCAGGACGATGGCGCAACGTCCGCCGGGCTTGAGGAGCTGGATCATGAGGATGATGAAGAGATCGGCGGACTCCCGGCAGCGGAAGGAGGCCGGGAAGTTCGTCTCCACGCCATCGGCGATGCCGGCACCGAAGGGCGGGTTGGCGAGGATCACCTCCACCTGCTGCTTGGGGCCGATGGAGTTGTATTCGGTCTTGAGGCTGTCCCGATAGTGGTAGTCCGGCACGTCGATGCCGTGAAGGATGAGGTTGGTGAGGCCGAGCACGTAGGCGACGGGCTTGTATTCCCAGCCGGTGACGGATTTCTGGAGGATGGCCTCGTCGTCGAGGGTGTGGACATCCTTTTCCCGGACGTGGTCGATGGCGGCGCTGAGGAAGCCGCCGGTGCCTGCGGCGGGGTCGAGGATTTTCTCGCCGAGCCTGGGCGCGGTCATCTGCGTCATGAGCTGGGTGATGGCGCGGGGGGTGTAGTATTCGCCCTTGTTCCCGGCGTCGCGCAGCTCGATGAGGATGGATTCGTAGATGGTGCCGAAGATGTGGCGGTCTTCGCTGTTATTGAAGTCGAAGCCGTTGAGCTGGTTGACGACCTTGCGCATGGCGTAGCCGGACTTCATGTAGTTGTTCAGGCCGTCGAAGACCTCGCGGACGATGCCGGCGCGCTGCGGAGAGGTGTGGACTTGAGCGCCTTGAGGTGGGCGAAGAGGCCGTCCGTGGGATGGTCGATGAAGAGGAGGAGTTCGTCGCCGGTGATGCCCTCGGGATCCGCCGCCCAGCTCCGCCACTGGAATTTTTCCGGGATGACGGATTTGTAGCCCTTGCGGAGGAGTTCGAGTTCCTGGTCCTTGTCGTCGATGATCTTCAGGAACAGCATCCATCCGAGCTGCTCCAGCCGCTGGGCGTCGCCGGAGATGCCCTGGTCTTCGTTCCGCATGATGTTGCGGATGTTCTTGATGATGGAGGAGATGTTGGGCATGGGGAAAGTGTGTCAAAATGGCGCGATTTGGGATCAAGTGCAAATGAGCGCAAATAAGAACTGCGGAGCTTTAATTCGCAAGTAACTGATTATCAATGGTTTTTATTTTTAGAGATAGCGAGAAATGGAGTGAAGTGAAAATGAGCGAAAATAAGAATCACCTTCCCCAGTGTGGGATGTAGCGAGCAAATTTATGCCCCTGCGTTTCATCAGCGGGGTGAATGAGACCTGCTTTTTTCGCGGCGGAAATGATGCGGCTCATTGCGGCGATCTTTTCGGAGGTAACTCCAAACCGCTCCCGAAGGCTCTCGTTGGTCATGTAATCGCGGAGCATATAGCGCAGGCAGGCGTGGAGATAGCAGGCTTGGACGCGCTCCGGGGTGGTCATGTCCTCGAACTCCTTGTGTGCGAAGAGCACGGCGCGGGTGTGAAGGGGCGTGGTCTCGAAACGCGGGGCGGGCAACTGGAAGATCTCGGTTTCGTGCACAACCTTGTCGATGCCGGAGCCGCGCTCCTCGCAAATGCCAATGCGGCGCATGAAGGATGCGAGCGCCTCGTTGCGGGACTTGGGCGGTGAGTCGAGGAAGCGGGCGGGGTCGATGAGGGGTAAGCCGGGATTGGTGATTTCCAAGCGATCATCGAAGATCTCGATCATGGGGCCGGTGCCGGTCTGGGAAAAATCCTGGTGGATGAGGGCGTTGGCGACGAGCTCGCGGATGGACATCTCGGGGAACATGGGCACCTCCTTGCGGAATGCCGTGCCGAGCACTTCGTTGTGCGGGAGCCGCCCGTTGATGTAGCTGATGAGTCCCTCGAAGCCGTTGGCATAACCTTTCGAGCCCATCTGCTCGTGGAGCGTGACGATGCGGGTGCGCCCCTGGTAGTGGATGACGCGGAGCGCCTTGCGGGCGAGACCCGAGAAATCAGCGAGGGATTTCGCAAAGAGGATGGCACCCAGATTCAGGATCTGCCAATGCCCGGAAACGGTGAAGACGATGAGGTTCTCGCTTTGCAGGCGGGAAAGGATTTGCTCGCGGTTTGAAGGAAGATCCATCCCCATCAGATCGAAGTAGGCCGGGTAGTCGATCATCCGCAGAACCTCCTCGGCGGTAAGCTCGCCGGTGGCGGCCAGCCGTTCGAATGGTGTCATTTCGAAAACACGCCACAGTTCGCGCTCCAGTTCTCGGAAATCCTTGAGTTTTTTGGTATAGGACGCACTGCGGATGTATTCAGTGCCCTTGAACTGGATCGGGGTATGGGAGGCTCGCGGGATTTCCAGAATCACGACGCGCAGGCCGTCGAGAACGATGGAATGGAACGTGAAATGAAGGGACGGGGTGAGGGAATGCCGGAGCCAGTTTTCCAGAGCTTCGTTCCCGACCTTGGCGGAGAACGGATCGAAGGACGTGCCGACGATACGGTGCGAGTCATCCTCCACGCCCCAGACGAAATACGCATGGCTCTTACCCTCAAGGGCGGCGGAATTGCCCAATGCCGAGATACGCTCACCGATCATGGTTGGGTCGGTATTGTTGTGCTTGAACTCAAGCCACGATGTCTCGGCAGGGAGCTTGCACAGCTCACGCACAAGGCTCGCAAGGTAGTTTTCCGGCAGGCGGGAGGGTGGCATCAGGCGGTTTTGTAGAGTTCGTCGGTAAGCGCGTGGATTGCGGCGTCGTAGGCGGACTTGCCTCCGAAGGCGCGGATGATTTCTACGGGGGAGCCGAGCTTGCTAAGGGGATCGAGGCGGATGATCTCGGGGTTCTCGAAGTCGAGTCCTCCGTCGTCGGCGTATTTGTCGAGCAGTGCGGCGATGACCTTGCGGGCGAGTTCGCCGTATTTGGTGAAGTAATCGCGCTTCTTTACCTGTTCGGCGCGTTCCCTGCGGGTGAGCGGCTTCCGCTCGTATGCGACGTGGCAGATCAGGTCGAAGGGGTCGAAGGGGTCGAAGGGGTCGAAGGCGGAGCCGATTTCCTCGTTCAACGCGGCGAAGATGACGCCTTGCTGCTCCAACTCCTCGACGATGGCGCGCTTCTTATCGGCGTGATTCCACGACGCGAGGAAGTCATCAAGCGAGGCGTAGGCGGTGCGGACGTTCTTGCGAGTGTAGTCGCGCAGGCTCTCGGTGATGATTTTGCCATCGTCGCCCATGTATTGGACGCGCTCCTTGATGACGGTAACTTCCACGCCGTTGACCGTGACTTTCCGGCGGCGCTCCGGTGGGGTGGGATCGCCGTCAATCGAGACGTCGGGCTTTTCTGGTTCTGGGAAGTCAATCTCTTCCCCAGTGAGGTCGTCGGTGACGGGTGTGTCGTCGGTTTCGCTGTCGGTTTCGGAAATGTCGTCGTCCTCGCTGACCGCCTTGACGCGGACGGGATCGCCGTCGAAGTCTTTGTCCGCGAAGAGCGCGGTGACGTTGCGGAAGTCCATGATGGTGAAGTAGTGCTTCCCGAAGTCTTCATTGATGCGGGTGCCGCGCCCGATGATCTGCTTGAACTCGGTCATGGAGCCAATGTTTGAGTCGAGGACGATGAGCTTGCAGGTCTGTGCATCGACGCCCGTGGTCATGAGCTTGGAGGTGGTGGCGATGACGGGATAAAGCTCTGATGGGTTGGTGAAGGCGTCGAGGTGGTCTTTGCCCTCTTTGTTGTCCCCGGTGATCTGCATCACGTATTTGCTGTTGGTGGAGACGAGATCGGCATTCTCGTTGGCAATTTCCCGTCTCATCGCCTCGGCGTGTTCGATGTCCACACAGAAGACGATGGTCTTGGAAAAGCGGTCGCTGCCCTTGAGAAACTCAGTGATCTTCTGGGCGACGAGCTTGCGGCGCTCCTCGACAATGATGTGCCTGTCGAAGTCGGTGCGGTTGTAGATGCGGTCTTCGACGACTTTTCCTTCCTTGTCCTTGAAGCCCTTCGGCGGACGCCAGCCCTCGGCGTCGATGTCGAGCGTGAACTTGATGACTTTGTAGGGAGCGAGGAATCCATCATCGATACCCTGCTTGAGCGAGTAGGTGTAGAGTGGATCGCCGAAATACTCGGAACTGGAGATTTCCTTGGTCTCCTTAGGCGTTGCGGTCAGGCCGATGTGGGTTGCGCCCTTGAAGTATTCGAGGATTTCGCGCCACTTGCTGTCCTCCCGGGCGCTCCCGCGATGACACTCGTCCACGATGATGAGGTCGAAGAACTCGGGGCTGAACTGCTTGTAGGCATCGGCGTCGTTGTTGTCGGAGAGGCCCTGATAGAGCGCGAGGTAGATGTTGTAGGCGGTGTCGATCTGCTTGTGCTTGATGACGGTCATCGCCTCCTTGAAGTGGCGGAAGTCGCCACGGACGGTTTGGTCGATCAGCGCGGTGCGGTCGGCCAGAAAGAGGATGCGCTTCTTCAGGCCGCTCTTCCATAGGCGATAGATAATCTGAAAGGCGGTGTAGGTCTTGCCGGTTCCCGTCGCCATGACGAGCAGGTGGCGGTTGTTTCCTTCGTTGCGGGCGATGGCTTCGACCGTACGGTTAATGGCAATTTGCTGGTAGTAGCGTGGTGAGCGGTTCGAGCCGTCAGTGAAGTAATCCTGTGCGACGACGGACTCGATCTCATCGGCGATGCCCTTGAAGGCTTTGTATTTCTGCCAGAGTTGTTCGGGCGAAGGGAATGCATCAAGCGCGAGTTCAGTCTCGATGGGACCCAATTCCAACGTCTTGTCGTGGAAGAGGAAGCCGTCGCCGTTGCTGCTGAAGACGAAAGGAACGTCAAGCGGTTTGGCATAGCCGAGAGCTTGCTGCATTCCTGCGCCCACGGTATGGTTGTTGTCCTTGGCCTCAATGATTGCAAGGGGGATGTTAGGCTTGTAGTAGAGAATATAGTCCACTCGCTTTTTCGCGCCGCGAGCGTGGATTTTTCCCCGGACATAAATGCGACCGTCGGTGAAACCTACTTCTTCTCGAATCTGAGTGTCGAGGTCCCAGCCCGCCGCCACGAGATTAGACGTAATGAACTTGGTGCAGATGTCGCGCTCGCTGAGGGATTTTTTGTTCATGCGGCAAGTGCGAGTTGGCGGGTGATGTTGCGGTTTGCGGGTACGAGTAGTTTCTGCAACAGGTGTCTAGTGGAGGCTGGTGGATTGGAACAAGCAGGGAATGCGGGGTATGGTGGCGAGGTGGAACTTTCCAACACCGCTGCTACCGGAATCGTGAGGAATTGGGCTTTTGATAACAACGGAGCAGCCATCGCTGTCGGAGCCGTCCACCATGCTCTCGCTGTTAGCTGGCTTGGTCACATTCTGCTGCCGTCGTCGGCGTTGAAAGAGTCAGAAATAGGTCAAACTTTGGCTATCTCCTGGTAAGCGAAGAATCGAAATTTAATCAAAACTTGGCTTGATTCGTGGGATTTCGCGGGTAAAAAACCGCCCCTTCATGTCCGAGTCATCCCGTAAACTGAAAGTCGCAATTCCTAAAGGCAGTCTTCAGGAGCCAACGGTGGAGCTTTTAGCAAAGGCGGGTTATGAAATACATGTTTCGTCGCGCGGGCTGCGGCCTAGCTCGAATGACCCGGAGCTGGATTTATATATGATCCGGGCGCAGGAAATCGGGCGGTATCTGGGGCAGGGATTTATCGACTGCGGGATCACGGGTTACGACTGGGCGTATGAGAATGGCGTGGATTTGATCGATTTAGCGGAGCTACCGTATTCGCGGGCGACGACGCGGCCAACGAAGTGGGTGTTGGTGGTTCCGGAGGATTCGCCGATTCGGAAGCCGGAGGATCTTGAGGGGAAACGGATCGCGACGGAGGGCGTGGGAATCACGGAACGGTATTTAAAAGAGCGCGGGATCAACGCGGAGGTGGAATTTTCTTGGGGTGCGACGGAAGTGAAAGTGCCCGATCTGGTGGACGCGATCGTGGATGTGACGGAGACGGGTTCTTCGATTAAGGCGAATCGGCTTCGAATCGTAGATACGTTGCTCACGTCGTTTCCGCATTTTTACGCGAGCCATGAAGCGGCGGCAGATCCGTGGAAGAAAGAGAAGATGGATCGGATCGCGATGTTGCTGAAGGCGGCCTTGGCTGCGCGTGGCATGGTGGGCTTGAAAATGAATTTCCCGAGTGCGCGCTTGCCTGAGCTTTTGGAAAAACTTCCGTCGCTGCGCCGCCCGACGATTTCTCAGCTTTCGGAAGAAGGTTGGCTAGCAGTCGAGACAGTGATTGACGAAGTCGTCGTCAGAGACATGATCCCCGAACTGAAGCGTCTGGGGGCAGAGGGGATCATCGAGTATCCGCTCAATAAAATCGTCCCCTAATTTTTCATCATAACCTAACCCCACAAACGCCATGGGCTCCATCAAGAAACGCCGTAAAACCAAGATCAATAAGCACAAGCGCAAGAAGCGCATGAAGCAGAACCGCCACAAAAAGCGTCTCCGCTACAAGTCCTAGTCCTCTGGGATTGATCTGTTTTT
>JANOQR010000309.1:0-2595 GCA_031414935.1 Luteolibacter sp.
GGCAAGACCTTTGCGACGGGGTCAGTCCCAAATAACAGACATTGACGGTGATTTCCGTGAATTGTAGCAGTGGCGTATGGCAAGACCTTTGCGATACGAGGCGGCGGGAGCGGTTTACCATGTGATGGCTCGTGGGGATGGCGGGAAGGATGTGTTTGAGAATGACAAGGACCGCTACGCATGGACGGACCTGATGGAAAAGGCGCATGGCCGCTTCGGCTGGCGGGTACACGCGTGGGTGCTGATGGGGAATCATTTCCATCTGCTGCTTGAAACACCAGAGGCGAACTTGGTGGCAGGGATGAAATGGGTGCTAGGGGTGTTTTCCCAAGGATGGAACCGACGGCGGGGCAGGCGCGGGCATGTGTTCCAAGGGCGATACAAGGCGGTGGTGGTGAACGGTGAGGCGGCAGATGGAAGTTATTTCAAAATCGTGGCGGACTACATCCATCTGAACCCGGTGAGATCGGGCTGGGTGGGTGGAGAGACGGGTGGACGATTGCGAGCGTGGCGGTGGAGCAGCTTCGGGGCATACGCGGGTGGAAAGGTTCCCGAGTGGCTGGAGACGGGGCGGGTGCTGAGGGCGTTCCAGCTATCTGAGGACGCGCGGGGCGGAAAAGTGTATGCCGGTTACCTTGAGGCGCGTGCGAAAGATCGCAAAGGCGTGATCACGGATGCGGCACTCTCCGAGCTGAGGAGCGGGTGGTATCTGGGAGAGAAGAGTTTCGGAGAGAAGGTGCTGGAAGCGATCAAAATGCCGTTGGGCGCGGATCGAAAAAAGGGCAGCGTGGCGGGAGAAGCAGCCAAAGCCCATGATGAGGGGGAGGCTGAACGGTTGGTGACGAGGGCTTTGCGAGAGCTGGGACTGCCGGGAGATCCGGCGGAATTGGCGGGCAGAGGGAAGTGGAAGGATGAAACGGAGTTGGTGGCAGCGTTGGTGCGGAAGCGGACGGCGATGCCAAACCGCTGGGTAGCGAGTCGGCTGGGTATGGGGCATGAAGTGGGAGTGACGCGGGCGGTGCGTCGATTCCGCGAAGATCGGAAGCTGACAGAGCAGCTGAATGAGCTTGAGAAAAAACTGGAGGACTGATGGTTTCTGCACATGAAGGCGATGCGTGCAGGCCATCAAGGAGCAGGATTTTGTGGCGAATGTCTGTTATCCTAAAAAGGAAAATTAGGACCACTGATTTCACAGATTAAACTGATTTTGAAGAAGTTAGCTCAAAACTTTCATTCACCTAAAAGATGAGGGCTAATTTGATCAGTAAGTTGTCATAACTCTCTGAAAATCTGTGAAATCAGCGAAATCTGTGGTTGAAAATCTTACCTCCATTTTCCCATCTAGGATCATTTGGGACTGATACCAAAGTCGGTCACCAAAGTCGGTCACCAAAGTCGGTCACCAAAGCCGCAAACAACAAGCAGCAGATTGACATTATTGCCACAGAGGGCAAAATGCCATCATGATTAAAACGCAAATCCAATTGCCGGATGAACTCTACCACACTGCAAAAGCGATCGCGGAGCAGCGGGAGTGGTCCCTCGCAGAAGTGGTGCGCCGAGGAATCGAGCACATGGCTCTTGCTTACCCATTGCGGACCACTACTAAAAAATGGGAGCTACCCGTGCTGAAAGAAGCCCATTTCCGCACCAATTTTGATCAACTGGACTTCAAGGCTTTGGCGGAGGGTGACGAACTCAGGGATCTCCAATCATGATCAGCATCGACACCAATTTACTGCTCTACTCGCTGAATCCAGCATCCGCTTGGCATCCTGCCGCTGTCGTTTTTCTCAGAGAAAATTTCAGTAATCCAACGATGCGAGTTGTGCTGACGGATTACGTCCTCATGGAACTTTACGTTTTACTCCGCAACCCAGCAGTCATGTCGCAGCCTCTTTCAGCCACAGCGGCTCGCGATTTGGTGACAGCCTACTGGGACATTCCAACCATCATGCGAGTCGAGCACGCGACCGTCATGGACGAGGTGTGGAAACTAGCAGGAGCCAAAGATTTTGCCAGCCGTAGGGTTTTTGATGCTCGGCTAGCTCTCACTCTGCGCCAAAGTGGCGTGACTCACTTCGCCACATCCAACACCAAAGATTTTCAAGGCTGGGGATTTCAAAAAGTCTGGAACCCTCTGCTGCCATGAGTTCCTTTCGTGAATTCGTCCGTCGCTACGAGGTGGTGATCGCGCTGATCTTCATCGTCGTGAACAACGCGATTTTCGTCGGTGGGATCGCTGCCGAAATCCTGCCATTTAAGCTCTATTATCTTGGGCGATTCCTGCTGCTCGGCGCGTCTTTAGGGATCGTGATTCTCATCGGCAGCGGCTGGAAAGGCATCATCGATTTACTCCGGCCCATGACGAAATGGCGGATCGCTCCATGGTGGTATCTGCTCGCCTTCATCTGGCCTGCGTTGATCTCAGTTATGGTTTTGACGGGCAAAGGAATGATCCTCGGCACTGGCTTCTCCGAGATAAAAGTCGATTTCTCGGTGGTTTCCCATCCAGCAGTTCTGAAAACGATATTCGTCGGCTCGTTCATCGGTGAAATCGTCTGGGTGAGCTACGCCGTCCGTCATTTTTCCAGC
>JANOQR010000310.1:0-4607 GCA_031414935.1 Luteolibacter sp.
AACACAACCCCAAACCAAATACCATTATGGCTTACGCATGTGCGGAACCCACCAACCAAGAGCTGGTTGACCTGATCGATTCTAAATTCCGCGAATTCCGCGAAGGATCGATTGTCAAAGGCACCATCCTCGAAATCCGGCCCCAAGTCGTCCTCGTGGACATAGGCTACAAATCCGAAGGAGCCATCCCATCCAACGAGTTCGAGGATGAGGAAATCGAAATCGGCGACGAAATCGAAGTTCTCCTCGAAAAACTCGAGAACGACGAAGGCATGGTCGTCCTCTCCAAGGAAAAAGCCGCCCACAAACAAAACTGGGAAAAGATCGTCAAAGTCTTCCAAGACGGCGGCCTCGTTCGCGGCAAAGTCAAATCCGTCGTCAAAGGTGGCCTCACCGTCAACGTCGGCGTCGAAGCCTTCCTTCCCGGCTCACAAGTGGACATCATTCCACCGAAAGACCTCAACGAATACGTCGGCAACATCTACGAATTCAAAATCGTCAAGGTCAACGACGAGCGCAAAAACATCGTCCTTTCTCGCCGCGAAGTCATCGAAGCCGAGCGCTCAGAGCAACGCCAGACCTTCCTTCAGTCCGTCAAAATCGGCGACAAAGTCACCGGGGCGATCAAGAACATCACCGACTTCGGTGCCTTCGTCGATCTCGCAGGCATGGACGGCCTGCTCCACATCACCGACATGTCGTGGGGCCGCATCAACCACCCATCCGAACTCCTCCACATCGGCCAATCTGTCGATGTCGTCATCCTCGACGTGGACAAGGAAAAAGAGCGTGTTTCCCTCGGCCTCAAGCAAACTTCCGAGAACCCATGGGAAGACATCGAGCGCAAATACCCCATTGGCCACAACGTCAAAGGTCGCGTCACCAAGCTCCTTCCTTACGGTGCGTTCATCGAAATCGAGCGCGGGGTCGAAGGCCTCGTCCACGTTTCCGAACTCAGTTGGGTCAAGCGCATCACTCGCCCGTCCGACGTTCTCGAAATCGGTCAGGAAATCAAAGCCGTCGTCCTCGGTATCAGCATCGAAGAGCAGAAAATCTCGCTCGGCGTGCGTCAGCTCGATTCCAACCCATGGGATGAAATCGAACTCCGCTACCCAATAGGCGCGACGATCAAGGGACCGGTCCGCAACCTCACTGCTTACGGTGCATTTGTGGAACTCGAAGAAGGTATCGACGGCATGATCCACGTCTCGGACATGTCCTGGACGCGCAAGATCAACCACCCATCCGAAGTTCTCAAAAAGAACGACGAGATCGAAGCCATCGTCCTCGCCATCGACAAAGGCAATCAACGTGTTTCCCTCGGCATCAAGCAAACCGAAGGCGATCCATGGAGCCTCATCGATAGCCGCTTCAAAGTCGGCGACCTCGTCAAAGGCACCGTTGCCAAGATCGCGTCGTTTGGTGCGTTCGTCAGCCTCGAGGGCGACATCGACGGCCTCATCCACATTTCGCAACTCAGCGAAGACCACGTGGAAAAGGTCAAAGACATCATCAAAGTCGGCGAAGAGATCGAAGCCCGCGTCATCAAGGTGGACAAAGTCGAGCGCCGCATCGGTCTCTCGATCAAGGCCGTCAACTACAGCGAAGCCGATCTTAAAAAGGAAAGCGCCAGCTTCGAGAGCCTCCGTCCGTCTTCCGAGATGGTCGGCCTCGAGCAAGCCTTCAACCTCGCCTCCGCCGCCGCCTCCGAAGACTGGAGCCCCGGCCAAGAAGACTAAACGTCGTGGCGATCATCGGTCGCCACGAGCCATCACCAAAAGCCGGACGGGGAAACCCGCCCGGCTTTTTCGTGTGAGTGGAGATTTCCAAATACCGATTTCCCTCAATAATTTTCACCGCAAAGCCGCAGAGGTCGCTAAGGGAGCGCGAAGAAGACAAATACCTCCCGACTAGCTTGAATATTATGCGGCGGCGAGTTGGAGGGTTTGGCCGAGTGCGGCGGCTTGTTTTTCTTGGGTTTTACGGCGGTGGGCCTCGCCCTGTGGGGTGAGCTTGAACGCTTTTTTTTCATCCTAGGGTTGCTGGCTCTTGATCATGCCGTGGACGATACGCGGCAGCTTGTGCGCGGTGGCGGTCATGGTATCAAACTCTAACAACCAGTCGCGCAGTACGTGCACCCCGCAGGTGAAAGTGGTGTAGGTGCGGACGAGCTCTTCGCAGCGACCTAGCGGCACAGCCACGACAAATTTCTCGGCCTCCACGTCGATGACAGCCCCATCGGGGTGGGTTTGGGTGTTGATGGAATGCGGCGGGCTTGCACCCTTCTTGCTGGAACGGTGAGATGCGGCTTGGTCGCTGGTTGGTTTTCTTTTCATGGCATCCGTGTCCTTTGATGGGGTCTGACGTAGGCGTAGCTGCCAGAAGAAAGGATGAAGACGATCTCCCGAACGGGGTCACAGCGCGGCCAGCCGAAACCGGCCGCCCTGTGCCGCCAATGATCCACTCGCGGAAGCAGCGGCCATGCTAAATGACGGGGTTGCCATCCGAAGATCACGCCACCATTGGTGATCTGGCCTAAACCCTGCGGCAGGTGAAAAAATCCTACGACTCACTTTCTCGGGCAAGCCCGAGCTACTCTGCTTTTCACACTCCAGCACAGCACGGGTTCTGGTGCTAGAGAGGAAAATGAGCGTGCTCGCATAGCACCCCTTGAGCGAGGCGCGGGGCGGTGGGTGACGGAGGGTGGCAAGGTCGGCGGCTTTCATCCGCTCAGGAGAATGATCGACGTAGTTAGGAAGGCCGGGTAACCACTTCGCTCCCAGCCAGCGCCGTAGCAAGCGGCTCAAGAGCAGCGTCTAGCGTTGATCCTCGCTCCATCGCTCCGTGATGGCGCGGATCTGATGTAATTCGTTGCTGATCCGTGAGACGGCTTGGGCGAGGTTTTCCCGCACAAGGATGACGCGCCGCTCGTTGGTCCAACCGCTGAGGCGCGGCGAGGTTTCGAGGGCTTGCCAGCCGTTGCCCTAGTCTTGCCAATGCACTCCTTGGCGCATCATGCGGTTGACGAGGTCTTTGACCTTGGCGGTGTGGCGGAGTTTGAAAAAGTAGGGTAAACCGCGCTGTTCGTGCCCTAACATGGTGATTTCGCTGCCGTAGCCGCAGTCGCCACGGATGAAGGTGGGCTTCCCGGCCCTGCGGGGCAGAAATGTGACGGGGAACTGGAAAAAGAAGATCAATTGCCCTTCGCGAGTGACAGGGGCTTAGTCGTCCCATTCGGCGTAAAAGCGCCCGCCCGGGGTGTCCAACGGCCAGATTCCCCAGAGGTATTTTGATGCAGTTTTCGACTCACACGCAAGGTGAGCGCAGATCACGGTCTCGAGAGCTTCCATGAGTTTGAAATTACGTCATTTACAGCGTTCTGACGAAATTTTCATTTCCCAAGATAGGTTGATGCTTCTGGGGATAGCAGGATACCAAACGAATCTTCAATTTTGAGATCTTTGGTTTCTATTTTCGTGGAGCAAAGTTCGCACGAAACTCAGCAATGGAACTACTGCAAAAATCTTTACCCTCGCTCACTCGATGCCATCGGCTACCACCCGCTTCGGCTTCAGCAGGAAATAGAGCGCAAAGCTAACCGCAAAGATTCCCAGCGCGATCAGCGGGGCGATCGCCGCGCCGGGCTTGGGATCAGTGAAGGCGACTTGCACCCGCACGATTACTAACAGCGCGCAAACCAGCGCACCCAAGATCGGCACCAGTAGCGGTACGTCGAAGCCATCCGTTGGCTCGCCGTCGCGGCGTTTCAGGACGATCAGCGAAACATTCACCAAAGTAAAAACCACCAGCAGCAGAAGCACCGTTGCCTCTGCCAACGGCTTCACGCCGCCGCTCAAGATCAGCAGTGAAACGATGCCAAACAGCACGCAAATCGCAATTTGTGGAGTGTGGCGGCGCGGATGAAGCTTCCCTAACATTTCAGGCAATAATCCTTGCCGACTCATCCCGTAAAGCAGCCGAGAACCCATCAGATAATTCAACAGTGCCGTGTTCCCGATGGCAAAAATGGTGATGACAATATACACGCGGTCGATCCCGCCAAACCACGGCGCTGCCCGATGTGCCACTTCCATCAGCGGCGTTTTGCTCTCCGCGAGTTCGCGCCACGGGATCACAGATACGGCGGTAATCGCCACCGCCATGTAAATCAAAGTCGCTAAAATCATTGCGCCGATCAGCCCGAAGGGAATGTCTCGTTTCGGGTTCTTCACCTCCTCGCTCACGTTGAGAATGTCTTCAAAACCGATGAACGAGAAAAACATCAGCACCGCGCCCTGCAACACCAACGCCAGCGTGATACCCGAGCCGATTCCACTCACGTCCACTGGAGTTTCCAGATAGTTCACACCGCCCCAGAATTTCATCCCGACCGCGATGATGAATAACAAGCCCGCCGCCTCGACCACCGTGCAAACGATGTTCGCCCACATGCTTTCACGGATGCCCCGGTAAATCACGCAGCCTACTAGAAACACCAGCCCGATAGCCACCAGCTTGATCGGCAACTCTATTCCTAGCAGCTTTTCCAGATTATCCGCAATCGCCTGTGCGCCCGTCGCCATACTCGTCAGCCCGCTCATCATCAC
>JANOQR010000311.1:0-2913 GCA_031414935.1 Luteolibacter sp.
TACAGTGGCCAAAACTCAGTTCCCGGCAGTCTCGAAACGTGGAAAGCCAAAGCGGCTCGTACGACGAAAGAGCTTTCTCGGGCACGCATGGAACTCACGCTCGCGAAGAACAAACTCAGTGCTGTTTCGCCGAGTGATTCATTGCTGCGAACTCAGCCCGCCGACAGTCCCTGATTCGGCGAAGTGTCTTCAAGAACGAGGCGACTTCTGGATTGGACCGCAAAATTCATTTCGCCCAAAGGATTGTTGCTGCGTCCTTGCGAAATAAATTTCGCGGTCCATTTCGTCGCGTTACGCACGTCACTTTGAAAAGCCTCAGTGACCATCGCCTCGCGCGAGTATTTCCGCCTCTTCTTCGTGAGAGTGAATTTGCAAAGTCACTTGCACGCCTTCTCGATCCGCGGCCGCTTTTAAAACGCTCCGAATCGCCGACGCGGTGAACCCGTTGCGGCCTATCATCATCGCCACGTCCTGCTTTGAGAGCACGAGCTTGAACCGCAGCCGCTTCGGACCAAGTTCTGCGACCTTCAGTTGCGCTTGGCTTGGCTCGTCGATCAAATTGACCGCGACGTATTGAAGAAAATTTTTCAAGCGATCAGTCACAGCCTGCATAGTGAGAGGACGATGATCCCGAGATAGGCAGTCCGCAAGCCAAGGTTATCAACTCGCGGATACGGTTAGATCGTGCTAAGGATGTGATTGAAAGTCGCACTGGGGCGGAGGGCGGTGGTGGCTTTCGCGTCGTCTGGGAGGTAGTAGCCGCCGATATCGACTGGCTTGCCTTGGACGGCTAATAGCTCGGCGACGATTTGATCTTCGTGGGCGGTTAGGGCGTCGGCGACGGGGGTGAAGATGGATTTGAGATCGGTGTCTGCGGTTTGCGCGGCGAGGGCTTGGGCCCAGTAGAGCGCGAGGTAGAAGTGTGAGCCACGGTTGTCGATGGTGCCGAGTTTGCGACCGGGGGAGCGGTCGTTTTCGAGAAACTTGCCGGTGGCAGCGTCGAGGGTTTCGGCGAGGACTTTGGCTCGGGGAAGAGAGAAAGTTTCCGCGATGTGCTCGAAGGATGGCGCGAGGGCGAAAAACTCGCCGAGGGAGTCCCAGCGGAGGTAGTTTTCTGCGGTGAATTGTTCGACGTGTTTGGGAGCGGAGCCGCCTGCGCCGGTTTCAAATAAGCCGCCGCCGTTCATGAGCGGGACGATGGAGAGCATTTTAGCCGAGGTGCCGACTTCGAGGATGGGAAACAGGTCGGTGTTGTAGTCTCGGAGGACGTTGCCGGTGACGGAAATGGTGTCGAGGCCTTTGACGATGCGTTCGAGCGAGAAGGTGCAGGCTTCGGCGGGTGGTAAGATGCGGAGGTCGAGGCCGGTGGTGTCGTGGTCTTTGAGGTAGGTTTCGACTTTGGCGATGATTTGGGCGTCGTGGGCGCGGTTTTTATCAAGCCAGAAAACGGCAGGATCGCCAGAAGCGCGGGCGCGTTTGACGGCGAGTTTTACCCAATCTTGGATGGGGGCGTCTTTGGTTTGGCAGGCGCGCCAGATGTCGCCGGATTCGACTTGGTGTTCGATTAAGATTACGGGCGAGCCGCCCGTGCCACTCTTGGTGGTGATGCGGACGGTCCCGTTGGCGGGGATTTCGAAGGTTTTGTTGTGGGAGCCGTATTCTTCGGCGGCTTGTGCCATGAGGCCGACGTTGGGGACGGAACCCATGGTTTTCGGGTCGAGAGCGCCGTTGGTTTTGCAGAAATCAAGGGTGGCTTGGTAGATGCCAGCGTAGCTGGAATCCGGGATGAGGGCGAGGGTGTCGCCGGTTTTTCCTGCGGCGTCCCAGACTTTTCCGCCGGCGCGGATCATGGCGGGCATGGAGGCGTCCACGATGACGTCGGAGGGAACGTGGAGGTTGGTGATGCCTTTGTCGGAGTTCACCATGGAGAGGGCTGGTCCGTTCGAGTAGGCGAGCTGGATGTCGGCTTCGAGTTCGGCTTTTTTGTCGGCGGGGAGTTTTTCTAACTTGGCGATGAGGTCGCCGAAGCCGTTGCGGAAATCGACGCCGAGTTCGGAGAGTGTGGCGGCGTGTTTTGCGATGAGGTCTTTGAAGAAAACTTCGACCGCGTGGCCGAAAATGATGGGGTCGCTGACCTTCATCATGGTGGCTTTCAGGTGGAGTGAGAGGAGCAGCTTTTCGGCCTTGGCTTTGGCGATTTGGGAGGTGAGGAAATCGACGAGCGCGGCCTTGCTCATGAAGGTGGCGTCGAGGATTTCGCCAGCTTTGAGCGGGGTGGATTCCTTGAGGACCGTGATGCTGCCGTCGGCGGCGATGAACTCGATTTTTACATCGGTGGCTTCTGGCACGCAGATGGATTTTTCGTTCGAGAAGAAATCGCCGTGGCCGTTCATGGAGGCGACGGAGGTTTTGGAGTCTGCGGACCATTTGCCCATCGAGTGCGGGTGGGCTTTCGCGTAATCTTTGACGGCTTTCGGGGCGCGGCGGTCGGAATTTCCTTCGCGCAGGACGGGGTTCACGGCACTACCCATGACTTTGGCGTAACGGGACTTGATGTCTTTTTCCGCGTCGGTGGTGGCGGTTTCCGGCAGATTCGGGAGGGCGTAGCCTTTGGATTGGAGTTCTGCGATGGCCTCCTTGAGCTGGGGAACGGAGGCGGAAACGTTGGGGAGTTTGATGATGTTGGCCTCGGGAGTTAGCGTCCATGCGCCGAGTTCGGCGAGAGCGTCGGGAGTTTTTTGGGCCTCGGTGAGGAAGTCAGGAAATTGGGAGATGATGCGGCCTGCGAGTGAGATGTCGCGGGTTTCTACCGTGATGCCGGAGTGCTTAGTGAACGCCTGGACGATGGGCAGGAACGAGTAGGTGGCGAGGGCGGGAGCTTCGTCGGTCTTGGTGTAAATGATGGTGGGAACG
>JANOQR010000312.1:0-14982 GCA_031414935.1 Luteolibacter sp.
ATAGCTTCACCTTCACCGTCAACGACGGCACCACGGACTCAGCCCCTGCCACCATCGCCATCACCGTCACTCCGGTCAACGACGCCCCAGTCGCCGTCGCCCAAAACCTCACCACCCCAGAAGACACCGCCCTTTCCATCACCCTCGCTGGCACCGACATCGAAAACAGCACCCTCGCCTACACCATTGTGACCCCGCCCGCTAACGGCGTCCTCAGCGGCACCGCGCCAGATCTCACCTACACCCCCACCGCCAACACCAGCGGCCCCGATAGCCTCACCTTCACCGTCAACGACGGCACCGCAGATTCAGCCCCCGCCACCATCGCCATCACCGTCACTCCGGTCAACGACGTCCCAGTCGCCGCTGCCCAGACCCTCACCACCCCAGAAGACGCCCCACTCCACATCACCCTCGCTGGCAGCGACATCGAAAACAGCACCCTCGCCTACACCCTCGTCACTCCGCCCGCTAACGGCATCCTCACCGGCATCGCGCCAGATCTGACTTACACCCCCACCGCCAACATCAGCGGCGCCGACAGTTTCACCTTCATCGTCAACGACGGCACCGCAGATTCAGCCCTCGCCACCATCGCCATCACCGTCACTCCGGTCAACGATGTCCCAGTCTTCACCACCTCTCCGATCATCACCGCCACCGCCATCGAAGGAGTCCCCTACACTGGTCAAACCCTCGCCGGGCAAGCCACCGACGCCGATGCAGGAGACGCCATCACTTACTCGAAGATCAGCGGCCCGTCATGGCTCGCAGTCGCGTCGGACGGCATACTTTCCGGCACGCCCAGCTTCGGTAGCGCGGGGCTGAACTCCTTCGTCGTCCGCGCCACCGACACCGCATCCGGCACTGCCGATGCCACTTTAGAAATCACCGTCACTGGCCTGCCGCTGCCGTGGATCGCCAGTGACATCGGCACCGGCATGTTAGCGGGAAGCACCATCTATCAAACGAGCACCTTCACCCAAGCTGGCTCCGGCGTCATCGGCTCCACCAGCGACAGAATGCGTTTCACCTATCAGACCCTCACCGACGATGGAGAAATCATTGCTAGAATTTCTACCCTCCAAAACACCGGCAGCGGCTCGCGTGTCGGCGTGATGATCCGCGACAGCCTCGCCGCGAACTCGAAGCAAATCTTCATGGGCATGACCGGTAGCAACGCCTACCGCTGGACCCGCCGCACCGCCATCGGCGGCACGACCGTCAGCAGCAACAGCAGCACCGGCACGCTGCCTAACACTTGGGTCCGCCTCGTCCGTAGCGGCACCACCATCACCGCCTACAAGAGCACCAACGGCACCACATGGACCACCGTCGGCAGCACTACGAACACGACATTTTCCTCCACCTGCTACATCGGCCTCGCCGTCGGCAGTGGCAGCAACACCGGTCTCAACACCTCGCAGTTCAGCAACGTCAGCGTGACTCCGTGATTGGAAATTCGGTTGAGAACAGCGGGCGAAAATAAGGAGGGTGAGTTCTTTTCACCACCCTCATAGTTTTTGTGTTTCGCACCTCATCATTTGCAGTCCCCTCATCTCTGCAAATTTTGCAAAAACCTGTCCATCAATCGGGATGGTTTACGAACGACTTTTTTGACGATTTGCTTGAGGTCACTCAGCTCCATGTGACATCTGTTTTCGTGATCTCACTAACGTAAAAACCCGATGATTTCATTGTTACTTCTGGCTTCGGTTGTCCTGTTGACACGGCTCTTTCATCAACCATCCATCACGGTGCTGACCCGATTCTAGCAGAATTTTTCCATATGTTATCCAAAAATTCTACTCGCCTACTGATTGCCGCTTTGTGCGTCATCACTCTCGTTTTTCTGGGAATTTATCGGTTTAAAAACCGTGAAGCTCCAACTGCCCTTCCGAGTCAGGCTGTCCATCTTCCCACTCCTGCAGAAACACCTGTGGCTACGGAGACAGCTCCGACGCAAACGCCAGCAGCAGTCGTCGAGCAAAGCGCGCCAATCACCGAGGATTCAGACGAGTCCTCTCCAATCCCAGCGTTTAGGCAATGGGCGGAAATGGCAGCGGTCTTGGGACCAGATCAAGCGGATCAAAACAAAGGCATGAAACTCGCGAAAGCCAGAGCGATAGAAATGAAGGCGCTCATCCAAAAAGATCCTGCCACCGCTGTACGTGAGGCACTGCCTACCAACCTCCGCGCTGCTCTTCCTCCTCAAATCGCAGCCGCCATCGAACAGCCAGTTAAAAAATCCGGCATGTGCTCCATGCGAATCACCTGCAACCATTCGGACGATAGCCCCCACGGAAACTGCAACTCCACTCCTGTGTTGCAAGACGATGTGTACTCTTGGGACGCTCACTATGGCGACCCGCAGTGGGAGACTCTTGTCGGGCAAGCCGTCGAATTCGAGGGGGTGGCAGTGGAAGAACAATTGGCCGTCGCAAAAATCACCTCAGCACCACTGAAAGAATAGCCCTGAAATTTCCCAAAAACCTAAATCCATGAAACAAAAGCCCAATCCAACCGCCTGCCGGATCACCCTGCTGGCCTCTGTCATCGCCCTCACCGGCATCGCCCAGGCGGGCATCATCGTCACTCGTGGCCACATTATCGGCGGCTCGGCCACTGGCACACTCGTCGCCATCGACTCGCCACACATCTCTAACGCCAACGGCACGACTGGCACTTTCGGCGGGCCGTCTTGGACGACGGGTGGCACGATCACCGCGCATCAGGCAGATCAGGGCTTCGCCGCAGCATCTTCTCCATCCGGCGATGGCATCCGCGAGTTCGATATTGGCGGAAATTCATGGGAGCCGAATGGCACGCCATTTTCCCAAGCCAGAGGCTACTTTATCTACCCAGATGGCCCATCTCCGGGCACGACTTGGACTTTCAATCTCGCCACCTCAGGCATCGATCTCCCCGATGGCACCATCATCCACGGCGTCTATGCCAGATTCGGCGGACGAAACGGCGACAAGGCACGCTATGAATACACCGAGGGCGCATCTTCGGCAAACTTGGTGGTGAACCAAGACTCAGTCGCCTCGCTTGGCGATCTGGCACTGCGTTGGTTCGACGCAGAAGGAAATCAGCGAAACTCGAATTTCCAGCGAGTTTTTGCGTCACCCATCACCGTCACAGGTGGGGATGGTTTCCAACTCAGAATCACGGATACCAACTTAGGAAACGCAGGCCACATCGACGCCATCATTCTCGATACCTCGCTTCCCAAAGTGAATGACATCCCCGCCATTTCCACCCTGCTTCCAGTGGATAACAAAACCAGCGTCGTCCCGTGGACTTCGCTCGAAGTGACCTTCGACGAACCGATGACCATGACTGGCACGGGCACCGTCACCATCACCGATCTCACCGACGGTTCCTCCACACGAGTCATCAATTTACCCGATCCCCAAGTCACCTCACCAAATGGCGACGACCTTCTCATTAAGCCAACCACGAGACTGGAACTCGGCACCCAATACTCGGTCCGAATCAGCGCCGATGCCTTGGTGGACCAAGCGGTGACACCGAACGCCTATCCCGGCATTCTGGATGACACCACTTGGAATTTCGCCACTCGCGACGTGCCGAATCAACTTCACAACGTGTTGATCGTCACCGCCGCGCTCGCCGATGCCCCGCCGAGTGCGACCACCACGCAAGCCACCAACATCGTTTTCCACGATCCAATCAATGTGGACGAGGCCATGCGTGCGGCCTCCTACGGACAAATCGGGCTGAATCCCGGCGACAGCAGCGGATTGCCGGAAACCGTCTCGCTCGTTTATCCCGAGACGGTGGCGCAGCAGAAAACTGCCGGCGGCAGCTCGAATCTGCGAGGTCGGATGCAAGCCTCACTGACTGCGCTGGGCTACAACACGTCTCTATCGAATTTCCGCTTCATCCTCTACATCCAGCCTGCTGCCCTCAACACCGGCAATGACGGCTGGGCGAATCTGTTCAGCAACAATTCCGTTTACTTGGCAAATCCCTTCAACTTTAGGCTCGCCATGCACGAGATGGGTCATTGCCTCGGTGGCAATCACTCGAACGGAGGTGATCCGGGCTGCACCTTGGGCGGCGGACCCGTCGATTACAACGTTTCAAAGAAGATCCTCTTCGGCTGGCTCAGTGCTTTTCCCGGCACCGTACTCAATCTTCCCGCCAACACTGGCACCACACAAACCGTCGTGCCTCTCAGCCGCGACCCGGAATTCACGTCCGGTCTGCGAGCGATCCGAGTTCCCAATCCTAACGGCGGGACCGCTACCTTTCTCGTGTCCTACAAAATCGACGATGGTCCTTACTACACTCTGCAAAACTCTAGCTTTTCGAGAAAAATTCATGTGACCGAGGACGCAGGTGGAGCGGCTACCACCCACAGGGCCACCTTGGGAGCAGGTCAGGAATACGTGATCGGTAAACTCAAGGTGAGATGTGATAGCGTCGCCGCCGACGGCTTGTCTGCTGCCACCACCATCACCGTGAACAGCGCACCAGTCGCCGTCGCCCAAAACGTCAGCGTCGATGAAGACAACGCCTTGCCCATCGTTCTCGCAGGCACGGATGCGGACAACAACCCGCTGACCTACTCCGTCGTCACCCAGCCCGCGATCGGCACTCTCAGCGGTACTGCGCCAAATCTCACCTACACGCCACCAGCGAATTTCAACGGAGCCACCAGCTTCACTTTCAAAGTCAACGACGGCCTCGTGGACTCCCCAGTCGCTACCGTTTCCATCACCGTCAATTCCGTGAACGATGTCCCAGTGGCCACCGCCCAGAGCCTAACCACCGCCGAAGACACCGCCCTGCCGATCACACTCTCCGGCTCCGACATTGAAACTAGCACCCTCACTTACACCCTCGTCACGCCACCCGTGAACGGCACCCTCAGCGGTATTGCGCCGGATCTGACCTACACTCCTAACGCCGACGCTAATGGCCCCGACAGTTTCACCTTCGTCGTCAACGACGGCACCGATGACTCACCCGCCACCACCATCGACATCACCGTCGACCCGATCAACGACGTCCCCATCGCCTTGGCCCAGAGCGTGACCACTGCCGAAGACACCGCTGTATCCATCACGCTTTCCGGCACCGACGTGGAAACCAATGACCTCACCTACACCATCGTCTCCCCGCCGAGCAACGGCATCCTCAGCGGCACCGTGCCGAATCTAAGCTACACGCCTGCGGCAAACTCCAACGGTTCCGACAGCTTCAACTTCATGGTGAACGATGGCACCGTGGATTCAGCCATCGCCACAGTGGTCATCACCGTCACCCCGATCAACGATCTCCCCGTCGCTCTCGCCCAGAGCGTCAACACAGATGAAGACACCGCCATTTCCATCACGCTTGCAGGCACCGACGTAGAAAACAGCGCACTCACCCACATCGTCGTCGCGCAACCCGCGAGCGGCACCCTCAGTGGCACCGCACCGAACCTGACCTACACGCCATCCGCCAACTACAACGGAGCCGACAGTTTCACATTCATCGTCAATGACGGCACCGTCGATTCCGCCATCTCATCAGTCTCCATCACCGTCAGCTCGGCCAACGATGTCCCGGTATTCACCACCAATCCCATCGTCGCCGCCACAGGCACGGAAAACGTCGCCTACACCGGACAAACCCTCGCTGGTAGTGCCACCGACACCGACGCCGGAGACACCATCACCTACTCGAAAGTCAGCGGTCCCGCTTGGTTGGTCATCGCACCTGACGGAACCCTCTCCGGCACGCCCGGTTCTGGTACCACTGGTCTCAACTCATTCGTCGTCCGCGCCACTGACACCGCTTCAGGCACTGCCGATGCGACCTTAGAAATCACCGTCATCGGCCTGCCCTTGCCGTGGATTGCCACCGACATCGGGACCGGCATGTTGGCGGGTTCCACGACTTACAACGCCAGCACCTTTACCCTAGCTGGCTCGGGACTCGTTGGCGGCACCGCAGACAAACTGCACTTCGCCTACCAGACACTCAGCGGTGACGGCTCGATCGTCGCACGCATTACTAACCTGCAAAACACAGGGACAAACTCGCGAGTCGGAGTGATGATTCGCGACACACTGGCCCCGAACTCCAAGCAGTTTTTCATCGGTGTTACCAGTACGGGCAACTATCGCTTCGTGCGGCGCACCAGCACTGGCGGAAATACCACCGTCGGCAACAGTGGTTCCGGCAGCGTTCCCACGATCTGGCTGCTCCTCGTTCGCAGCGGCACCACTATCATCGCCTACAAAAGCACCAACGGCTCCACCTGGGCCACCGTCGGCACCGTTACAAACACCACCTTATCCGCGAACTGCTACATCGGCCTCGTCGCGGCCAGTGGTACTGACACTACCCTCAACACCTCGCAGTTTAGCAACCTACTGGTGACTCCCTGATGGTCCATGATCCCTACCCCCTCGCGCACTTGCGAGGGGGACATCAAGATGATAAATCGTTTTCATAAAGGTCGTTGACCACGCCCTGACTTGTGGTGCCTTGTGTGTCTGTGAGAAAACTCGCTACCTTTCCCGCACGTTGCGGCCTCGCCATTCTATCAGGGGCAGTTTATGCCGCCGCTTATCCGCCGCTGGGCTGGCGATGGTTGGTAATTCCGGGTCTGGCGGGGCTGCTGTTCGCTCTGCGCGACCAAAGCGGAACTCGCGCTCGCGCGATTGGATTTCTCCACGGAATGGTGGCGTATGGGTTGAGCTTGTCGTGGCTCTATCAAATCTTCGGCGGGATGGTCGCGCTACTTTGGTGCGTGTTGGCTGCCTTCACGGCGTTGTTCGCAGAAATGCAGGGGCGGGCGGGATTGCGCGGTTTCGGTGGGTGGAAACTTGCCATTTTCACTGCGTTCAACTGGTGCGGCTGGGAGTTCATCCGTGCTGAGTTGTTTCCGCTCAAGTTTCCTTGGATGACCGCTGGGTTAGCAGTCGGACCTAATGCATTTTTACCATGGATCGGCGTTTACGGTGTCAGCTTCGTGGTGATTTTTGCCGTCGCCTTGCTGGTGAGACAACAATGGAAGTCAGCGAGTATGGTCCTCGTCGCTTTGGTTTCATCCGTATTTTTACTCCCCAAAATTCCACCGCCATCGGTAAATGAGCCGCTTGCCGTGAAAGTTGCTGGCTTGCAATACGAAGGGGTTTCCTACGACACCTACATCAAAGCCACACGTGAATTGCCTTCCGGAATCCAATACGTCGTCTGGCCGGAATACGCCGTGCCATTCGACATCCGGGCGAGCAAACGTGACCAGAGCCTCGTTGAAAATCTCTGCCAAGAGCGTGATATCACTCTTACTTTCGGCACCCAATCCCGCCCCGGCGGCGGCGATGCATGGCGCAACATTGCGCTGACGTTAGATCCCACGGGAGTCCTCGGAGAACACACCAAGAATCACACCGTACATCTGTTCGATGACGGGACGCCCGGAACCACTGCGCTTCCTGTTCTGACAAGTCACGGAAAAGTCGGCACCCCGATTTGTTTCGATGCTGACTACGAAGGCATCGTCCGCAAAATGACTGCGGCAGGAGCTGAAATGTTCGTGGTTCCGACGATGGATGCCGAATCTTGGACCGCCAGTCAGCACGACCAACACGCGGAACTCACCCGCATCCGTGCTTGTGAAAACAGACGCTGGATTTTCGTCGTCGCCACGTCCGGCGTTTCTCAACTGATCGACCCAAACGGCCACCTCCACGCCCGGCTGCCAGCACTCCAGCAAGGCACGATTTCAGGAATTTTGAAACGCGAGACGGCACAGACCTTCTACACCCGCTTCGGCTGGCTCACGCCGTGGGTCGTGCTGGCGGCAGCCACTTGCGGCTGGGTGATCTTGGTGTTGCCTCGCAAGCGAACTCAAAACTTGTGATTTCTGTGAAGCTGTGAAACTGTAACATTGTAATGAAAAATATCACCATTTCTGTGGAAGATGAGCTTTACCGCCAGGCACGAATTAAAGCGGCCGAGCAGTCAACTTCGCTGTCGGCCATGTTCAAGGCTTTCCTCCTTCAAGTCACCGGAAGCGCCCAGAAAGAGGGCGAGTTTCAGCGACTTGAGCGCGAGGAACGAGAGTTAAGAGCCGAACTCGTGGAGCGGTGCCTCAGCCTCAATCCCTCCAATCACCTGAGCCGCGACGAGCTGCACGACCGCAATGCGCTTCATTGATACAAACATCCTGCTTTACTCGCTGGATCTCGAGCCCGTTCAGTCGTCCAAAGCGGTGATTGCGCGCGAGATTCTTACTCACACGGACCTAGCGATTTCCGTGCAAGTGCTTCAAGAGTTCTACGTCCAAGCGACTCATTCGCGGCGACCGGATGCTCTGCCCCATGAGATCGCGGCCCGGTTTATCGAGAAATGGCTGCGTTTTCGCATTCAGGAAAACACGGTTCAGGTCTTCCAGTCCGCCTTGGTTTTCAAAGACCGTTACCAAACCTCATTTTGGGATGCTTCGATCCTCGCCGCTGCCAAAACCGTAGGCTGTAAGGAGCTACTGAGCGAAGATCTCAATCACGGGCAGGACTATGACGGAGTGCTCGTGGTGAATCCGTTTCGCAATCATTGAGCCTTATCACCGTCGGTTTTTGACCTCCCGAGCCATTTCGGGTTTGGGGAATTTTGAAAAATCAAACTACCTCAATGCCTGAAATGACGATGTCCGGTGAAGATCATCGCCATCCCGGCAGCGTCGGCGGCGGCGATGACTTCTTCATCTCTCACCGAGCCACCTGGCTGGATGCAGGCGGTGGCTCCGGCGTCGATGGCTGATTGGAGGCCGTCGGCAAAGGGGAACATGGCGTCGGAGGCGACGATGCTGCCTTTGAGATCAAGGCCAGCTTCGCCAGCTTTCCAAATCGCGATGCGTGAGGAATCGACGCGGCTCATTTGCCCGGCACCAATGCCGAGCGTGCGGTCAGCACTGGAATAGACGATGGCGTTCGATTTTACATGTTTCACGATGCGCCAGCCGAAACGCATGGCGCGCATTTCTGCCTCAGTCGGTGGGCGTTTGGTGACGACTTTGGATTCGAGGTTGTCGAGGCCGAGGGCGGTGTGATCGCGATCCATGACCATGATGCCGCCGGGGCAAGAGCGGATGACGGGGGATTTTTTCTCTAAAAGATAGCCGTCGTTCATTTTCATGAGGCGCAGGTTTTTCTTTTTCTGAAGCAGGGCACGGGCGTCGCTCTCGAACTCGGGCGCGATGATGACATCGGTGAAAATTTCCGAAATCACGCGGGCCAGTTCGAGCGTGAGTGGGCGATTGCAGACGATCACGCCGCCGAAGGGTGCTTGGCGGTCGGTCTCGAAGGCTTTTTGCCACGCGACGCGCAAGTCCTCGTCATCTTGGCCGACGCCGCAGGGATTAGTGTGCTTGAGGATGGCGACGGTCGGGCGGACGAAATCGAGGATGAGATCGGCGGCGGCCTCAATGTCGAGGATGTTGGTGTAGCTGAGTTCCTTGCCCTGAACTTGGGTGAAAAACTCACCGAAATTTCCGTAAAGCGAGCATTCTTGGTGTGGATTATCACCGTAGCGGAGTTCTTGTTCGAGCGGCAGGCTGAGGGTGAAGTTGCAACCCGTGCCAGTGCGGCATTGGCCGAGGTAGTCGGTGATGGCGGCGTCGTATTGCGAGGTGCGGAGGAAAACTTTCACCGCTAACTGCTCGCGGAATCCCTTGGTGGTGTTGCCGTGGTTGTCCTTCATTTCCTCAATGACTCGCGGGTAGTCTGCGGGATCGACGATGACGGTGACGCTCTGGTGGTTTTTCGCCGCGCTGCGCAGCATGGATGGGCCACCGATGTCGATTTTCTCGATGGCTTCCTCCAGCGTCACATCCGGTTTGGCGACGGTTTCCTCGAACGGGTAGAGGTTCACGACGACGAGGTCGATGGGCGGAATGTCGTTGGCTTTGGCCTGTGCGACGTGGTCCGCATCGTCGCGGCGGTGAAGAAGCCCGCCGTGGACTTTCGGGTGGAGGGTTTTCAGGCGACCATCGAAAAGCTCGGGTGCGCCAGTGAATTCGGAAACGTCGATGACGGGCAATCCCGCCTCACGCAGCGCGGCAGATGTCCCGCCTGTGGAAAGGAGTTCCACCCCGAGGTCATGGAGTTCTTTGGCGAAGGCAGCGAGTCCGGTTTTATCGGAAACGGAAAGAAGAGCGCGGGTGATAGGCATAGAAATAGTCTTTCGCGGTGGTGAAATGAATGAGGTCGAACGCCGACCAACGCCGTTCCCGTAACCAACGACCCGCCACGCGGCAAGCGGAATAGGCGGACGGATTCGCCGACTTGGGAGCTAAACCATGCTCGCGCAAAATTCGCGGAATGCCCGCTCTTCCTCGTCGCTGGCGACCCCGGCGACGATGTGACCGGCGAGGCTGCGGATGATAGCGTGCTGCTCGGGTGGAATGGTCAGTTTGCGAATCACTAGCAGAATGACCGAACTAAAAGTGTTCCCGTTGTAGAGACAGAACGGAGCCATGCGGTGACAACGGCGGCAAAGATCCACGGCTTCATCCAGATTCATGGTTTCCAAATGACGGCTTTCCCAGAGATCTTTGGTGGGGTCATGACCGTCGGAAGTCGGTTTATGGAGCGCATTTTTCGCCGCGCATAGCATGGCGTTTTGGGCAGTGACCACTTCCCATGTGAAAGGTGCTAACCACGGCTGAGAGGCATGCATGATTCATTTCGACTCTTGGTTATTTGCCTTTTTGATCTTTTGGAGTTCTTCGACTCCTTCGCTTTTGAGATAACCTTTGCCAGTCCTTGCGTAAATCGGCTCGGCGGCGAAGCGATGCTGAATCCGCAGCCCTTCAGCGAGCAGCTCTTTGAAAAGCGGATTTTCCAGCAACTTTGGATCAATCGTTGGGGCTAGTTCAGAGTTCATGCCGCGAAACCTACCTCTTCCGTTTCGTTTCCGCAATCTTGGTTATTGCGGCAGAAATAATCCATTGCCACGCGTTTGCTCAGGTGGTGGTGTGGCTCGAAAATGAAAACATTACTATTTTGAGCTTGTGAATGAATCTGATCTTAACTGGCGCGGTTCTTCTGTGATATGGACATCCAATTCGCTGACCAATGGCTCGTGGCCGTTCGGCTTCTTGGCTACAAGTGACCAAAAAATTCAAATCAAGGCGCTGTGGCAAACGGTGTCATTCGTGCTATCGGAAGTGATCGAAGTTCGGCGGTATCGGTGGCCCTTTTCTACGGTCAAAATTGTTGCTCGAATCGAGGAGGAGTTCGTCTTAGCGAGCTTTTCCGTTCTCTCTGGCCGACGACTCGATGCGGTTCTGGCAGATCTGGGTTTGACAGTGACTTCGAGACATTCCTGGAATTATGGCAGGATGGAGCGTGACCGTGAGAAATACGGCCTATTGAACGCGAGAAGTTGATTAGATCTCTGCAGCCTTCGCGACCCGTAACATCGTCGCCTCGCCGAGGTGCGGGGCGAGGATTTGGAGGCCGACGGGGAGATTGTTTCCGCCGTCGAAGTCGGTGGTGCTGCAGGGGATGGAAATGGCGGGGATGCCAGCGAGGTTGGCGGCGATGGTGAAAATGTCGGAGAGGTATTCTTGGAGTGGATCGGCGGAAATGCTGCCGAGTTTCCGAGCAGGCGAGGGGACGACGGGCGAGAGGATGGCATCGACTTGCTGGAAGGCGGTCTCGAAGTCGCGGCGGATGAGGGCGCGGACCTGTTGGGCGCGGCCATAGTAGGCGTCGTAGTAGCCGGAGGAGAGGACGTAAGTGCCGAGGATGATGCGGCGTTTCACTTCGGGGCCGAATCCTTGTTCGCGGGATTTCTGGTATAAATCGAGGATATCGGTGGGGTTTGCAGCGCGGTGGCCGTAGCGAATGCCGTCGAAACGGGAGAGGTTCGACGAAGCTTCTGCTGGGGCGATGACGTAGTAGGTGGCGACGGCGTGCTCGGTGTGAGGGAGGGAAATATCGACGATTTCCGCGCCTTGGGCGGCGAGTTTCTGAATGGCAGCCTCGACGTTTTTCCTCACACCGGGGTCGATTCCTTCGCCGAAGTATTCTTTGGGGATGCCGAGCTTGAGGCCTTTCACGCCGTCGTGAAGGCCGGACAGGAAATCGGGGACTGGGACATCGAGACTGGTGGAGTCCAGCGGGTCCATGCCGGAAATCGCTTGGAGAATGAGGGCGGCGTCCTCGACGTTTTGCGTGAGTGGGCCAATCTGATCGAGCGATGAGGCGAAGGCGACGAGTCCGTAGCGGGAAACTCGGCCGTAACTGGGTTTCAGGCCGACGACGCCGCAATGGGACGCGGGCTGGCGGATGGAGCCGCCAGTATCTGAGCCAAGTGTGGCGATGGCGGTTAGGTCGCCGACTGCGGCGGCGGAACCGCCGGATGAGCCACCGGGAATGCGGCTGGAGTCGTGGGGATTGCGGGTGACTTGGAGTGCGGAGTTTTCCGTGGAGGAACCCATCGCGAACTCGTCTTGGTTCATTCGCCCGAAGGGGATGGCCCCGGCGGCACGGAGTTTTTTGATGACGGTGGCATCGTAGGGTGAGACGAAATTTTCGAGAAATTTGGAGCCACAAGTGCAGAGTTGGCCGAGGACGTTGATGTTGTCTTTGATGCCGATGGGGATACCGCCGAGTGGGAGTGTCAGGTCGGCGTGCGCGGCTTCCGTGAGGGCGGATTCGAGATCGTGGGAGAGGTAAGCACCGGTCAGGGAGTCGCGGGTGGCGATTTCTCCGGCGAGTTTTTCGAGAATGGCGGCGGGCGTGATTTCTCCGGCGAGAAGCTGCCGACGAAGGCTGGTGATGGTCATGGGAAGAGAGTGGGAAGTTGGATTTCGGATGGCGGATCAGGCGTCGGTGACGACTTTGGGGACGCGAATCTGGCCTTGGGCTTGATCGGGGGCGTTTTGAAGCATGGCCTCAGGCGTGAGGCTCTGGTGGGTAATGTCCTCGCGCATCCGTCCGAAAAGTTGGGCGGCGTGGGCTGTGGAGTCGGCGGCGGAAATGTCGAGTGCGGAGAGCGATTCCGCGTAACCGAGGATGGCTTCGATTTGCGGCTGGAAGACGGCGACTTCTTCGTCGCTGAGTTCGAGGCGGGCGAGTTTGGCGACGTAGCGGACGTCGATGTGGCTGTGCGGCATGGCCGGGAATGTCTTGAAGGCTCGGGGTTTTTCCAAGTGCCATTTTCCATCTCGGGCAGGCGGCAGGCGAAGATTTTTAAAAAGATTTAAAATACTTTGAACGTTCAGATGAGTTGAAGGTCTTATCCCCTTGAAAGCAGCGATTTATCGCACTTTCATGTAAGGGTGTAACAGCACAGTTGTCTGCCAATTCCACGGGTGTGGGTGGGCATGACAGTTTAGGCCGCCGGGGAAGGGACTCCCCGGCGGTTTTTTGCGTATCGCCGGGAGCCGGGCAAAGTTTTGGTCACTCATCGAGTGAACTGAAAATTTCTCATGGGCTGGGTGACTCATCAACCTTAGTCGCCAGATGTCGCGCCGGGTCGGCTGGTGCACGCTGCAGGGTTCGAACCTGCGACAAATGAATCGCAACTCGTTGTAGATCAATCAAAAGCCGATTCGTTTGCGAGGGTGTGCACACAAATAGGCGCACAGATTTCTGACCCGGATCGTCGCTTGCTGTCTTTAGTGGTCGAATCATGGCCGCAGTTAAGCAGTCCGCTGAAGCTCGCGATTCTGGCAATCGTTGACGCACGAAATAAGGAAGGGGGCGCGGGGTGAAGGATTACATCCTTCGTTCCAAGCCTAATACCACCCGAACTGATAAGACTGCGAAGCAGTCCGATGCCGGATCGCGCGCAAGCGCGACCGGCACGGACGCTCGCGCCTTCCTATCAGGTGGAGATTGGGCTTACCTGAAGATCGTGAAAGAGGAGAGCGGCAGGGAAATTTCCGCCGAAGCATTCGAACGCAAAAAAGCGGAACGGGATCTTCTGATGCAACAGTCTCTCCACATCGCCGACATGCTGGAAAGCGTCGGTGTGAAAGCCTATGGGGAATCCAAGCTGACGATGGTGGGACTTCTAACGGGGATTGAAGAGCCGATGGTTGATTTCAGAAACATCGTTTTCATTCCTGCTGTAGCTAAGCGGAAGAGAAACCGGATGCTTGGGGATCTGGAGTTCTTCATTCAGAATCATCCGCATTGCCGGATGTGGGTTTTTACCTCTGGTGCTCGCTGCTCGATTGACACCGTGGCGGATCGGATCGCGGAAGTTCATCGCCGGATCTCGAAACTCAACGCCAAGCCTTTCATGAAAATGGCAGGCATCACCATCGTTTTCCGGTCATCAGAGCTGGGATCGCTTCAGCGTATCGAAGACTTGCCGACGTTTCACATTCATTGCCATGCCATCGTTCACATGAACAAGAAGCTGCCCAAGATCGTCTGGAGTACCCTTCTTGGGAAGGTGCGCGAGTGGTGGCAATTCCACTTTGCCGACGCCAAGGAAATCCAGTTGGCAAGGGAGGCGTGCAAGTATGTCGTCAAGCCCGGTGATCTGCTAGGTTTGTCGGGTTCCGAGCTGAAGGCTCTGCATGAGCAGCTTTTCAAGCTCCATTTGGTTCAGGCACTCGGCCCGCTGCGGGAGCAACGGAAGAATCGGGAGGAAACCAAGGAGCGGTTCCATCGTGTTTCGGGTCCCCTCGGTTCCAAGTTGGTTACCGTTCCGAACTGGAACACCCGTCCTCCGGCGTCATTGACTTCAGGAGGATCACCCCGCCCGGATACGGTTCTGGCAACGTTGGTTCCGGCTCCTTACTTCTCCCGTATTACGGAACCAGCGGCCATCGTGATGAACCGCAGCAAAGAAGCAATCCGGGAACGGAGCGAACGACTTCGGAGAATCTGGCTGGCTGCAGGAGGCGGAGAGAGGATTGCTACCTGAGAGCGCGTCCGAGTCACCTAGAACAGAGAGGCAAGCGTAGCCCCCAAAGGCGGAGCGTGA
>JANOQR010000313.1:0-37389 GCA_031414935.1 Luteolibacter sp.
GCCAGCGGCGGGCGCGTAGTAAGTCAGCAAGTCAGCATTCGGCGGCAGGGTGACGCCGGAGAGCGAGAGATTCAGATAGACCATGTGGTGGTCGGTGACTTGAGTCGCGGCAAGCAGCGGATTTCCTGCGGCGGGCCAGAAGACGGCACCGGAATTTACCGTGAGTCCGAAACTCGAAGGCAGGGCATAATCGACACGCACGCCGCTGCTGAAGGCTGCGGTGTCATCCGCGTCAGGACCGGCTCCGCCTGCTGGCAGGAAAGCGCTGTTCACGATAGGATTCGCAGGGATGGCAGCCCCGCCGACGGTCGCGATGCCGCCGATGATCTGCTTGATGGCCGGGTCGGTGCTGTCGCCCTCGTTGTTGTCGGCGTTTTGATCGCCAGCGATGACGAAGCGGGTGTTAGCTGGGAGACCGCCAGTTGCGTTATTGTCGTCGTAAATGTAGGCGCTGTTCGCAGGCGTGACGTAGTCGTTCCAGAAACGAATTTCATCGCTGTTGCGGCGACCGTTATGATCGACACCGGCGGTCCAAGGCGCGCCTTCATCGAAGACGGGAGGAGTCGGGTGACTGGCGAGGATGTGGACGGGCGTGCCGTTCACGAGCACGGGAACGTCGGCGTGGTTTTTTGAGGAAAGACGGAAGACGTTCAGTTCGGGTGCAGAATACCAATCGACCGGGGCACCGTTCGCTAGATTCGGAAGATTCGCGCCGGGCATATCTTTCCAAAGGAATTTCTGGAAGGTGCGGATGTTCGCGGTGTCGATGGGGTATTTGGAAAACACGACGAACGCATACTGGCCCGCACGAGTGCCGAAACCGAAGGCGTCCTCGCCATAGCCAGCCGCGCCGGGGGTGGAAACCACGCTGCCGTTGTTGTCGAGGTCGAAGCCGGAATGAACACCGGTGTTTGCCGGGGCGATGAAGGCGTAGGGATAGTAAACGGGGTTTTCTCCGCTCTGGGCGACTTCGAGGTAATTTTCTCGGAAACGCTTCGCCGAAACTCCGGCAGCGTCGTAGTCGAACTCGTTGACGAGGATCACGTCCGGGTTGTTATGCTGGATGACGCGGGCGATGTTTTGAGCCTGCGTATTCGTCACCGAGGCGAGATCCGTGGCGAGCGGCGGGGCTGCACCATCACGGAAGAGCGAGGTGTTGTAGGTGGCAAATTTGAAATCGTTCGAGGTCGAAACCGGGGTGTTGTTCAGGTTGATGGTCACTTGCTCCAATGTCGTGTTCGTGCCGTCGAAGGCTTGGATGCGGAGTTCGTGGACTGGGCGGTCATCGAGACTGAGGGCGTCCGGGTTGGCGACGGTGATCGCACCGGAGTTCGGGTTGATCGTGAAAACTCCCTGTTCGAGACCTTTTTCGAGGAAACAAAGCTGACCGCCTTCGTAGAGATTTTTCGAGGCAATCAGGCCGCTGGTGACGGAGTGGGCTTGGATGTCGAAGAGGAAAAGTTCGCCAGGTGCTTCGCCGAAGAGCGTGGAAACATCGATGATGCCGGAGGACTCCCAGTTGCCGACGTCGCCCGTATTTCCATCTGAGGAGCCGAGTGGCAGGACGGTGCTGCGGTCCGTTTGCGCCACGCGGGTGGCCGCTCCAGTGGTGGAGTTCAAGCGCCAGATAGAAGTTTCAAATCCAGCAGCACCGAAGCTACCGCTCGAGTTCGACTGATCCTCCTGAACGTAAATGAAACCGTCATCTGCCCAATCAAGGTTGTCCGGGGAGCGGAGACCTTCTTCGACGGTCGTGAACTGACCGCCGCCTGCGTCGTCGCCATCATAGAGGATGCGGATGTTGCCTGCTGTGGGGGCAGCACTGGCATTGAAGTCGATGTCTAGCACATAGGTGTCGCCCCAGTTATCGAGCGGATAGACACTGCCGCGCCCAGTCGATGCGAAGGCAACGATGGTGCCATCGGTCGGGCTGGTGCTGAGATCTTCGGGGCGGGAGAAAAGGAAGCAGCCAAAGCCAGCGGCTTCTGCACCGAGAGTGCTGTCGTTTTTATAGCCCGCGACATCATGGCCGGCAGTGCCAGCGTTTGCGACGTTCTGGGCATTGATGGCCATCCAAGTGCCGTTACGGGTGGCACCGGTGCCATTGAACTGTTGCGGCGTGGTGTTGCCGTTGGCGGATTTCCAAACGTAGAGCTGTCCGCCTTTGAGGCCGTTGCGCTCGATGAAATTTCCGCCCGGATTTTTTGCGCCGACGTAGAGATAGAGCGGACGTTGCGGGGCGTCGTCACCGAGCAGAAAGGCGACGTGGGTGGTCGTCCCGGTATCGACGAGTGCGGCATTTTCCCATGAGCCACGGCCTAGATCAGGCAGTGCCCAGAAGTCGCCGTTGGAAGTGTCGAGAGCCCAATAAGTGCCGCCGTGTGGGTGGCCGAAGGAGGTGGAAGTTTCCTCGCCGGTGAGATAAATGCGGTCCGCGAGACCACGGCCCGTTCCGAAGGATTGTGGCTCGTGAAGCGAGGCCGAGCACATGCGGTCGAGGCCGCCGAGTTCGAGCTGGCTGATGTTGGTGACGATGTTGCCTGCGCGGTCATACATCCGGGCGATGGCAAGTCCGCCGTCCACAACGCGGCGGCTGGTTTTATCGATGTCGAAGTAGGAAACCCGTGCGCCGCCTTTGGAGAGCACGGTGCCGTTAGCGAGCGTGAAGGGGAACGCGCCGGAGCCAGTCGTCGGCACTTCGATCTCGTGGTTCATGAAGACGCGGACGGTGTTCGCGTTGAGCGAGAAAGCACCGAGCCCATCGGGAGTTCCGGGCGGGGAGAAATTTCCAGCACTGGAGGAATTCAGCGCACCGGTGGTGCCTTCCAGCGTGTCACCGATCGTGAAAACCGGGTTGACGAGGTAGCCCGCGCCGGGCGTGCCTTTCATCATCGTCGAGCCACCGCTGCCGCCGAGGATGGCGTATTTGATGCCTTCTTTGCCGATGACCGCGGGGTTCAAATCACCGACAAGCGTGCCAGCCGGGGCATTTTCCGAGACGGTGAATGGCCCGACATTGGTGACTGGTGGTTGGGCGGTGGAGAAATTCCAAGTGGTGGTGTCGAGGATGCCTGCGAAGTTGTTAGTCGAGACATCTTGGATCGCTCCGGCGGCGATCTGGACGTAGTAATTTCCGGCGGATTCGAGTGAGTTCACCGGATCGATGGTGACGGTGCCGAGGTTCACGGTGACATTCGTGCCTGAGACCGGGATGGTTTCAAAAACCGAGTTGTCGCCGCTGCGGAAGATGGTGATGTCACCGCTGCCTTTTTGGACCAGCTCGTTGAAGGAAACCGAGATGTTTGAGGAAATCGGCAAGCCGCTAGAGCCATCGGCAGGCGTGAAGAAAGCGGTGGTCGGCGGCGTGCTATCCACGCCTGTCGTCTCGTTGACGGTGAGCTTGAGCTGCGGATCGCCGGGGTCGAAGGTGTTACTTTTTCCAGAGAAAGTCATGGCGTCCGGTGCGTTCACGGCGGCCACGATGATGCTGAAGTTTTCGCCCGTATTCAGCCGGGAAACGAGCGCGGGACCAGCCGCAGCGAGATTGAGCGTGAAGGTGTTGAAGGTCGGATCGGTGGCAACCTGATTGAAGGTGAACTGGCCGAGAGAAATCGGGACAAAGGAATACTGCACGGGGTCGATGCCGTTGGCGAAGGCCGGGTTGAAGGTCTTGCCGACGGAGGTGTCCGTGGTGAGGAAAAACTCGACCACTGCGTTCGTCGCCGGGGTGGTGAAGCTGCGGTTATTTTGGCGAAGCGTGAACTCGGCTGTGGTCACGGAATTGATGGTGGACGCGCCGGAGAGGTTGAAGTCGATCTTGCTGAAATTGAAGGTGCCGAAGCCATAAACTGCGAAGTTTCCCTGACCGCTGCCCTCGCCGTAATAGTCAGTGGTGGCACTGGAGCCAGACGGCGTAACCCGCGTCTGGGTGGCGAAAGTTTCCGTAGCCATCGGCGAAACGGCAGCGGCGATGGTGGTGAAATTCCAAGCCGTGGGGCCGGAAATACCGACGTAGTTATTTCCTGCTAGGTCTTCAATCGCGCCGTCTGGGATTTCCAGATAGTAGCCGGTGTTGTTCGCGAAGTCAGTGGATGGGTCGATGGTGACGGTGCTGCCGGAAACGGTGACTTGGCCAGAGCTGACGGCGATGGTCTCGAAGGTGGAATTGTCGCTAGAGCGCTTGATGAGGATGCTGCCCGTGCCTTTTTGGACGGCTTCGCTAAAGGTGATTGTCGGCGTCGCTGTGATCGGGACATTGGTTGCGCCATCGGCAGGCGCGAAGGTGCTGGCGAGGGGGGCGATTGCGTCACTCGCGGAAACCACGATGTCATCAATACCCACCCACTCGTCAGTGCCAATAGCGTTGGTGGTGATGATACGCACTTCCACCAGCATATTGCCGACGACAGCACCGGGAAGTGTCACCGAGACATTCGTTTCCAAGGTGGCAAGATTAGGACCCGTAGTGGCATCCGCGACGTATCCCGCAGGCACATCGGTAAAGTTTCCGCTGCTGCCGATGCGGTATTGAAGCGCCATTTGCTGTGCGGCGTTGTCTGCACTGCCATCAATATCGCGCAATTTGTAGGAAATCGTGACGGCGGGAACTCCCGTAGTGTTAAGGAAAATGGAAATGTAAGGCGCGTCTGCCGTGGACGATCCTGCCAGAGCAATGGTGGGATTCGTAATCGCAAATTCAGTCGCACCGCCTGTGGTGGCGGTGTTGGGATTCGTCTGATTGGCGATGACGTCCACGACGGAACTCGGTGCCAGAATTGTCC
Organism: Luteolibacter sp.; assembly: GCA_031414935.1. Taxonomy (GTDB): domain Bacteria; phylum Verrucomicrobiota; class Verrucomicrobiia; order Verrucomicrobiales; family Akkermansiaceae; genus Luteolibacter. The sequence goes on from JANOQR010000313.1 coordinate 4,782, forward strand.
GGGGATCGGTGCCTGTCGCCGTCGTCAATTCATCACCACGATACCCGGTGATGCTCGGCACGCCGCTCCAGTTGTCGTCGGCTGTGATGAGGCCCGCATTGGACCAGTTTTGCGATAACGAACCGCCCGAGAGCATGTGCGGCGTCGTGTCTGCATTGGCGAGCGAAACGGTTAAAACTGACGCGAAACAGCGGAGAATATTTTTGGAGTGAGCGATCATCTGAGTATGTCTTAAACGCCATATTGAAACTACTTCAGCCCCACTGACGCACTCTTGTTATAGTGAATGATTCGTCACCTATTTTTTATCTAGCAGTAATTTCACATGACGAAAAAGACACTGACTTTATTGTCACTCTATATTTCTGCCACGGGCATCTGGTGAGCTATAGCTGAACACGTTTTCTATAAACAATACTTCGTAACCTAAATGAAAGTCACTCCAATCTTACTCGCGCTCATCAGCGCAACCTCTATCTCGCACGCCGCTCTCGTGGTCGGTGATGTCATCTTCAATGAATACGCATCAGACAACCTTACCACCCCTGGAAATGACCGCGATTTCTTCGAATTGCTCGTTGTTGCCAATGGTGCTGATTTACGCGGCCTACGTGTTTCTGATAACGAACTCGCTACCGGAAATGGTGCTTTCAACACCAACGAAGGCCAGTTTGTGTTCGGAAACGATTCTTTCCTGCAAAGCATTCCATCGGGAACTTTAATTACGATCTGGATTGCCAGTGCTGGCGCGACACCAGCCCCAGGAGTGGTAACCGACACCGTCGCAAATGCCTCAGCTTCGGATTGGTCCATGACGCTAACTCACGGCACAGGAGTGACTCACAGCCTAGACGGCATCACAGGCACTCTAAATGCGGGGCTATCGACTGGCGGAGATGCACTCTATCTCTATCTCCCCGGACCCGATGGGACGAGTGCTGGCACGGATAACATTTACCTAGATTACATTTCCTGGGAAGCGGACGCTGCCGTGCCTCCAACAGGTTTCACAGATCTGAATCTGGCCTCTGTGGCAGATAACGCATACTACACCGGTAACACGGCAGCAGGGAATGACTCATCTGCCAACTGGACGAGGTATGACGGTCCCGGACTCGGAACTCCAGGTGCTGCCAATCCAGGCCAGAACCTCAGTGCTCTCCAGATTCCAGAACCCTCTTCTGCCGCACTCCTCGGCGGACTCGGATTCATCTGCCTGCTTCGCCGTCGCAGACATTGAGGTTGCCGAATAGGTCTGACATCCAGAATTGAGATCATACTTCAGCCCAGCGCTTCATTCAGTGAAGTGTCTGGGCTTTTTCATGATAAGTCCGCTCTCCGCCAGAGCATTGGTAGTGAACGCGATGGGTATCATCGTCCCACTGGAGCCTTTCCCTATTCGCACCATTTTTGAATTTTCACGGTTGTCGCTGAAACCCGCGATGGACGAAACCTGCTCGCTTGGTTTTACTGCCACCAACGACACGCCCGATGGAACGACTCAATCACCTCTTGGAAAACAACCGCGTCTGGGCAGCATCAATCCGCGCGAACGATCCTGACTTCTTCGACAAGCTCGCCCAGCAGCAAAATCCCGAATACTTGTGGATCGGATGTTCTGATAGCCGCGTGCCTGCGAACCAAATCACCGGCCTCGCTCCGGGCGAAATTTTCGTCCATCGGAACGTCGCCAACGTCGTAGCGGAGACGGACTTCAACGTCCTCGCCGTGATGCAATACGCCGTCGATGTTTTAAAAGTCCGCCACATCATCGTCTGCGGTCACTACGGCTGCGGCGGGGTGCGGGCGGCGTTAGAAAATTTCCGCCACGGCATGATTGACAACTGGCTGGCTGGCATCCGCTCGCTGGCCCGGACAAATAAAGAAGAGCTAGACGGCCTAGATTCCGACACCGCTGTGGACCGCTTGTGCGAGATCAATGTCCTCGCGCAAGCCGCCCACGTCGCTCGCACCACCATCCTCGAAGACGCCTGGGAACGCGGTCAGGAAATCTCGATTCATAGCTGGATTTACCGCCTGAACTCAGGACTCATCACCACCCTCACCCCGCCGATCACGAGCCCGAGCGATGTTTCTCATTGATAAATGTTTCCGCTGCGGCATCTTCCACACGTCACAAGTGACGGGGGCGTTCTGGTTTCGACGGGATGTTTGACGCGCTGGTTGCACGTAGAGGTTGATCGGTTGGCCTCTTAAAAAAGCCGCTCAAAAAAAATAAATGCAGACTCTAACGAGCTCGCACTGGCCGCTTAATTGACGACCACGTCAGAACCCCGACACCTGCTGAGGGGGATGGCGACACTCTAGCAGGCTGGGATCGAGTTCGGGTAGCCGGGACTTTTTCCGAGATCAAACAGGCTTCTAGGATGGCCAACGCCGCATGTGGGCCCAGTTCATCCGAAACACCAGACCGCATGATAAACGTGTAGATGCCAGTGTTGACGGCGTTTCGGACAGGGGTTCGACTCCCCTCGCCTCCACCATTTTTGAAACTCGAAGTCGAAACACCATCCGGGGATCTCCGGTGGTGGTGAATGGGGTGGGTTGATGGCCGTTGGGATGCGGTCAGTGTTGGCGTAAAATTGATTTTGGCGGCTGGAGTCTGTATGAGCTAAATGACGTGAGCAGCTTGGAAATGGATCAGAAAAAGAAAGGCACCGCGAATCTCACGAATCCAACGAATCGTGAAGAAGATCCATGATGCGACTGAATGATTCGTCAGATTCGCGGTACCTAAACTCTGTATTCTAGCCGCCACGCTTTCCCTGTTTCATCCTTCAAAATAAACTTCACTGACTACTGGCGTTGACCTTGCCGACACGAAAAAATCTTTGCGATTGCCAAGCATCGCGGCCTTTGTTCCCTTCCTTGCGTCATGGCCAATCCGACCAACGTGCTCTCCAGCGGAATCGAAATCACCGGTTCCATCCGCTTCTCTAACGATATGATTATCGACGGGAAAATCGACGGCGAAATCACTTCCGACAAAGGCCGGGTGACCATCGGAGAAAACGCTGTCATCAAGGGCGACGTGACTGCCGGCGAGGTAAAAGTTTACGGTAAAGTCGAAGGAAAAATCACTTCGCAACGCTGCGAACTGAAGGACAAGTCCAAGATCAATGGTGACATCAAATCCAAGGTTTTCTCGATGGAAGAAGGTGCCCAGCTCTCTGGCCGCACTGACATCGGCGGCTGAATTTAGCGTCCTTCCCAGCGCTCCTCTTGATGCTCGGCAGACTTGGGTTCGAGGTGGGAAATGACTCTGCCGTCAGGTTCTAGCATCTCTGCGACACAGGCTTCGATTTCTGTCGCCGCACGATGGGCTTGGCCGACCGTGAGATCATCATCAAAAACGAGGTGAAACTCGACCCAGTACGTCCGCCCAGAATGCCGATGGCGGAGATTGTGATAGGACAGCCCGCGTTGCGCGACCTCACGATTTAGCAACTCACGAATCCTCCGCTCTATCTCTGGATCACTCTCATCTAGCAAACCCGCCAGACTCTCGCGGATCAGCTTGTAGCCGACGCGCAAGATGTTCCCCGCGGCAAGCACCGCCGCTAACGGATCCCACCAAACCCAGCCCGTCTTTTGGTATAGCCCGAGTGCCACCAGCACCGCCACGCTCGACCAGACATCGGTGAGAACGTGATGACCGTTCGCCCGCAGCAAAGGCGAGCCACTGCGTTTTCCCACCGCAAGCAACGCCAAGCCGAGAACCAGATTGATCCCTGCCGCCGCCGCAGTAATCGCCAAGCCGAGACTGAGATTCTCGATTTTCACCCCGAAAATCATCTGTTTCACCGCCTCATACAGGATCAGCAAAGCCGCTGCCGAAATCATCGCCCCCTCAAAACCCGCCGAGAGAAACGCCACCTTGTCATGGCCGAAATGGTGCGTTTCATCCGCTGGCTTGTGCGCCAAACGCAACGCCCACGACGCGAAACCCACCGCCAGCAGATGCACCACGGACTCCGCCGCGTCCGAGTAGATCGCCGATGAACCCGTGACAGCCGCCGCCGTCACCTTCGCCCCCAGCAGCACCACGGCCGCCGCCAGCGAGAAGTTCATCACCCGTTTCTGCTCCGCGTAGTTTCCCACGCAGCGAGTTTGCACGCAGCCGTATGGATGGCAATACGGCAGGGAGGAAACACAGGAGCACCCGCTTTTCACAGCGTTCCGATTTCAGTCAGTATGCTTTGCAGTCGGGCTGTTGTCTGATGCGCCTCGCACCATCGCGTGATGTGGTTCATGTCGAGTCTCGCAGGCGTTTGGACCGCGAGCACGTCACGTGCATCCTCCAAATCTTTCGGCCTGCCCCATCGCAGTTTTTGCACGATCACATCCTCAGGTGTTGGCAGGAAAATGCTGCGATTGATTTGGCCGGACCACTCGGCGCGACGGCGAGAAAACCGTTCGACCACGAAGGGATCCGCACCCAACTCGAACAACTCGACGGTAAAGGGTGGTCGGGTTTTCGCCGTAAGAATGTGCCGCACGCTCCCAGTCAAGGTCTCAAAGGTGGCCTGCGGATCGAAAACCACCACTTGCGACAACCTTTCCTCCAAACGGCACAACGGTTCGCGTGTTTGGAGCTGCAACACGATGTCCACATCCTTGGTGGCACGCGGAATACCGAACACGCTGCTCGATAGCGCCCCCACGACCATGTAGGGAATTTTCTACACCTCCAACGCCTCAATCACCCGCGCAGCCAGTTCGTAGAGATTCATGCTGCTACGGATTTGTAGAGAGTCTTCTCATGCAGCCCGCGCAATGTTTCCAAGCGCCGCTGCACCTCCGCCCAGCCTTCTTCGTCCGATACCAGTCCGCATTGGGATTTCGCACCATCCAACATCCAAGTGTAGATGTCGTTACTCAATTCCAGTGACTCATCGAGCCGTTCGGTAGGAGTCATGGCCCGCGCCCGCAGCACCTTATCGCGATAAATCTCATGTTGCAGCGTTTTCAGCGCATCTGGATCAGATTCATGGTGCATGGCAAAGTTTCCCGCACTGTCGGTCTGATTTCAAGCATGGAGACGCTGCATGGCAATTTCCTTGCCTCACGAAATCACCGCCTGCCATTAGTCCATCCCGATACGGAAAGTGAGTGCCCGTTGTTTAACAAAACGCAATACATCCAGTATTCAAAATTCTATGAAAGTGGTATCCGTTCGAGAAATGAAGGCCAACTGGGCTGAGATCGAGCGGCAGTTAGCGCAGGGGGAAACCTTCGAGGTGCTGAACCGGGGCAAACCCTCGGTGCGTATCGTTCCCGCCGTTCCCCGGAAAGTGCTCAAGTGGGACGATCACTCGGCGACAGCCCTGCCCAGCACCGGAAAAACTGGATCAGAAACGGTGAATCTGGATCGGGAGGGACGTTGGTGATTTATCTGGATACCGTGCATTGGTGAAACTTTACCTGCTGGAGCCAGATTCCGCAGGGGTGCAGGAAATGGTTTCCTCGCAAAGTGACCCACTGCCGATTTGGGAATTGCAGGAAATGGAGCTGACCAACGCGCTACGGCTCAAAATTTTCTGGGGAGAAATTTCGCCTGCGGACGCGAATCGGCAGTTGGAGCTTTTTGAACGGAGAAAGGAAAAAGGTCATTACTATTTCCCGGATCTGGACCGCGCGGCGTTTCTCACGACCTTCCAGCGGCTTTCCATTCATACTCCAGAACTCGGCTGCCGGACTCTGGACATCATGCATGTGGCTTGTGCCGTGCTGCTCGAGCCGGATTTGTTTGTGAGCTTCAACGCAGGGCAGAGAATATTGGCAGCGAGAGTCGGTCTGGCGGTGCATGGGGTGACGTGAAAATCCAAACGCAGCACATCCGTGCTTGTTTTCTCGCAAAGTCCAGCCATAGCCTCGCCGCCCGGCAAGTCAGATGCACTGCGAGTCCGGGATTTCCGACTCACATTTACTCATGGATACGCCTCCTTTTTCCGAACTCGGGTTGCCCGATGAATTGCTCGCCGCTATTGAAACGCTGGGTTACGAGCGCCCTTCGCCCATTCAATTTATGAGTATCCCGCCTGCCCTGCTGGGTAAGGATATTCTCGGACTTTCCGCGACCGGATCGGGAAAAACAGCGGCTTTCACGCTGCCTGCTTTGGCGAAGCTCGATGTGAAAGAAGCCTACCCACAAGTGCTCATTCTCTGCCCGACTCGTGAGCTCGCGGTCCAAGTCTGCGAAGAAGTCCACCGCCTCGGGGCGAAAATGAAGGGGCTGCACGCCACGCCAGTTTACGGTGGCGCACCCATTGACCGCCAGCTTCGAGCCTTGCGCTCGGGAGCACAGCTCGTCGTCGGCACGCCGGGGCGGTTGCTCGATCACTTGCGACGTGGCAGCTTCGATCCTTCACGCATCAAGATGGCTATTCTCGATGAAGCGGACCGCATGTTGGACATGGGTTTCAAAGACGAAATGGACGAGCTACTGGCCGCACTGCCCGCCGAGCGGCAAACGCTGTTTTTCTCCGCAACGATGAATCCCGGCGTTTCTCGACTGATCCAGAAATTCGGCAACAAGCCGCAGATCGTCGAGATCGAGCAAAAAGCCCGCACCGTTTCCACCGTCGAGCAATCCTACTTCGAAGTCCGCCAACGCTCCAAAGTCGAGGTGCTTTCCCGCATCCTCGACATGAACCCGCCGCGTCTCGGCATCATTTTCTGCAACACAAAGCGCTCCGTCGATGAATGCACCGAAGATCTCGTCCACCGTGGCTATGCGGCGGATCGACTCCACGGCGACATCACCCAACAAATGCGCGAGCGCGTCTTGAAACGTTTCCGCGAGGGAGCTGTGGAAATTCTCGTCGCAACCGATGTCGCCGCACGCGGACTCGACATCGACGAAATCGACATCGTTTTCAACTACGACCTCCCCACCGATCCCGAAGACTACGTCCACCGCATCGGCCGCACGGGTCGCGCCGGACGCTCGGGACGCGCGGTGAGCTTCGTTTATGGCCGGGAAATTTACCGGATGCAGGCTATCGAGCGTTACACCCGCAGCGTGGTGAAACGCGAGCGCATCCCGTCCGTCGAGCAAGTCGAGGGACGCCGCGCAGACATCATTTTCGACGACCTCAAAGAACGCCTCGAGTCCGGGAAATTCGATGCCTATCAAGACAACATCGACCGCCTGCTCGAACAAGGTCACACCCCGACCGACATCGCTGGCGCACTTGTCACGATGATCCGCGAAGCCAGTGGCCGCGAGGGTTCCAGCATCGAAGAAGACCGCGAACCAGAACGCCGCGAACGCAAAGAAGCACCGCGCCGCGACGATCGCCCACCCCGCGAGGATCGCGGACCACGCCCCGAAAACCGCTTCGAGCGCGGCCCCATCCCGCAAGAATCCGGCATGACCCGCCTCTTCCTCTCTCTCGGCAAAACCCACGGCGTCATGGCCAAGGAAATCGTCGGAATGCTCTACCGCGAAGTCGGCCTACCAGACGGCTGCCTCGGTCGCATCACCCTTTTTCCCAAACACTCGCTCGTCGATGTGCCAGACCAGTTTATCACCGAAGTCTTGGAAAAAACGCGCAATTCCCGCCTGCGTGGTCGCCCCTTCCGCATGGACGTGGATCGCGGGCCGGCGGATAAATGAACTTAGTTGACTAAGTCCGCTTTGAAGCATAGCCGTATTAGCGTGAAAATCATCACGACTCACGAAGCGAAAACTCATTTATCCCGCTACCTAGCAGCGATTGAACAGGGTGAAGAATTCATCATCGCCCGCGGCAAGAAGCCGGTGGCGGTTCTAAGTTCGATTGCCAAGGCAGTACCAAGCCACAGGCCAAAGGTCGGAGAAACGCTTGATGAGCAATGCTCCATCCCGGATTCGTTCTTCGCCCCAATGACTGAGGAGGAACTCAAACAGTGGTATGGGGAATGAAAATCATTCTTGATACGTGCTGCTTCCTCTGGCTCGCATTTGATAAGGACAAGCTCTCCCAAGCCGCCACCAGCATCATCAACGACGAATCTAACGAATTATTTCTGAGTGACGTTAGTCTTTGGGAAATCACCCTAAAAAATTCTGCTGGAAAACTCCCGCTGCCCACACACCCGTCCGAATGGCTGCGTTCCAGACGTAAATTTTTTGGTGCTAGAGCACTACCCATCCACGAAACAGCCATCTTATTAACAACGAATCTGCCACTCATTCACACCGATCCATTCGACCGACTCATCGCAGCGCAGGCGATTGAAAACGACCTAACAATTCTTTCGCCAGACAAACCGCTCTCCCTGCTTGGCGCAAAGCGTATTTGGTAAATTCACCTCATGACGACCACCGATCTATCGGGAAACTCCCGCCGCTACATCCTTTTCACCGTCTTTTACAATGCGCGCTGCTACTACCCGATCCTCGCCATTCTCTTCCTCGATCTCGGCCTGACGCTCGATCAGTTCGTCCTGCTCAACCTCATCTGGGCCGCGACCATTTTCCTATTCGAGGTGCCGTCCGGTGCTCTGGCAGACACCATCGGCAGGAAACGGCTACTCGTCACGGCCTCGGTGTTGATGATCGTGGAGCTGTCCTGCCTGTTATTCGCACCACGCGGCGGTGGAGCCATGTTGTTTGCTCTCTGCGTCATCAATCGATTCTGCTCAGGCCTATCCGAAGCCTGCGCCAGCGGAGCCGACGAAGCACTCGCCTACGATTCACTCCCAGAAGACGACCGCGCAAATCACTGGGACAAGCTGCTCGCGAAAACCATGCGCTGGCGATCCATCGGTTTCGTCATCGCCATGATCCTCGGCGGCTTGATCTACAACCCAGAGCCGCTGAATTCCATTTTACCCGAAGCACTCGCGCTATCAGCCGATACCGCGCACCGCCTGCCCATACTCCTCGTCCTCTGCCAAGCGATCGTTTGCTTATTCATCACTCTGCGAATGGTTGAGCCGCCGCGTCAGTCTCTCGAAAAAAGCTCACTCCAAAACGCCTTCAAGCTCACCCTCCAAAACGCCCGCTGGGTTTTCACCAATCCACGAACGCTCGTCGTAGTCGTCATCGGCCTAGCCATCGACTCAGTCGTTCGAAATTTCGCCACCATCACCAGTAGCTACTACCGCTTGATCGAGCTACCGGAATGGAGCTTCGGATTCATCGGCGCCAGCATCGGTGCGCTTGGCTGGTTCGTCCCGACCATCGCGCAACGCTTGAACGCCCGCTTCAGCACGCTAGCGAATCTAGGAATCGCAGCCGGAATTTCCTGTCTCGGCCTCGCCGCGCTCATTCCCGCATGGCCGGGCTTCGGGTTAATTCCAGCCATGCTCTTGATGACCATGCTCGGCTATCTCGGCTTCACCGTCAGCCGCGCCCTCCATGCCGAAGCCGACTCTTCAAAACGTGCCACCACCCTCTCCGTCAAAGGTCTCGCCTTCAATCTCGGCTACGGACTCTTCAGCCTCGCCTTCTCGCAAATGCTTCTCCGCGCACAGGGAAACTCAGCCGAACAAGCCCTGCGAGGCGCACTGTCGTTGCAGGTGCCCATTTTCGCCGGAGTCTCGCTACTTTTATTTCTCTGGGCCAAATTCTTACTAAAACGTCAACCTCCCCCACTCGCCCGCCGCAGATAATCACAAATCACCGGAATCCGATCCCCCACCCGGTCCATCTCCAGCAGACTTTGCCGCAAGTCCGGCTCGTGGATAAATTGCTGGCAAATAATGTCCGTCGTCAGTGCTGGATCGTCCGCACGGTCCAGCAACGCAAAGACTCCTTGCTGCACTTCCTCCGGCAAATGCCTCACTGCATCTTCCACAGCTCCGCGCAACGTTTTCACCGCTGCGGCTGCTTGCTCCTCTGGGTGAAATTTCGAAATCACCGGCTCGATACTCGCAAACGGATAGTCCCGTTCATCGTGCCAATCCGTGAAACGAACTCGCATCACGCCGTGGATGAGAAGCTGCGAAGTGCCGTCCTCTTGCTCACGCGACGCACGCACCAAACCGATCGTCCCGACCGGAGAAACGTAGTCCGCTGGATTTCCCGTTTCCTCGCCTAACAATCTCGCCACCGCGAAAAAACAATCTCCCTCCAGCGCCTCCTCCAGCATTTTCCGGTAGCGTGACTCAAAGATAAACAACGGCAGTCCACCGTGCGGAAACAGAGTGCAGTCGGGCAAAAGCATCACGCCGCAACGCTCAGGAAGATGAATACTGGCCATGTCGCCAGCAGGCATACACACGCCCATGACCGATGCAAGGCGGATACCTTTCACCCCAAGCAGATATTGGCTTGAAATTTCACCAACTTTTCAAACAAGACTCATTTCCAGCACCGCTACCCGGCGGAATTCCCAAGAGACAAATCCATTCTATCCCATGATCGAAGTCGAATCCCTGACGAAACAATTCGGAACCAAACGCGCGGTGGACAACCTCTCGTTCACGGTAAAAAAAGGTGAAGTGCTCGGTTTCCTCGGACCCAACGGTGCCGGTAAATCGACGACCATGCGCATGATTACTGGCTTCATCCCACCCAGCCAGGGCGACGCGCGAGTCTGCGGCATTTCCATCGTGGACAACCCACAGCTCGCCAAAACCAAGATCGGTTACCTCCCAGAATCTGCGCCGCTCTACAACGACATGACGGTCGTCGGCTTCTTGAAATTCTGCGCTGCCGTCCGTGGTCTGAAAGGCTCAGACAAAAATGACGCCGTCGAGCGCGCCATCGAAACCTGCTTCCTCGGCACCGTCGCCCGCCAGTCCATCGACACGCTATCCAAAGGCTACCGCCACCGCACCTGCCTCGCGCAATCTCTGCTTCACGATCCCGAGGTCCTCATTCTCGACGAGCCAACCGACGGTCTTGATCCCAACCAGAAATTCGAAGTCCGCCAGCTCATCAAGCGGCTCGGGAAAACCAAGGCCATCTTGTTTTCCACCCACATCCTCGAAGAAGTGGAAGCCGCCTGCACCCGCGCCGTCATCGTGGACCGAGGAAAAATCGTCGCCGACGGCACGCCATCGGAACTCCTCGAACAATCCGGCACCGGTTCACTCACCGACCTGTTCCGCAAGGTCACATCCCGCGACACCGAAGCCGCAGCTTGAGTAAAACTGAGACGCTAAAAAGCTGAAAAGCTGAAAGCGTCTCGTTTTCATTTCAGCCTTTCAGTTTTCAGTTTTTCAGCATTTACCCCAAAACTATGTCCGCCTGCACTATCTACAAACGCGAGCTATCCAGCTACTTCTCGCAAATCACCGCCTACGCCATCATCGTCATTTTCCTGCTGCTGTCGTTAGGACTCACCTTCACCTTCGGCGCGTTCATGCGCGTGGGCGATTCCTCACTCGAATGGACCTTCATGATGTGGCATCCATTCATCTACGTCCTACTCGCTCCCGCCGTCGGCATGAAACTCTGGGCTGACGAGCAACGCACGGGAACCATCGAGCTGCTAGGCACCTTCCCCGTTTCCACTTGGAGCGCCATCCTCGGGAAATACTTCGCAGCCGTCACTGTTTGGTTGATCGCCCTCGCGCTCACCTTCCCCATCGTCCTCACCGTGAACTACCTCGGAAATCCCGATAACGGCGCGATTTTCGCCGGTTACCTCGGCAGTTTCCTCGTCTGTTGCACCTTCCTCGCGATCACCATTCTCGTTTCCGCCTGCACTCGCGATCAAGTCGTCTGCCTCGTCGCCTCCGTGTTTATCTGCTTCGTCGTCCTGCTTTGCAGCTATGACGATGTCACCCTCGCGCTCTCGAAAGTGGTTTCGCCCGGCGTCTTGGAAGGCATCACCGCCTTCGGAGTCTGGGATCATTTCACCTCGCTCAATGGCGGGCTCTTCCGCCTCAAAGACTTTATCTGGTTCGGCTCCGTCATCTTCGTCTGCCTGCTAGGCACCAGCGCCATCCTTTCGTCCAAGCGCTCCTAATCCACCCCCTAATTTCCAATCTCCAATTTCTAATCTCTCTTACCTTTTCCCCATGAAAACTACCCATCCGGTCACCCGCGCAGCACTCGGCATCGCCGCGCTCGTCGCCATCGCCTTGTTAGCGAATTGGCTCATTTCACTCACTCCACTCGGCAATCGCGGCGTGGACTTCACGGAAAACAAAGTTCACACGCTCTCGTCCGGCACCCGCGCCATCCTCGGCGAGCTCGATACGCCCGTCGTCATCCGCTACTACGCCTCGCGCAGCACCGACTACATGCCGGAGGAACTCAAGCTCCACATGCGCCAAGTGGACGACATGCTCAAAGAGTATGCCACCATTTCCAAAGGCAAACTCCGCATCGAAAACCTCGATCCAGAACCCGACACCGACGCCGAAGACTCCGCCAATCTCGACGGCATCAACGGTCAACGCATGAACGACCAGAACCTCTTCTTCGGTCTCGCCATTTCCTGCCTCGATAAAAAATCCGTCATCCCATTCATCGATCCACGCGATGAAACGATGCTCGAATATCACCTCTCCAAGGCCATCTCCGACGTGAGCGTGCCGAGCAAACCCAAAGTCGGCATCATGTCCGCCTTCGATCTTAAAGGCGCGCCCGCCATGATGCCCGGCCAACCGCCCGCACAAAGCTGGGTCATCTATCAACAGCTCAAGCAAAGTTTCGATCTCGTCGATGTCCCGATGACCGACGCCGCCATCGATCCCAAGGAAATTAAAGTCCTCCTCCTCTTCCACCCTGCGGAAATCAAAAAGGAAACCGAGTTCGCCATCGACCAATACGTCCTCGGCGGTGGCACTGTCGTCGCCTGTCTCGACGCCTTCTCCGTCGCCGCTCAGATGACCTCCGGCGGCAACCCGATGATGGGCCAGCAAGGCACACCGACCACTTCCACGCTTCCCACGCTTCTTCCCGCATGGGGCGTTTCCTTCGAGTCCACCGAAGTCCTCGCCGACCCCACGCTCGCGACCAAGCTCGGCGGTGATCGACTCGGCCTCGCCGTCCTCACGCTTCCTAACAACCTGATGCCGCAGAAGGACAGCGTCGTCACCAAAGACCTCGGCTCCGTCACTTTCTTCCTCCCCGGCGCGTTCACGCTCAAAGGCGGCGAAGGCATCGCGACCAGCAGCCTCATCAAATCATCCAGCAATGCAGGCTTCGTCAACGCGCAACGCGCTTCCCAGCTCGACGCCGCTCTTGGCCGCACGCTCAAGGCCAACGGCACCGCCTACGACCTCGTCACTTATCTCTCAGGAAATTTCAAAACCGCCTTCCCCGACGGCAAACCCGCCGCCGCAGTCGAAGAAACAAAACCCGAAGAAGCCAAAGACGCACCCAAGCCCGAGTCGCTCAAAGAATCCACCACTCCCGGCAACATTTTCCTCATCGCCGACGTGGATGCCTTCTACGACCGCTTCGCCTACAACGTCCAAAACTTCGGCGGCACCCAAATGGCATCGCCCTCCAACGGCAACTCCACGCTCCTCCTCAATGTCCTCGACCAAGCCGTCGGCTCGAAACACTTGATCGGCTCGCGTTCCCGTTCCGCCACTCGCCGCCCCTTCACCGTCGTGCAGGAAATGGAGGAAAAGTTTGCCAAAACCGCCGGAGCCAAACAGGACGAATACGAAGCCAAGGCAAAAGAAACCCAACAAAAACTCCAAGACCTCCAAGCCCAACGCAGCCAAAGTGCTGGCCCGTATTTGTCACCCGCCCAAGAGCAGGAAATCAAAAAACTCCGTGAGCAAGGCGTCGAGTATTCAAAACTCATCCGCGAGCAACAAAAAGACCTCCGCCGCCAAAAAGACGGCCTCGCCGGAAACATCACCCTCCTCAACGTCGCCGCCATGCCCACCCTCGTCATCCTCGCCGGCATCGCCCTCTTCCTCAAACGCCGCTCATCCACCAGAGCCAGATAATGTGTTGAGAGTAAATTGTTGAGAGTTGAGAGCGAAGACTCAAACACTCCAACAACTTACTCTCCTCTTTCTCTCAACCCTCAACTTTCAACTCTCAACTTCTTCCAACCATGAACAAACGCCAGGTCATCATCCTCTGGGTCATCGCCATCCTTCTCGGTGTCGCCGTGACCATCGTGAAGCTCAACCAATCCGAAGCCAACCAAAGCGCCACTGCCCGCGCTCGTGGCCAGACATTGTTTGAATCCCTCCCCGTCAACAACGCCGCCGCCATCGAAGTCCAAGGCGCGGACGAATCCGTCTCACTCGCCAATAAAAACGGCAAATGGGTCGTCACAAACCGCGCCGACTACCCAGCGAACAGCACTTTCGTCAACGACCTGCTCCGCACCCTCGCAGACCTGAAAGTCACCCTCGGAATGCAGGCCGGGCCGAAATTAGCACCCCGCTTCGGCATGGACGAATCTGCCTCCAAGCCCGAAGAACGCGGCCTCACCGCCACCATCAAAGACGCCTCCGGCACCGAAATCGCCAAAGTTTCTCTCGGCAAAAACATCGACAGCAACGCCTCCGAGTCCCCGATGGGAATGGGCGGCGGCTCCGTCGGTCGCTACGTCCGCAACCACGCCGACGAATCCGGCTTCTACGCCGTCAGCGAAATGTTCCCATCCGTCAGCGCAGACCCGAAACGCTGGCTCGCAGAAGGCTTCATCAATCCCGAGAAAATCAAATCCATCACCGTTAGTCAGCCCGGAAAATCCGAGCCAGCATGGAAACTCACCCGCGATGGCGAAGAAGCGGAGTTCAAACTCGACGGTGCCACCGCCACCGAACTCGTGGACACCACCGCCACCAGCCCGCTCAAAAGCATCTTCTCCTACGCCCGTTTCGACGACGTGGTCCCCGCCGACAAAGTCACCGAACGCGCCGTCGCCGATCAAAAACGCACTGCCACCATCGAGACCTTCGAGGGCTTCGTTTACACCATCGGCATGACGCCCACCAAACCCGCCGCCACCCCACCCGCTGAAGGTGAAGCTAGCGACAATTTCCTCATCACCGTCGATGTCACCGCCGAACTCCCCAAAGAGCGCAAAAAAGAAGAAGGCGAAAAACCCGAAGACGCAAAAACCAAAGACACCGCCTTCACCGATCGCCTGAAAGCCCTCACCGACAAGCTCGCCAAAGAAAAAGCCTTCGCTGGCATCACCTTCGAACTCGGAAAAACCTCCGTGGACGCACTGCTAAAAGACCGCACCAGCCTCATCGCCAAAGCCACTCAACCCGCCGCCGACGCCACTCCACCGTCTCCAGTCCAAGGCTTCCCCGGCGGCATGATCGCCCCCGCACCCGGCAACACTCCACCTCCTTCCGTCCGCGCCACCGCTACCACTCCACCCGTCAGCGCCACCTCGCCTCCCATCGAAGCCGTCACTCCGCCCGTCTCCATCCCTGCCACCGACGAGACGAAGAAAGAGGAAAAGCAGGACTGAGCTTCTGCTTAACTTGGGGCTGTTTGTGCAATTTTCGAGCCAAACAAGTTGCTAGTTCGTGCGTGAGATAGATTTCACCCGCAACCCTGCAAAACAATTTTCCCCTACCGAAATCCCCGCAAGAATCCCGCTTGCCGCCTTGCGAGGTCGTGCCTAGTTTTCCGGTCCTATGCTGCATTGGAATGACACTCGCTTCACCGCCAGCCGCCTTGGCGTCGCGATCATGCTGTTAGTTTCAGCACCCGCATTTTCCCAAGCTCCAGCACCACTCTCGCCCGCGCAGTTCGATCCTTCCGAAGTCTATTTCCAAGGCTACCTCGCCACCCGCAAGGCTGAAGAACTCGAGGCCAAAGGCGACTTCGCCGGAGCTGCGGAAAGGCTGAAAAAAGCCCGCGAAATGTTCGAGGCCGTCCGCCGCTATTATCCTGATTGGAAGCCAGACATGGTCACGGGCCGCAGTAAGATCAACTCCGACGCCGAGGTCCGCATCCATCCGCAGGCCGAAGCACAACGCCGGAAAAACCAGAACGCCATCGCCGAGTTAGAGGGCGGCGAGAAAAACCCCGGCACTTTCGTCGATCCCGCAGAAGGCGTCGTGCCGCTCACGCCAAATATCCTCGAAGTCGATCCACTCTCCACCCGCCGCCTAGAAGATGCCGAAGCCGAAGTAAAACGCCTTCAAGACCAGATCAAAAATTCCATCAAACCCGACACCGACCCGGCGAGAAATGAATCCCGCATCCGCGATATCGCCCGCCAGCGGGATTTAGCCCAATCCCAACTCAAGGCCGCCGAGGCCAACCTCCAATCCCTCCGCGCACGCCTCACCGAGAAGCCCGTCCAGAGCGAAATGAAGTCGCTCAACCAGCGCATCGCCGGACTCGAACAAGAGCGCGAAGCCATGGGCATGGCTCTCAAACAAAGCCGCTCCGAGCACACCGACGCCCTCGCGAAAATCGCCACCCTCACCGCGGACCTGCAAGTGATGCAGCAGAAAGCCGCCGATCTCGACCGCGACCTCAAGGCCGAGCGCAGCGTCGCAAACTCCGTCGTCGCCGGTCAGCGCACCCAGCTCCAAGCCTTAGAGAAACAACTCGCCGGAAAAGACGCCGAACTCACGAAAGCCAACGCCACGATCAATAGCCTGAAAAAACAGCTTGATGAAAGCGACGCCGTCTTCGCCCAGATCCGCACCGAGCGCGACATGCTTCTGCAAGAGCGCGAGCAAATGAGCAACCTCCTCAAGCTCAACGAAGATGGCCGCATCCAAGACCTCATCCAACAAAACATGGGCCTCGTCAAAAACCTCCGCGAGGCCAACGAAAAAGTCGATCTTCTCAACCGCGACAACAACAGCTCCAAAGACGCGCTGCTAGAAGCCAAACGCGATCTTTCCATGACCAAGGCCCAGATCAACCGCCTCCAACAAGAACGGCGCGATCAAGACCAACGCCTCGCCGACATGGAGAAACGCCTGAAAAATGAGGAAGCCGCCCTCGCCAGCGGCAAAACCTCCGCAGATCCCGCCGAGGTCGCCATGCTTCGCGACATCATCCAACGTCAACTCCGCGTCCAAGAACGTCGCCGCCAAGCCCGTGATCTCCTCGTCGAAGCCGTCCGCGACATGGGTTCCAAAGACGAGCGGCTAGAGCAAGCGATCAAACTTTTCGACACCCAGGAAATCGCCCTCAGCCCCGAAGAACAACGGCTCATCGCCGACAAGCAAGTGGACGGCGAGTTCATTTCTCCCTTCGCCCAAGACCGCGCCACCGTCGGCAGAAACACCGATGCGCTCAACCGCGACATCTCCATTTACGAACGCACTGCCGAGAAATCCTTCACCGCCGGCCGCTACCTCCCCACTCGCGAGTTGTTCCAAATGATCGTCGAGCAACACCCCGGCCACGTCTCCGCTCTGTGCAAACTCGGCGTCGTCGATCTCAAACTCAACGATCCCACCTCCGCCGTGGATTCTTTCCGCCGCGCCGTCGAGCTGGATTCAAACAACCCCTACGCCCACCGGATGTTAGGAGTTTCCCTCTACACCATGGGCGACTTCCGCGCCGCAGAAACTCATGTCAAAGAAGCCGCCGAACTCTCCCCAGATGACGCGTTGAGCCTATCGCTGCTGGGAGCCATCAACGAAAACCTCGCCCAGCTCGGCAAAGCGGAATCCTACTACAAAGCCGCCATCGCCGCCGATCCAATCCCCAGCGAACCCTACTTCAATCTCGCCCGCCTGTGCGCGAAGGACAAACGCAACGAAGAAGCCAAAAATTTCTATCAACAAGCACTCGAACGCGGTGCCGTCCCCGATCCCAATCTCGAACAACGCCTCGCCCGCCAGTGAAATTCCTCCGCCCCATCACCCTCGCGCTGACCGTCTTCACCGTTTCCTGCGGCCCAGATTCCAGCCAGAAATCGACAGCGCAACAACCAACTGGTGCCCGCATTCGAAGTGCTGACGATTGGGTGGGCGAAAAGGCCAAAAATAACGGTTTCACCAAAGATGCCAGCGGCAACATGGTTCCGAAAACTGACAAACGCAGCTTCTACGAAAACAAAAGTGCTTCCCGCTACGGCAGCAAAGAATTCTCCAAGAGCGAATACAAAGCGGGCGACTTCGCAAAGAAATCCTGGTGGGGAAATAAGAACTACGCCCCCAAAGCCTACGCCGGAAACACCGACGGCAGCCGCTTCCAAACCCCTTCCGACCTCCAAGGCCAAGGTGCCCGCGAAGCGAACAACGCCGCCGACATCCCCGATAACTATCAGACCGGCACCTACGCCACCGGCAACGCCAACGAAACCGGAAATGCCCCAGTCCAAAAAGGCAGCAACGACGCCATCGAGAACCGCCGTAAAGTTTTTGCGCAACCCGATATCATCGACTACCGCGAGCAACGCTCCCTCACCGTGGAGCAGTCGAAGAGCATCTTGGGGAACTAAATTTTCACCTCATCCGTCACCTTCCCCAGCGACTCCAGCAGCAGCTTCTTCAGCGTTTCCCAACGCCAAGGCCGACCTTCCAGAAAAAACGTCTGCGACACGGACAGCCGGATTAAAGCATAGCGATCGGCAGGAAATTGAGCCGTCAGCAAGTCCGCCAGCGGCGTCGCACCACTCGCCGGAACGTGCCGAACATCCACGTCCTTCGCCGCCAACAATCCACGCCACGCACTGGCGAATTTCTCTGCGACGACCCCACCCGGCGGCGTCTCTAGCATCACCAGCCCGTCAGTCCGCGCGTCCGTGTGAACCATCACATGCAGCAGCCTTTCGTGCCGCCGCAAATCCTCATTGATCCGTTGATTCAACGCTAACCGATATGGCCGCTCATGCCGATCCGCCACCTTCAAGCGCGTTGCCTCGGGCAGTTTCAGCGAAAACTCACTCCACCGCGTATCACCATCTTCAAGAAGATCGATCAGCAGCCGCGTGACATCGCCGTGGACCAGCGGCGTGCGAAATTTCATCGCGAAGCCTTGCGCCAGATTCAGCGAACCCGGCTCCCACCCGCGCGACGAGTTCACCACCTCCTCCGACCCACGAAAAATTTCCCGATACGCTTCCGGCACCGCGCAAGTCGCATTCTCACAACTGAATAAATGTGCCGTCATCTAATAGAATTTCCACCAAGAGGCCGAGTCTTTCCAAAATACCCACCACACGCAATCCCGCATCTTCATCCCTAGCACCACGGCGACATTTCCTGCCCGTCAGAGGGCTGCAAAATCAAGGAGTGGTGGACTCCGATCCGCCATGCTCATGAGAAGCCAATGAGCTGAAGAAACCGCTTTTCATGGTCCTTCCATCGGCATGGCGATTCGGAGATCGCCATGCCCATGGCCTCGGCGCGAAAACACTGCTGGGAATACGAAATGTGTGGGTAACAGGCAGGAGAGGTCGCCGCGTTCCCATCACTTCCGCCGCGCCCACAGCATCCCGGCTTGGAACAAATAGCGTTCCTGCCACGTCCGCTCCACCTTCACCTCGAAGCCCGCTGCTCGCAGGCGTTTCACGATGCGCCGATGATTGTGCGACGGGTGGATCTCGTGAAACTCCATCGCGATCCGGGAAATGCGCGCCAGCGTCGCATCACTCACCGAGTCAAAAATCGCATACTCCCCGCCCTCGCAATCCACCTTCAGAAAATCCACGCGCTCCACCCCGGCGGTTAGCATTACCTCGTCCAGACTCTGACACGAGCACGACACCCGCCGCGGTTTTTCCTGATGTTTCCCCCACAACAACTTGATGAGCCGTTGCCCCCACGCCGCAGGGATGAAATTCGCCGCATGACTCACGCCATTGAAACCCGGATATTGCAGCAGCTCCATCGTCCCCGCCGCATCACTCACCGCGCAACGAATCGCGGTGACGTTGCGAAGCCCGTTCAGTTTCAGACTCTGCTCAAGACACTCAATCGCAGACGTCGGCTCCACCGAGATCACGCGCTTCACCTGACCCGCCGCCCACAACGCGAACACTCCCACATTTCCGCCGATGTCCATCACCGTGTCTCCAGTTCGCAGCTCGAACCCGGGCCGAGAATACGCCTGCTGTTGAAAAATTTCCTTAATAATGTAGTTCGCGCACCCGGCCTGCTGCGGCGAGCGCAACGCCAGCTTCAAGCCATTTGGCAACGGGATCACATGGCGGTTAGCGGTTTCCATCAGGTTCGGTCTTCGAAAGGCGCGGCTGTCTGCCAGACGACCGCAGACCCGGCAAGAGTGAACTGCGACAGCGAAACTCTCCCTATTTCACCGCGAATGACGCAAATTTCATCTCATCACTCATCTTTATTCGTGTTCATGCCCATCCATTCGCGGTTAAGAAAATCGCAACAGGATCGCCCTTGGGCATCACGTAAAATGTCAGCCCACCCTATTTCATGAAGCCCGATTCCAGTGAAACCACGCTCATCTCCGTCATCGCTCGTGCGTTGGATCGCCTGTTGCCGCGCATCGAACCCAGCACCGAAAACTTACTCTTTCTCAAACGCCGGAACCGCTGGCTGGACTTAATTTCTCAACTCCTCAGCGGCCTTGGCTTACTCAGTGGGATGTTTTTACCCCTCGCCATTCGCGGCCAACCGCTGCGAATCTCAATGGCAGACCTCGGCGTAGCGATCAGCCTCGGCTTCGCATTTCCGAGCTTCTTCTTACTCATCCTCGCCGTCATCAAAGGCAAATCACGCCTGCTAGAATTCCTCACCTACCACTCGCTGAAATACGGCATCAACGCCCGCAACTTGCTGTTATACATCTGCGTCCCGGCGATTCTGCTGGGACTGCCGTGTGCGTGGGTCTCGTATTTTGGGTGAAAATTTCCTCGTCCTTCCGCCCGGCTCTCCCCCACCCTCCCGCCGCTATGCTCAAGGCCGGAATCGTAGGACTACCCAACGTCGGAAAATCGACACTCTTCAACGCTGTCACCCGCACCCGCAAGGCGGAGGCCGCGAACTATCCGTTTTGCACCATCGACCCAAACGTTGGCATCGTGATGGTCCCAGATTCGCGACTTGCCGTGCTGTCGAAAATCTCCGGCTCGCAAAAACTCGTCCCCACCGCGATCGAGTTCGTCGATATCGCGGGCCTCGTCAAAGGCGCGTCTGAAGGCGCCGGACTCGGCAATCAATTCCTCGCGAACATCCGCGAAACCGACGCCATCGTCCAAGTCGTCCGGTGTTTTGAAAATGACGACATCATCCACGAACTCGGCACCGTCGATCCCATCCGCGACATCGACATCATCAACTCCGAGCTGATCCTCGCAGATATGGCTTCCCTCGAAAAACGCCGCCATTCTCGCGAGAAAAAAGCCAAAGGCGGCGACAAGGAAGCGAAAAAAGAAGTCGAACTCATCGACATCATCATGCCGCATCTCGATCAGGGAAAACCCGCGCTCACCATCGAGTTCAGCGACGACGACAAAGCCATCGTCAAAGAATTTTTCCTGCTCTCTTCCAAGAAAACCATCTACGCCTGCAACGTCGCCGAAGATGAGCTAGCAGGCGCGATTGAAAATCCAGATTCACACCCGCAGGTCGCCCGCGTCCGCAAATTCGCCGCAGAGCACACCGGCTCGGAAGCCGTGGTCATTTCCGCCCGAATCGAGGAAGAACTCAGTGACATGCCCGTCGAGGAAGCGAACGAATTTCTCGCAGACATGGGCGTCACCGACTCCGGCGTCTCCGCGCTGATCCGCGGCGTCTATCATCTGCTGGGTTTACGCACTTACCTCACCACTGGCGTCCAAGAAACCCGCGCCTGGACCATCACCGCAGGCGATAAAGCACCCGCCGCTGCTGGAGTTATCCACACTGACTTCGAGCGCGGCTTCATCGCGGCGGAAATCGTCCACTACGACGACCTCGTCGCCGCAGGCAGCATGTCTGCCGCGAAAGTCGCCGGAAAAGTCCGCATCGAGGGCAAGCAATACGTCATGAAAGACGGCGACGTGGTGGAGTTCAGATTCAACGTCTGAGCAAGCATCCGCGATAGCTCACGAAATTTCTCACCCTGATTCACCGACCTTGAAAAAAGACGACCGCGATTTCCTGTTCCGCCTGCTAGAGACTCCCAGCCCCACGGGTTTTGAAATGCGCGGCCAGCAAGTTTGGGCGGACTGGATCAAGTCCTACGCCCCAGACGTCACTTGCGACGCGTATGGCTCCACTTGGGCGACGCTGCCGGGAAAATCCGAGCGCATCGTCATGCTCGAAGCTCACGCCGACGAGATCGGCTACATGATTAAGCATATCGACAGCAACGGCTTCCTCCGCATCGACCGTATCGGCGGTTCGGATGCTGCCACCGCCCGTGGTCGCAGACTCACCATCCTCGGCGATCAAGGCCCCGTCTCCGGTATCATCGGGAACACCGCAATCCATCTCCGCCGCGATGAAGCAGGCCAAGAAAAAGCTCCTGCCGTGCATGACTTGTGGGTCGATGTCGGCGCGTCCAACGCGTCCGAAGTCGCAGCACTCGGCCTGCGCGTCGGCCATCCCGCCGTCTATCAAGATGGGCCGATAGAGCTTTCCCACAAGCGTCTCGTCAGCCGCGCTCTCGATAACCGCATCGGTGGCTATATCATCGCTCAGGTATTAAAGCGCATCGCCGCAGGCAAAAAGAAGCCCGCCCTCACCCTCATCTGCCTGAATGCCGTGCAGGAGGAAATCGGCGGCAACGGCGCGATGATGGCCACCTATCGCATCAAGCCAGACCTCTGCGTTTGCCTCGATGTGACTCACGCCACCGACACTCCCGGCCTCGATGCTAACAAATTTGGCAGCGTCAAACTGGGCGAAGGCCCAGCACTTTGCCATGGCTCCGCGAACCATCCGCTCGTCGTCCAGCGACTCATCGACGTGGCGAGCAAGTCCAAGCTCCCCATCCAGCACGAAGCCAGCAGCCGCTTCACCGGCACCGACACCGACACGATTTTCCTCAGCCGCGAGGGCATCCCCAGCGCACTCGTCTCCCTGCCGCTGCGCTGTATGCACTCAGTCGTGGAGACGGCTCATCTCGATGACATCCAGCACACCATCGACTTACTCACGGACTTCGTTCTCTCCATCAGCGAGAAGGATCAGTTCCGGCAGGTGCTGAAATTCTGAGAAACTCGCCAAAAAATGCGGAGATAGGTCCATGCGTTAGCTTTTCCTGTAGAAGAAAAAAGAAACCACGAAGGACACCAAGATCACTAAAATATGGGTGGCGATGAGATTTGAATCCGCCACCTAATGCGAAATGAGCATCACTTTTTACCGCTTTCTTCTTTCGTGAGTTTTCGTGTGATTCGTGGTTTGTATTTTCCCGCCTAGGCTTATTTCTCAGCCAGCCAATTCGCTTGTCATGCCACTCATCCGTCACTGCCGCTTCACCGCGATCGACTTCGAGTCCACAGGCGCGGCACGGGGAAAAACGGATAGCCCAGTGCAAGTCGGCCTCGCATGTTGGTCGCCAGATCATGGCCACACCGACTCATTTGTTTCCTACCTCCACACCACCGAGGAAATCCAATGGTCTGCTAGAAAGGTCCACGGCATCGGGCCAGAGCAACTCGCAGACGCCCCGTCGCTGCTGATGCTTTGGCCAGAGTTTAAAAAGCGGCTCGCCAGTGCAGCAGTCGTCGCCCACGGCAAAGGCACGGAAAAACGTTTCCTCCGTGCCTTTCCCGGACACGGCTTCGGACCATGGATCGACACACTCCTGTTAGCCCGCGCCGCATGGCCTGAGCTGCCGGATCATTCCCTCGGTGCCGTCTGCGATGCGCTCCAACTCACTGCATCTATCTGCGCGGCCGTGCCGGAAAAATCATGGCACGACGCGCTGTTTGATTCCGTCGCGTCGCTGATGCTTCTCGCCCATCTCGTCGAGACTCACGCACTGGCCGATCATCCGGTGGAGGCACTCGTCCAGCCGGACACCTCGCGTTGGCACGTATTGAAACGACCATGACATTTCGACAATTTATCTTCGGTCCTTCTGGCTCCACCACCAAAACCATCTGTGCATTTCTGGCAGGCGGCTCATTGACTTTTCTTACTGCAAACAGAAACCACTCGCTTCCTAAACAGGAAGAAATCGAACCTCTCCAAGACGACTCCGCTCTCGTCAAATCCCTCCTCGCTGAAAATCTCTCCTCTCGCACCTTTTCCTTCGCCACGGTCGCCCATGCCTGCTCAGGAAAAAATGTTCTCCCACTTTCTAACGATCCTGCACACCTCCGCGTCACCGCTGCCATCGACAAAGCCCTCACACTCACACTCGCAGAACTCAACCAGCCAGCTTCCCCCGTCCGTCAGCTCCGCCGCATCAATGAAGCATCGCGATTTTTTGAAGACGGCATTCAAAAGCACCTCAACACCATGCCCGGCCTCACATGCGACACTCCGCCCACCCGCGAGGGCGGACACCAACGCTCCGGCTACCCCGATCTCCGCATCATCGACCACGAATCCAAACTCGTCTTTTACCTCGACCCGAAACTCGTCGAACACGGCTCCGAAACTAGCAGCTTCCGCACATTTTATTTTGAGCCGAAAAACGAAACCCTGAAAATCACTGACGATGCCGTCCATCTTCTCGTCGGCATCGAGCACGACGGCAAGGAGCAAGAATGGACCTTCACCCGTTGGCGACTCGTCGATCTATCCACTCTGCGCGTCCGCCTCAAAGCCGAGTTCCAAGCCTCAAACGCCGAACTTTATCCGCCAAAGCCCTGATTCAAATCATCGCAATTTCTCTGAAGATGTTTTTATCTCAAGCGTATTGAACCTCACATCATGGACCCCATAGCCCCATCATCCAATCGGCGTAATTTCCTCAAACAATCTTCTCTAACTGGAGCTGGCCTATTGATCCTACCCAGCGGCATCATGGCGGGCACGAACTCTCCGAACGACAAACTCAACATCGCGCTCATCGGCGCATACGGACGCGCCAAAGGCCATTACGGCTGGCTGAGAGAGCAAAACGTCGTCGCCATTTGTGACATCAACGAAGCGCACATCGCCCATGCTTTAAAAGAATTTCCTACCGCGAAAACCTACGTGGACTGGCGGAAATGCCTCGATCAGCCCGGACTCGACGCCGTCGTCATCTGCACCGCAGACCATCACCACGCTTTCATTTCTAACTGGGCACTCAATCGCGGCCTGCATGTCTATTGCGAAAAACCACTTGCTTTGAGCGTCGAGGAAGCTCGCCTTCTGCGGACGAACTGGCTGAGTAAAAAAGGCAAAATCGCCACTCAGTGCGGCACCCAAATGCACGCGCAGGACAACTACGCGCGAGTCAAAGAAATGGTCCGCGACGGTGCCATCGGGAATTTAGAAACCGCCGTCGCATGGGGAAACCGTAAGCTGCCGCGCACCGGCTATTTCCCTGCCCAAGGCAACCCGCCCGCTGGTTTGCATTGGGATCTTTGGCTCGGACCCTCATCTAGCAGACCCTATCACCCAGACTATTTCACCGGTCAACCGGGAGCGAATTGCCTGCAATGGAACATGTTTTGGGATTGGGGCGTGGGCCAGATCGGCGACATGGGCAGTCACATGATGGACTTCGTTTGGAACACCATCGACGCCACCTCACCGACCGCCATCAAGGCCAGCGGAGATCCATTCAATCCCGATGTGACACCAGTAAAGTTAGAAACCCACTTCGCGCATCCAGCCAATGACTGGCGCGGCCCCATCCAAGTGAGTTGGCACCAAGGCGGCGCTTTACCGCGCTGCCCGCGAGATTTCATCGACCTCAATACCATCGGCCACGGCGTCATGTTCAAAGGCAGCGAAGGTTTCCTCATCGCCGACTACACCAGACGCTTGCTGATCCCTGCCGGTAAGGAACCCGATCTCAGCTACTACAAACCCCGTGCGAAGAAAGACCAACTCCCTGCCATCGGTGAGTTTCACCAAAACTGGCTCGACGCCTGCAAAGACCCGACCAAGGAAACTTGCTGCAACTTCGAATACCACTCGCTTCTGATCGAGCAAATGCTGCTCGGCCTTATCGCTTATCGCGTCGGTCAGCCGCTCGAATACAACGGCGCAGAGGGAACGATCACCAACCACGCCGAGGCAAATGCGCTGCTGAAACGCAACTACCGCGACGGCTGGACGCTCAACGGCTAACTCGAAAAAATCCCACTGCCATGTCCCTACGCTTCCGAATATCGCTGCTAGTTTTCCTGTCGCCATTTTCCCTAACTGCCGAGCCGATCAAACCCGTCATCGACGCCACCCAACCGGGCTGGCGTGCGATGACCCAGGAGGATTTCACGAAAGTGAACAGTGCCGCCGACACTTGGACGTGGAAAGACGATCTCATCATTTGCAGTGGCCAACCAGTCAGCGTGATGCGGACGCAGAAAACCTACCGCAACTTCGAGTTAGTCGTCGAATGGTGCCACCAAAAGCCCGCTGGAAACTCCGGCGTCTTCATTTGGACCACCCCGGCATCTCTTGAAAAACTCACCGCCGCCAATGCGCCCGGCCTGCCTGACGGCATCGAAATTCAGATCCTCGATCACGCATTCACCGAGAAAATGAAAGCTGCCGGTAAGGCCACGGATTGGTTCGGCACCCACGGCGATGTTTTCCCGGTGCGGGTGAAAATGACGCCTTTTCCGCCGATCTCACCCGATGGCTCACGCAGTTTCCCGCGCAAGGAACTCAGCAAAGGTCACGGCCAGTGGAACCACTACTACATCCGCGCCATCAATGGCGAGGTGCGGCTCTGGGTGAACGGCGAGGAAGTATCCGGCGGCACTGGCTGCGCCCCCGCCGACGGTCACATCTGCCTCGAAAGCGAGGGCTCGCCCATCCATTTCCGTCACCTGCGGGTTCGGGAATTACCGTGAGCAAACTCCGGGCGATTGCCGAGCGACGTTGAGCCGTAAAAAAAGTTCGCGAGGCTGCGCGAGTAGTGGCTTTCTACACCTAACGAAGCTGCTTCACGGCTCACCTGTATTTTCTAACCTATGAAAAATCTCTCTCACGGCTCAAGCCAGCCCGCCCCAAATGGAACCACCCCATGGATGCGCGAATGGCCGCTGCTGCTGGCTGGCGGCACTTTGACTCTCACCATCGCAGGAAAATCTTGGATTGCCGCCGCGCTCGCGCAGCCAGTGCTTTTGATTTTGATGCTCGTCGTGATCTGCGGCGTGTTGTTGTTCACTTCCATCTCCATCGTCCGTCATGCGGATGTGTTAGCTCATCGCTTGGGCGAGCCTCTGGGGACACTGCTACTCACGTTGGCCGTCACCGGGCTGGAGGTGGGGATGGTGGGATTCGTGATGTCTTCGGGAGATGAAAAGCCGACCTTGGCACGCGATACGATGTTGGCCGTGGTGATGTTAGTGCTGAATGGCTTCATGGGACTCGCGCTCTTGCTCGGCGGACTGAAGCACCGCGAACAGCCCTTCAATCTCCAGAGCGCACACTCCTTTTTGGTGATGATTATCCCGCTGACCGTTCTCGGGTTGGTCCTACCAAATTACACCCAAGCCAGTTCCGGGCCGACACTCTCCACGTTTCAAATGATCTTCCTCTCGATCATGTCCGTGGGAATTTACGGCGTGTTCTTGATGGTGCAAAATCACCTGCATCGCGGCTTTTTCATGATGCCGGACGGCAAGACCGAGGAAAGTGAGACACACACCGAGCACCACGATTCACCTGGCTCGACGGCATTTCACGCAGTGATGTTAGGTCTCTATGGACTGCCGCTGGTCTTGCTCGCCAAACAAATGTCCATCCCGCTGGATGCTGCCGTGGATAAACTCGGCGCACCCTTCGCACTGGGCGGATTCATCATGGCATTTCTGGTGCTGGCTCCTGAGTCGATCTCCGCGATCAAGGCTGCTTTTTCGAATCGGCTCCAACGCTCCGTGAATATCCTGCTAGGCTCGGTGCTCGCATCCATCGGCCTGACGATCCCGCTGGTGAGCTGTATTTCACTCATCACTGGCAGAACGCTGGTGCTCGGGCTGGATTCCGTGGACACACTCATGCTCGTCCTCACCTTGGTCACGTCCATCGTGACGTTTTCCCAGCCGCGAACGAATCTTTTGTTAGGATGCGTCCACCTGCTGCTGTTTTTCGCATACATGATGCTGATGTTCGAGCGGTAGTTCAGCCGTTACAGCTTCCGGGAAACCTCGTGTATGCGAATGGCGATGGTGTCAAAAATGTCAGAGTTTTTGACCTTGTTTCCTCATCTTGTGGGTTTAAAAGCAGTGTGTTCTTAAAAAAGTGCCTCAATCCCTATGAAATCACTCCTCATCACCGCGACCACTCTGGTGCTCGCTTCATCCGCCCAGTCCGCCATCGTTTACTTCGACATCCTCGGAAAAGGTGGTTCTGGTCTTCTCTCCACGAACGAAAATCACGTCGTCACCGGAATCACCCGCACGGGCGGTGAATTCGGGGCAGGCATCTTCTTTGATGACATCACCAAAGTCCTCACGATCAACGTAGCATGGGGCTCTGCAAACGGCTTCACCGACCTCACCGGAAACGCCAGCGCCGGTCACATCCACGGCCCGACCGCTGCAGGCGGTGTTGCTTCTTTCACCCAGAACACCAGCGTTCTCATTGGTCTCGATAGCGGTGGAACTTGGAACCCCAGTGCAACCAATGGCGGCATCACCAACCGCACGATCACGCTGACCGGGCCTCAAGAAACCGCGCTACTCGACGAAAAGACTTACCTCAATTTCCACACATCGGCTAACGGCTCCGGTGAGATTCGCGGAAACCTAGTGATCGTCCCAGAGCCTTCCCACGCGATCCTCAGCGTGATCGGCCTCGCGATGCTTGGCGCACGTCGCAAGCGCTGAGTTTTCCACTGCGGGAGACCCATTTTCTCAAACCACGGCGGAATCACCCGCCGTGGTTTTTTTGTGTCGATAAGCCTTGGCAGGAATGCGGGCTGGACAGGCTGGGAGCGCGGTTTCACGTTCCGCCCATGGATATGGAAAACGTGTTTGCTGCGCGTGGCGGGAAAGCAGAGATCGAAGAAGGAGCGGATTTTTCCCCGAAATTTGACGCAGATGGATTGATCCCGGCGATGGCTATCGACGCGGTGACGCGCGAGCCATTGATGCTGGCCTACATGAATGCCGAGTCACTGCGGCGGACCTTGGAGATCGGCGAGGCGGTGTATTGGTCGCGCTCGCGGCAGGAGTTTTGGCACAAAGGTGCGACCTCAGGCCACATCCAGCGGGTGGTGGAAATTCGTACGGACTGCGACCAAGACGCACTGGTGGTGATAGTCGAGCAGATCGGTGCCGGAGCTTGCCACACCGGGCGAAACTCGTGTTTTTACCGCAAAATCAAGCCCGGAACCACGATGCTGGAGGAGACAGGAGCCGGGAAATCCTTCGATCCTGCGGCAGTTTATCAGAAAGGCTGAAGTTTCATCAATTTCGCGGTTGCAATTACTGGATCGACCCGGTAGCTCTCCCGCCCCGCGCGCCCGGGCACACGCCAAAAGTCGCGCATTTATCATCATTTTCCGCCAAGGAGGACACCATGCACATCATTAAGAAAATCGAGTCAGAGCAATTGAAACAAGACATTGCTGAGTTCAACGTCGGTGACACCGTGAAGGTGCATTGCCGGGTGGTCGAGGGCGGCAAAGAGCGCGTCCAGATTTTCGCAGGCATCGTCATCGCACGCGGTGGCTCGGGTGTGAACGCCGCTTTCACTGTCCGCAAAATTTCCTACGGCGAGGGCGTGGAGCGCGTTTTCCCACTCCACACGCCACGGATCGCGAAAATCGAAGTCACCAATAGAGGCAAAGTCCGCCGTGCGAAGTTGCACTACCTCCGTGAGCGGGTCGGCAAGCGTGCTCTTCTCGTCAAGAGTGCTGACTGAGCTTCCAGAAATTTTTCCTCAAAACGCCCCGCCCGGTGATCCGAGCGGGGCGTTTTGTTTTTCCTGCAATCCGTGAACACATGGCAGGCTCACTTGTTTCCTTGATTCGATGCGTTTTGAATTCATCCTTCGCTTATGAAATTTCAGATCGTTCTCGAACCGAGCGAAGAAGGTGGTTTCACCGCTACGGTGCCCAGTCTGCCAGGTTGTATTAGTGAAGGCGGCAGTCGGGATTTGGCTCTCAAAAACATCCGCGAAGCCATCGAACTTTACTTGGAACCTGTCGAAGACGACTCGCAGTTTTCTGAAGAGGCTGAGATGGTCGAAATGTCATTATGAAGGTTCCGAGCCTTCCTTACGATCAGGTGGTCATGGCCCTCCGCCGCGACGGTTGGGTCGTCCTCCGGCAAAAGGGCAGTCACATCCGCCTCCAAAAGCAGACACTTGCGGGACCCTCAAACTAACGGTTCCCGCACATAAACCCATTCTTCGGTCCACGCTTTCTCACATCCTGAAACAGGCGCAGATGAGCGTCGAAGACTTGAACAAGCTGCTTTGACGCCGCCCCGCCCGGTGATCCGAGCGGGACGTTTTGTTTTTCCTGCGGCGGCGAGATTTCCGCTTTCCGGCACGTGAAGATGGATGCAGCGTGCGCTTGTGCGCGTGCCGATTCCAGTGGTGATTTTGTTAGTCTTCTCGCTCATCAGCGGGATCTGGTGGCGCAACAACCGCCACATGGATTTCATGACGCCGCCGACCGAGGCCCGGCTCACCGAGATTCGCGAAAAAATCGAATCCTCATTTCCTCAAGCCGACCGCGTAGAAGACGCGATCTCGGTGCCCGTCATCGTCCCACCGCCGCCGCCTCCCCCGCCCCCGCCGCCGGAACCCGAGATTGATCTCGGGAATCTCACCTCACCGCCGGACTTGCAACACTACGCCGAACACTCATCGCAAGGCCCAGCGCATCTCATCGAACTCGCCGAGATCTTGGAAAAAAAAGGTGAACCCCAGCGTGCGTTGCTGGCTTGGGAGCGAGTCATGGATTTCACGAAACCCGACGCCGCCCAAGCCACCACCGCCCTCGCCGCGATCAAACGCCTTCGCCCCACTCTGCCCGTTTGGAACCTAAAGCCCGAGACCGCGATCCAGCTCGAACTCCAAGCCAGCGCCGGGAAAAAACTCACCAAATCTCTCACCGCATCCCTTCAAGCCGCCGCCCTCGAACTCGAAAGCGCGTCCTCCGGGATCGTGAAAATCAAAACCAAAGTCACCGTCGGAAAATCTAGCAGCTTAAACAAGAAACCTACGCCGGTCGCCCTCTGGCTCAACGGTCCCGGCAAAAAGCCCATTTCCACCGAGGTGCTCTCCTTCACCGTGGACGCGCCGGAAAAACTCCGCGAAGAAATCCACAAATCCGTCTTCGTCCTCGTCAGCAATTACCTCGCCAAATCCACCGCCTACACCCCGCCCACCGCGCTCGATGCCAGTGAAATCTCGCTCGATGCGCTGACCCACCGCGTCACCCGCCTGTGTTGGAAAGAATTTGCCACCCACCTCCACCCACTCCCAAAAAAAGCTGGTGAATCAGGAAATTGACCTAAGTTTCCGAGATCCCCCGACGTTATTGCTGTCTCCTGTTCTTTCCAATTCCGCTCCAGATGCTCCACCGCCCACTACTTCTCCTCATCGCTTCCGCCGCGCTCGCCGTGGCTCAGGACACACCTGCCGAGCCGCCAAAACCGTCGATCAAACAACTCGACGAAAACAAATTCCAGATCGGAGAAATTACCTTCGACAAAATTTCCCGCGAGATTCGCTTCCCTGCGAAAATCCAAATGAGCGAAGGACTGCTAGAATTTCTGATCGTCCACGATAACGGGAAAATCCATGAGTCACTCATGGCCACCGCCGCCTCGCCCACTCACCTGAACCTCGCCTTCACTCTGCTCCGCTACCTCCCCTCTCGCGAGCTCTACTTCGTCCCGACACACGCCGGAGAAACTCCTCCGCCACCCGTCGTCATTTCAGAAAAAGAGAAAGCCGGATCTCGCATCGCCATCGACGTGGAGTGGCAGGAAAATGAAAAAACTCAGCGAGCTTCCGTCAACGAATGGATTCAACATTCCGTGACCGCCGAAGCCATGCCCGCTGGCCCGTGGGTTTACGGAGCCTCCGAAACTTACGAGGGAAAATACATCCCCGAAGTCACGGGCGACATCGCTGCCATTTTTCTCTCAAACGCCGCGATCATCAATTTCCCCGGCGCAGACAACGGCAACGACGATGTCTGGAACCCATTTCCTAAACGCATCCCCGCTGATGGCACCGCTGTCACCGTCATCATCAGCCCTTACCAGAACTCCAAACCGACCCCGAAACCATGAAACTCCTGTCCATATTCATCATCCTCGGCACCGCCCTCGGCCACGCTGCCGAAAGCAATCCCAGCCACGAGTCACTCAAGCAAGAAATCCGCCAAGCCGTCGCCCGCGGCAATGCATGGCTCAAAACTCAGCAAAAACCCGCAGGAAATTGGGACGACGAAGGCTTGCCCGCTTTCACCGCGCTCGCCCTCACCGCCGCCACTCGCGACCCGAACTTCGACCGTAAAGCTCCATTTCCCGAACACATCGAGAAAGCCTACGGATGGCTACTCGCCCAACAAAAAGAAGACGGCGGCATCTACAACCGCGGCCTTTCCGTCTATAACACCGCCACCTCGGTGACCGCCCTCGTTTCCTCCGGTCGCGAAGCCCACGAACCCGCCATCGTCAAAGCTCGCAAGCACCTCATCGACAACCAGTGGGACATCGGCAAAAAAAAGGAAACTGACGACATCAACGAC
>JANOQR010000314.1:0-50407 GCA_031414935.1 Luteolibacter sp.
ATCAAGGCCGCTGATGACTCGGGTAGGACTGCGATCTGGAGCTTCAAATCCGGAGTTGTCGTCCATGGAGGAGAATAGTTTCCAATATCCGGAAGGGTAACCATTTCCGGTGGCGAGGTCTTCGGATGCGGCGGCTTTCAATCGCTCCAGTGCCCACACGGATAACGGCTTGTGGTTTGCTTCCGCAGCCCGCGCCAAAGTTTCGGCGAGGTGTTCTCCGAGTTCCAAGGTGATCGTGGTCACGGGGAAAGACGTAGCATGCTGGATCAGGCGCGGCAATAACGGGGATCGTGAAATTTACACAGTGGGAAGTCCGAACCGACTTTGAGCAGGCTGCGCGCGGTGAGTTTTTCTACTAACAATCGGTATTTCGGCAGCAGGCCGGTGTGGCGGAGGGAGAGAACATCGAACATGGAACGCCCAACATTGGACATCGAAGTGAAGAGAAGGACTCCTACAAATGCTTGGAAATGAACTCCGCCGGGGTGATGGGCTGGGGATGGTATCCGGCGGTGGCGAGTGGGGCGAAGTGGCGATCCTCGGTGACGATGTAGTCCGCGTTTGCGGTGATCGCGCAATCGCTGAATTTGTTGTCGTCCGGATCTGCTGTGATGAGTTGAAAACGAAAAGTGGGGCTGATTTGGCGGAGGTTGCTGCGGGTTTGCGCGAGCAGGTCAATGAAACGGATGAGTTGCGCGGCGGCAGTGCTGCCCATTTCCCGTGCGGCGACTTCTTCGTATTCCAGAAGAATCTCGGTCGTGACGGCCCAGATCAACCGGCCATCAATGAGCGCTTGGCGGATGGGTAGCCACGGACCATTGCGGCCAAACATTCCCAGAACGACGTTGGTGTCGATGCAGACCGTCATTGATACGGACGCAGGGCGCGGTGCTCCGCGACGGCGGCGGCGATGCTCTCGATGGTGAGTTTGCCGGCGTTTGGAGCGGAGTCCGCAGCGTCATCGAGTTCGCCCGCGAGTTGATGCAGTTCGATTTCCAAGAGCGCACGATGCGCCAGACCGAGATGTTCATCGCTCAGGCGATCCACCTCGGCGTGGAGCAGAGGGCGGAGTTTTCCCGGCTCGGGAGAGGTTGCGAGTGTGGTTATCATTGATGATGATACTAGCACACCAGCAGGAGAGATGAAGTCGATTTTTCTGAGGGATCAACTTGGCGGACGATGGCGTGTTTTTCCTCCTTGGTGCAGAAGTTGGTGGAGAGCGGATCGCGGAGGGTCTCGGCGAAGAAGTTGAGCAGCGGGATGAGTTGCGGTTTCTTTTTCATGGTGGTGGCTCAGTGATCGTCGGGGGCGGGAGATGGGATTCAGTGCTTGCTGCGGAGCCGGAGGACTTTGATGCCGGGAATGGTGTCGAAGTGTGGGTCGCGATGCACGAGGATGAGACCCGCCGCGTCCGCGACTCCGGCGATGAGAGCATCGGCCAAAGGCAGACGACCTGGTGCGGTATTGCGCAAACGGATCGCGGCGAGGGAGGATTCGGCGTCCACCGGAAGGAGAGTGGTTAGGCTGACGGTGTATTGCAGGAAGACATTTTCCCGCACTTCCACTTCGGGCACCAGCTCGCGTAGTCTTGTGTCGAGCTCGACCCAGGAAGGGGCCGCAAGGGCCACGATGTTTGGCCCTTGGGCAAGCAGATTTTCTACTTCGTCGGCGCCAGGTTCATCTAGGTAGTGGGCGAGAATGGCGGAAGTATCGAGCAAATGGGTCATTCGAGGTGGGTGGAGCGGATGAATTCGTCAGCAGTTCGCTCGGCGAGCAAGGCGGCGCTGGGGTCTTGTCCCGATTTGAGGAATTGCTTTCCGGCTCCGCGCAGGCTGGCGGCGATGACGGACGGCTCTGGCAGGACGATGCAGCGGATTTCACCGGGTTCGGAAGATAGCTGCCAGTCGATCCTGGAACCGCTCTTGAGGCCGATGCGATTGGCGATCGCCGCGGGGATGGTGATTTGATTTTTTCCTGTGACGGTGGTAATCATGGGGGAAATTTATTCAATGCAAATTTTTAAATCAAGGGTAACGTTGATTCCATGGAAATTTTGCTTCGGCACCGGACTACTTCCCCGGATACGGTCATTGCGGCTGAGTGAACGGGGTCGGTTACGCATTTCAACATTTCCGGCATTTCACGCCGCGCAGGGTTGCACTTCCTTGTGAATGGCTTCGCCTTTTTCGCGGTCGGCGCGCATGAATTCGTAGTCGAGTTGGAGGTTCATCCACAGGCCGGGGGATCTTGGGGTTTGAGAAAGGAAGCGTGGGCGTCTTCTCACAACGCAGGGCAGGGATGAATTTCGGCAAGGGCGGATTTCAGTGACGCCTTGGCGGTTTGCTGGTCGTGGTGAGACTGGAGATTCAGCCACACATCGGCGGGCCAGCCGAAGTAGCGTTCGAGGCGCAGGGCGGTGTCCACGGTGAGGGAGCGCTTGCCCTTGACGATCTCGTTGATGCGGCGGGGCGGGACGCCAATGTCCTTGGCGACGCGGTATTCCGAGAGGCCAAGGGGAATCAGGAAATCCTCGCGGAGAACTTCGCCAGGATGGATGGGAGCGTGCGTTTTCATGTTGGATTCAGTGGTAATCGACGATTTCGACTTCATGGGGGCCGTCCGTTTTCCATCGGAAGCAGATACGCCATTGGTCATTGATGCGGATGGAGTGTTGGCCTTTCCGGTTGCCCTTTAGAGCTTCGAGGCGATTGCCGGGCGGGACGGCGAAGTGGTTGAGTTCGGTGACGGCGTGAACTTGGGCGAGTTTCCGCAGGGCGACGCGTTGGATGTCCGGCGGGAACGACCGAGTTTTCCGTTCCTCGAAGAAGACGGCGGTTTGCCTACCAGCGAAGGAACGAATCATCAGATCAACGCGATAGTAACGAGCGGCGTTAAGCCGTCAAGAAAGAGTTTCACGCCGCGCGGGGTTGCACTTCCTTGCAGATGGCATCGCCTTTTTCGTGGTCGGCGCGCGTGAATTCGTAGTCGAGTTGGAGGTTCATCCACATGCCGGGTGTGATACCGAAGAAGGCGGTTGTTAGGGTGAGGATGGGTTGAGCAGCTTCACGCCTGCGTTTTTAAAATCAGCCATATTCCTTGTCACCATGATCAGGCCGTGGCGCTGGGCGGTTGCGGCGAGCTGGCTATCGAGGGTGGGGATGTGAATTCCTTTCTTCTCGAGGCTTGCAACGAGCTACCCCCAAACATGGGCGGTGATGGTGTTGAAGCTTAAAACCCTGCCGTCCATGCGCTCGCAAACGGCTTTGAACCAAGTTTGGAGGCTTGATTTACGTTTTCTTGTGGGCAGCAACTCCAAGCCTTTTCGGATTTCTTCGAACGAAATGCTGCTGACGTAGAGATGCGGCTCATGCTTGACGAACCACGCTATGACTTCTCCGGCTGGCTGTGGTTTGGCGAGTTCACTTAGAGACTGTCTTAAAAATGGCAGGGACCGTTCTCCGCAACGGTCCTGCGAATGGCAGGCGAATGGATCGGTCCATGGGAAGCTCGGAAATCAGTTCATGGTCGTTCATTCTCTTACCATTCTCGCGGACCGCCCGGAGGTCGGTCCCTGCCTTCGCATTTTTAAGACGGTCTCTTAGGACATTCGTATCCACCAAGTAGTTCATAACTCGATGGAACGTGGCCGGTCGTTGGCTCTGGGTGGCAACTCGAATGGATACGGGCAGGCTTGCAGCAGGTCGATGAGGCCGTGATTGGGCGGACGGGACACACGACGGAGCAAAATGGTGTCCTCATCGTCGATGATGACTTCAAAATCCTGCCCCGGTTGCAGATGCATTTGCTGCCGCACGGCGCTGGGCAGGACAATCTGACCCTTTTGTGAAAGAACGGTGGTCATGGTGGGAAAATCCTGCGTTGTTTTGTTAGGGAGGCAATTCTTCGTTTGAGAGTCTTGATTTTATCCGAAACGACGGAGTTGAGGCCGAGGGTGTCGCTGCCGCAGATGACTTTGAGCAGGCCGCGGGCGGTGAGTTTTTCGACTAACAAGCGGTATTTCGGCAGGAGTCAGGCGTGGTAGATGCCGACTCCGTGGCGGGGGAGAAGAGATGAACATCGAACATCGAAGGGGAAGAAGAGAGAGATTTGTCACTTCGTTCCGCCTTTTCCGCCCTTGGGAGGTGCGAGTTTGGACAATTTGATTCGTTCATAGGCACCTCGCTTTTTGTCCTCGGGGTGGGGTTCGATGGCGAGGATGGTGATGTCGGAATTTTCCGGCCGATAGGCCCAGAATAGCCGACTGGCACCCGGGGTGTTATTCTCAAGATAGGACTGGAAAATCTTGATGCCGTGTTTGCGGCTCAGGCCCTCGATTTCATGGGAAGCGAGGCTGTTGTGCTTCGGGTTTTCAGAAAGGTAACCGAGTGCTTTGGCGAGTTTCTTGAAGAATTTCTGATCCTCCTTATCGAGGTTTCCCGCATTGCTCCGCGTGGAGAGATCCAGCCAAAGCGCCTCCATTTCGGGGATTCCCATGCGGATTTGAAATGGCATCGGGCGGCTCAACTTTTCTGATAGGATGACAGGTCAATGGGCGGAGTGACTTTACCCTTCTTCAAATTGGCGACGGAACGGTTCAGCATTTTCAGCGTCCTGGCAGGAAGTGTATCCGGTGGGACGAGCACACGCGGTTCCAGCATGTAGGAACCATTGGAGAGCGCGAGGACGTGAAAGTATTTCGTGTTCGCGCCCCGCAAGCTGATGCGGTTTTTTGCATCTGCGGCGACATCGTAATCCAAGAGGACGGTGACATCCTTTTTGCCTTTTGATCGATTGCTGATAGCCATTTCCATACCGGAAGCATGGTGGGAAATCCCACCTGTGTCAAATTCTCTGTTCGATCCAGCCAGTTTTCAAACCGCAGGCCGGGGACTTGGGCGAAGTCCACGGTGTTGCGGGTGAGGAGCGTGGCGTCGTGGGTGATGGCGATGCAGGCGATTTTCAGGTCCATGGTGCCGATTCGGATTCGGCGCTTCTGGAACTGGTGGAGCAAGGTTGCCGCTTCCTGATCGAAGGGGAGGACCAGCCAGTGGGCAAACAAATCGACCTGTTTTTGCAGCCGCGCATAGACCGGGATCTGCCACTCAGGGTTATTGGAGCGGTTAAGAAGTGCCAGCCAACCGCGAAGGTGCTCTTCGACGGTGATAATAGTCGTGGCCAGTCCTTTTCTGCATGGAGGAGGACTTCATGCACCAATCTCAGATCTTCCTCAGACATCGACTCGATGCGGTGGATGAGATCCGGTCTGAGGCTGGATGGTTGTGGCGGGACAGTGGACATAGGGTGAAACTAGCACACCAATAGGAGACATTAAGTCGATTTTTCCTTGGACTCAACTTCACGGGCGATGGCCTGCTTTTCTTCTTTGGTGCAGAAGTTGGTCGAGAGCAGGTCGCGGGCGGTGTCGGCGCAGGCGTTCTGGGTGAAATGGACGAGATAGACGGGCGAGCGGCCTTGTTCGTTGAGTACGGCGACTTTTTCCTGAAGCTGGGTGGTGGGTGGGG
Organism: Luteolibacter sp.; assembly: GCA_031414935.1. GTDB lineage: Bacteria > Verrucomicrobiota > Verrucomicrobiia > Verrucomicrobiales > Akkermansiaceae > Luteolibacter. The sequence continues at coordinate 5,523 of JANOQR010000314.1, forward strand.
AGAGTTGCTAGTTTTCAGTTTTCAGTTTTCAGGAAAGAGGAAGAAATGCTGAGGGTGGCGGACATCAAGAGGAAGCGGGCGCGCGGCAGGGTGAGCAGCGGGATTTGTCAGGCGGGGCCGCGCGAGTGGGTGAGTGCCAGTTTACCTGTTGGATTCAGCGGACTGGGGATGAAACCTAGAGGCGAAATGAATTTCGCGGTCCATGACGGTGGATCGTGCCGACATTTTCCGGGCTGAGAACGTGGCAGAGGGACTTGAACTGGAGGGCGAGGGCGACGAGGGATTTTCCTGAGTCGGTGGCGGTGAGGTAGTCGTCCGGCTTGGGTTTTTCAGGGAGATTCTTGCGGCTGAGCGGGGCGGACATGAGGTGACTCGTGCAAAGCCGCAAAGGCGCAAAGTTTTTTTTAAGACTCACAAGACCAAGCCTTGCCTATATCCCTTTCTTCCTCTGCGGCCTTGCGCGAGAAAATCTTCAATCTCCAGCCGCTTCCAATCCCGCAGTGGCTGGATTTTTCACGCTGATTTCCCGTCGGCCTTGAGTTTGGGAAATTTCGGAGGAGTGGGAGTTTTCTTTGGCTCGACCATTTCGATGGATTCTTTGGGAACCCAGCCGCGGGTTTTGGTGGCGAAGGCGACGTAGGCCCAGCGGCCGGAGACGCGGATGACTTCGCAGAGTGAGCCGGGTGGCGCGTCGATGACTTCGGGTGCGGTGCGGGCGGCGTCGGTGTGGAGGGCGACGTTTTCTGCGATGATGACAGCTTGTTTTTTTACCGAGGCAAACTCGGCGTCGTTCGGGAAATAACGCCAACCGAGGAGTCCTGCGGAGATCAGCAAGGGGCCGACGATGAGTGCTGTTAGCGCGGCCCAGCGAACACGCGCGCCACTGCGAGTGGCGGCGAAAACTAGCAGGGCGAGTCCGCACAACCAGAGTCCGGCCCACAGTGTGTTCTGCCACCAGGTGATCGGAAAGCGGGCGATGGCGTATTGAAATTCGGGCCGTTGGACGGTGATGGAGCCGTATTTCCGCTCGATGAAACGGAGGTTCTGGCGGGCTTCTTGGTGGCCGGAGTCGCGCACCAGTGCGCGGCGATAGTAGAGTGCGGCTTGGCCTGGCGAGCCGGAGCGGTAGCAGGCGTTGCCGATGTTGTAGAGCGCGTCTGCGGAGAGATCCTGATAGTTTCCGGCCCCCATCCAGAGCTTGATCGCATCGTCATATTTCGCGGATTCGAAGGCTTCGGCGGCTTCGGTAGCTTTTGCGGAAACGTCTTCGGCGCGGGTGGTCGGGAGGGTGAGCGTGACTATCAAAACCATCGCAGCGGTGCGAAGCAGCTTGAGAATTTCGTCGCGGCGTTTCCGATCAAGGACGGAGTTAGTTTTTTCCGTGCGGAAACAAACGGCATCACGTTCGGCGAGGACGGCGCGAATCTCGGGGCGTTTGTCGTTGCCGAGGTGACGCTCGATGAAGCTACCGGCGGCTTTGAGGAAGTCGGTATCACCCGCAGTTTTCGCGCTATCGATTTCCTGCAACTCGCGGTTTTTTGATAGAAGCTCCGGGCTTTTGTGAAACTTCGGCGAGACGCGCATCCAGATCGCTTTCGCCGCGAGTGCTACTGCTAACAAGGCAAGAACGGCGTGGCCCAGCCATGCTGGATAGGCGCGCATGGAAGTTGTCGTGAGCGGCGTGTTGCTGATGAGCGAGAGGATGTCGTTCATTTTCTCAAAGGGCACGGGCATGGTCTGAACGATGGCTCCGGCATTCGCGGCGGTGCTGGGCGTCATCTTGAGGGCAATGGGTTCGGTGGAGAGCGACTTGTAGGTTTTTTCTCTGGGATCGAAATAGACGAGCCGGAAGGAAGGAATCTCGGTTTTCAGCTCCAGTGGACGGATCGACTGCTGGAAGACGACTTTGCCTGATAGATCGCGGCGTTCATCACCGCGTTGTGCGGTGGTGGTGGCATAGACTTTCCAGCCATCTGCGGAGGCGAGCTGAGGAGGGCGCATGGTGTCGAGATTGCCACTGCCGCTGACGACGAGCTCCACATTGATCGGGTCGCCCTCTTGCACTTCGGTAAATGCGGTGCTGGCACTGAGTTGGAAGCTGCCGACGGCATTTTCAAATCCCTCCGGTGCTCCGGGAGGCAGGGGCAGTGCTTCCATTTCGGCTTTGGGGACTTGGACGTAGATTTCGCGGTTCACCCAGCGGGGAAAGGGGTCCATAACATTTTCCTGAGTGATGAGCCGGACCTTCGCTGGGCCGATAGAAATTTTCCCAGTGCGCGTGGGAGTGACGGTGCTGGGGTAAGAAACGGAGTAGCAGGGGATCCCTAGCAAGTTGACCAAGCCGCGTCTTTGCGAGGGCTGGAAACGCCATGCGGTGAGTCCATTGCGCTCGAAATCTGGGATTCCAAAGTCTTGCACGTCGAGATCGCGCGGGATGTAAATTTTCATTTCCGCCGTGGTCGTTTCGTTCTCATACGGGCTGGCATTGAGCGTGCGGAAGATGCTGGCGTAGCGGAGGGTGCGGTTCCCGAGGTCGAGTTCTGCCCACCGCAGTTCGTCGGAATTGAAGACCTCGAAGGCTAATGGCTCTGTGGTGGAAATTTCTCCGGCCACATTCACCATGATGGCGGGGATGGTGTATCGGCCAATCTCCGTGCAGACGATGTTGTATTGATAGACGTATTCCAGTTGTCTGCCGGGAAGCAGTTGGGTCATCGGTCCCATGCTGGTTTCTTGGATTCTGACTTTTTCGATCTGAGTGATCTGTGGCGTGCCGACAGGGATGCCTCCAGTGACAGCGACTTCTAACGTCGTCTGTTCGCCACGGGCGAGGAATGAGCTGGAAAGTCGGGCGGTGACTTGTGCGTGAATGGTGCCGCAGAGGAAAATCCAGAGCCATGCGGCCTGGAGGATGAGGGCGGGTGGCTTCCAGGTGTTCATGATTTTTACCAATCTTTTTCCGGGTTTTGAAATTCACGACGGCCACGAGTGAGCGGGCCTTTTTCGAGATCTGCGTTTTCTTTGAGAATGCGGCGGGCGCGGTCTTCAGGTGACTCGTTCGGGTTTTCGCCTTTGCCTTTGTCTTTGCCGTCTTTTTCGTCGTCTTTTTTCTTCTGATCGCCGCCTTTACCGTCTTTTTCTTCGTCTTCCTTGCCGCCTTTGCCGCCGGGTTTCTTCGGGCCTTTTCCGCCTTTGCCATCACCTTCTTCATCGTCTCCCTCGCCTTCGCCCGCTTTGGGTTCGCCCTCGCCGGGTTGCGCCGGTGCGGCTTGCTTGGCTTGTTGTTCCTCTTCCTTGAGTAGCTCGCGCAGGCGTTTCAGATAGATCATCGTCAACTCGCGGTTTTTGCGGGCGGTCTTGTCGTTGGAGCTGAGTGCAAGCGTGGAGTCGTAGTGTCGAACGGCATCTGCCCAATTCGTGATTAACGCCTCGATCATGCCGATGCCGGGCGTGTCTCCGTCTTCGGGTTCCTCGGCATCGCGCAGTTTGTCGAGGGCTTTGATGACGATCTTATCAAAGGCGTCGAGGTCGGGAATGGCGGAGGTTTCTTGGGGGTAGGCATTTTTCGTGAGGCCCATCCAGCCGAGTTGAAATAGAGAGTTGCCCATGCCGAGGTGGCCGCTGGCATCGACCTGTGAGTCGGTGGATAAAAGTGCCCGACTGAAGGCGGTGCGGGCTTCGCGAAAATTTCCCGAACGGTAGGCGGCGGTGGCCTCACCTAGGCGGTAGCGGGCGCGGGTTTCGCGGGATTTCGTGTCATCGGCGAGCTTGCGGTAGGCTTCGCGGGCGGTTTCGTAGTTTTTCCCGACGAGGGCTTCCTTCGCGGTGGATGCGTCGCTGGCTTCGACGCCGGGAGTTGCTAGAATGAAGGCCACTGCTGCCACGGCGACGGTGCGAATGCCTTTCCAGCGGGTGCCAACGATGATGGATGCTGTCAGGAAGAGGATGGCAGGAAACATCAGCCACTGATAGAACTCGATAGAAATTTTCCGCGCCCGCCCGTCCATCTCGAAGGCGTCTAGGTCTTTCACCACGGAGTTCGTCAGCGCCGGGATGTCGATGCCAGAGCCGGCGACCGCGAATCGGCCTTTCGTGTCTTCCGCGAGTTTCCGCATCACGTCGGGATGCAAGCGGCTGATGATCTCGCGCCCTGAGCGATCCACCATTTGGCCGTTAGGCGCGTTCGGGTTGGGGACGTGTCCTCCGTCCTCAGTGCCGACGCCGATGGCGACGATGTACACACCGGATCGCTCGGCTTCCGAGATCATCGCGTCTAACTCGCCCTCGTGTTTCTCGCCGTCGCTGAGGATGATGAGTGCGTTGTTTTTCTGGCCGGTCTTTTTGAGTGTCTCGGTGGCGAGCTTGACGGCGGCAGAAAGGTCGGAGCCACCGAGGGTGGACCATGTTTCGTCGATCTGGTCCACGACCTCACGCACGGCACGGTGGTCGATGGTGAGCGGCGCATAAACGTAGGATGAACCCGCGAAGCCGATGAGTCCGATGCGCTCGTTCGGCATCGCGTCCATGAGTTCGTAAATGGCGATTTTTGCCTGCGTTAGGCGGTCTGGTTTCACATCGGAGACTCTCATACTTTTGGAAATGTCCAATGCGAGCATCACGTTGCGGCCCATGGTTTTTTCTAACTTCGTCCCTGCTTCCGCGCGTGGTCTGGCCATTGCGATGGTGAGGGCGATGCACGCGGCTAGCAGGAAAATGAATGCCAACCAGCGTGGTAGTGCGTTGCTGCGTTTCACCAAAGCCTCCCGCAGCCGTGGCGCGACGAATGAACTCCACTGCTTCGCCCGGGACCGCGAAGCCAGCACTGCCGCCAATCCTAACAAGGGCAGGAGAATGAGCAAAGCAAGCCAGCCGGGTTGGGCGAAGGTCATGAGGATGGAGGAGGATTGAAGGCTAGGTAAAAGGCCGAGGCAAAAGCCGTGAGCAAAGTAATCCCCACGAACCAAGGAAACAACTCAGTATCATCGATCACCGTCAGGCTCTTGGCCTCGGTTTTTTCCAACTGGTCGATGGTGGTGAACGTTTTCCTCAGCGCGGCGAGATCCTGCGCCCAGTAGTGCTCGGCTCCGGTCATGGTCGCGATTTTCTGAAGCGTGGGTAAATCAAACTCCTGATAGGGAAAGCGCATGATCGTCTGGTCCACGCGGCCTTCCGTGGTGCCGATGGCGACGGTGTAGATTTTGATGCCGAGCGTCTTCGCGTGTTCGGCGGCTTCCAGCGGGGAAATTTTTCCTGAGTTGCTCGCGCCATCGGTGATGAGGACGATGATTTTGCTCTTCGCGTCGCGGTTGTCTAACCGACTCGATGCCGCAGACAGCGCGGAGCCGATGGCGGTGCCTTGCTCTTTGATCGTGCCGTTTTGGTTTTGGTCGTTGAGCCGTAGTTCATTAAGTGCGGCTCGCAGCCATTGGTGATCGAGCGTGATCGGGCTGGCGTCGCGCGGTCTGCCCGCGAAGGCGACAAGGCCGATCCGATCATCGGGACGCCGACCGATGAAATCATCCACCACCGCCTTTGCGACATCGATGCGTTTCACCCTCATGCCTTGGTCCACGAAATCATCAATGTCCATCGACAGCGAAACGTCGAACGCGAGCACGATGTCGATGCCACTAGCAGAGCGGCTTTGAAATTGTTTCCGCCAGACAGGCCGGGCGATGGAAATGATGGCGAAGACGAGCGTGAGAAATAACAGCGGCGGGCCGATGCTCCATGCCGTTTGCCGGACTCTTTTTCCGAGGCTGACGAGGACGGATAGATTCGGAAACACCACCGCAGACGCGGAGCCTTTTCCACGGCGTAGCGCGAGCAGCAGCAATGCCGGGATCAGCAACAACAGCCAGCCCGGCTGCGCGAAACGGAAGTGGGTGAAAAACTCGCTCATGCGCTGAATCCTCCGTGTAAGGTTTCTAGCAGCTCGGTGGATTTCCCGATCACTTCTTCCGTCGCCACGTCTGGGACATCAGCAGCGTACTTGAGTGCGGCGAGGCGCGAAAACCCCGCGCTGGCAGCGGATCGGGCGGTCTCGGTGAATCCTGCGAGGACTCCATGGCGGGCGAGGGTTTCCTCATGCGTCTCGAACAATGCTGGATCTGCGGCGGCGGTTGATAGATATTTCCTGACGATCAATGAGCACTGCACTGCGGCGTCGCGGGTGCCGCTGGCGTGAAGATTCCGCAGGGCGTTCTTCGCCTCGTTGTAGGCGGTGATTCTGATCGCGAGCGGATCGACCACCGCAGCTTTCTTTTTGCGGAAAACAACGAGTGCGATGATGGCCAGCACCACCAGCGCGGCCACCACGATCATCCAGGTCTCCACGGGGGAGTCGGGGATCAAGGCGTCCGGCGAGGGCGGCTCAAGCAGTTCGAAATTGTCGGGTGTTCCTTTCATCGCTGCTTTTAACCGGATCGCCGCCGACTGCGTTTTTTCAAAAGCTGATGCAGGGCGGCGAGGATATCCCCATCCGTTTTCAGGTCGGTGGAATCGACGCCGTGCTTCTTGAAAACGGCTGTCATTCCCTCCATTTGCCGCCGCATGAGCTTGGCGTAACCCATGCGAAGATTGGGATTGCTGGTGTTCACCAAAGTCTCAAATCCGGTCTCGGGATCGATCATGATGACGCGGCCCGCCTTGGGGAGCTTTTTTTCTAACGGGTCCAGCACGCGCAGGGCGATGGTTTCGTGCTTGCGAGCGAGTTTGCCTATGGGTTTGTCGAGAGAGTCGGAGAAAAAGTCTGAAATCATGAACACCAGCGACTTGCGGCGCAGAGTTCTCACGAGGAAATCACAAGCCTCGGCAACGGAGGTTCCGGGCTTGTCGGGCTTCGCCACGAGGATTTCACGAATCATCCGCAGCAGATGGCGCGAACCTTTCTCCGGCGGGATGAAAAGGATGGGTTCTTGGGCGAAGATCAGCAAACCGACTTTGTCGCCATTGTGCAATGCGCTGAATCCCAGTACCGCCGCTGTTTCCGCCGCGATCTCGCGCTTGCTTAAGACCACGCTGCCGTAGTCTGCCGAGCCAGAAACATCCACCGCGATGACCACCGATAGCTCGCGTTCTTCACGAAATTTCCTGACAAACGGCGCATTCATCCGCGCTGTCACGTTCCAGTCGATGAACCGCACTTCGTCGCCGTGTTGGTATTCGCGGAAGTCATCGAAATCTAACCCCTGCCCACGGAAAGAAGAAAGATACTCGCCAGAAAATGATTCACGCACCAGCCGCCGAGCCTTCAGCTCCAGCTTCCGCACCCGCGCCATCATTTCCTCAATCTGTGCTTCGGTCAGCATCCGTCTTCACCTATAACGATTAACAAATAACATTTAACTCAATCAAGGCACCGCCACTTTGCTCATGATCCGCTCGATCACCGAGTCCGTGGTCATTTCCTCCGCCTCAGCTTCGTAGGTGAGCAAAATCCGGTGGCGGAGGACATCGAGCGCCATGTCTTTCACGTCTTGCGGGGTGACGTAGGCGCGGCCTTGCATGAAGGCGCGGGCGCGGGCGGTGAGTGCGAGATTGATGGTTCCGCGCGGCGATGCACCGGAGCGGACGAGGTTTTTCAACGGCGCATCGACAAGTGCGGGGAAGCGCGTGGTGTGGATGATTTGGACGATGTATTTGCGGATCGCGGGGTCGATATAGACTTGGTTCACCAGCTCGCGGGAAGCTCCGACTTGCTCCGGTGTCGCCACGGTTTTCGTCTGGTAGGGCGGGGTAGATGTCGCCATGCGATCGAGAATGGCTAGCTCCTCGTCCTTCGTCGGATAACCGACGGTGACCTTGAGCAAGAAGCGGTCGAGCTGCGCTTCCGGGAGCTGATAGGTGCCTTCTTGGTCGATGGGGTTTTGCGTGGCGAGCACGAGAAAGGGCTGGGGCAGGGGATACGAGCGGTCGCCGAGTGTGACTTGTCGCTCCTGCATCGCTTCCAGTAGCGCGGACTGCACTTTCGCCGGAGCGCGGTTGATTTCGTCGGCGAGGATGAGGTTGTTGAAGATAGGTCCGAGCTTGGGTTCAAATTTCGTTTCCTGTGGGTGATAGACCATCGTCCCGACAAGGTCTGCGGGCAGTAGATCCGGTGTGAACTGGAAGCGAGCGAACGACGCGTGGAGCGAGCCAGAAAGCGCCTTCACCGCCAGCGTTTTCGCCAATCCGGGAACGCCTTCGAGCAGGATGTGACCATTGCAAAGCAGCCCGATCAGCAAGCGATCCACAAGCCGCTCTTGGCCGACGAGGACCTGCGCCATTTCATCCTTCACCGCCTGAATCCAGCCGCTCGTTTCTGCGATCCGCTCTTGCAAATTATCTGTAGTCATTGATTTCGTGGCGGACTCTGCCACGCCAGCGAATCTGTGCAACCGACAAAGCGGCAAAATTCAGGGTTCGTTTTTGAAATCACGAGAAATGGTATCACAGTGCAGAGGATCCAACGCGTTAGTTGGTTACTTTGCCGGAGTGAGCGTGAAGTCTTTGATCGTCACTCCGCGGCTGCCTTCTTTGAGGGCGAGTTGCAGAACGTTTTTACCGCTGACCAAGGAGACCTCGATGGGTGGAGTTTGTTTCCAGAGGCCGATGGTGTAGGGCACATCATGTTCCACCGGAGTTTTAGCATCGTTGGTTGAGATGATAAACTTCTGGCCGGATTGTGCGGTTGCGACGCGTGCGGTTAGGGCATACTTGCCAGCCCGAGGAGCATCGAAGGTGTATTCGACTTTGAAGCCGCTGGTGCCGTGTGCTTGGAAGCCGTCTGTGTAGCTTTTGATCGCCGCGAAATTGCCGGTTTGTTTGCTTTGCGCGACGGCTGGGATTGTCACCACGCCATCTTGGCTCGCGGTGATTTTTTTATCCTCTTCAGTGAGTTTTGCCTGCTCGATTTTTTGCTTATCCTTGGACTCATTTGCTTCGCCGAGTTCTTGCCCGAGTGGTCCTAGGCTGACGGCGGTGGATGCCAAGGCGAGGGATTGGTTGTGGGCGATGTTGCTCCACAGGCCACCTGCGATGCCTTTGCGGTCGTTGTATGGCTGCTCGCCTAAAATGCGGCTGATCCACTTGGCTCGCAGCACTTTCATGTAGTCTTGGCCGTGGGCGCGGGCTTGAGTTTCTAGGAGAAAATCGGAGCCGCTGCGTGGTGCTTCGTCTTTGTCCCACCAACTGTGTTCAAATCCAGCACCGAGATTGACGACCCAGCCTTTCGGCGTCCAATGGCTCAACGCGGCGTGGGCTTTTTGAGTGACGCCCCACGTGGGGATGCCAAAGGACTGGAGGATGAAACGTCCGAAGAACGCACGCCTACCGCAGACACCACCATTCTTGATGATGTTCTGATATTTCTGAAGCGAGGGAAGATCATCTTTGACGTTTTGTGAACCATAGGGAACTTCCGTTTTTACAGCGGCAGAATAGCGCCAGCCGTAGTCGGAGTTATAGATATGGTCGGGGCGATAAGTTTGTAGCATCTCGCGTCCCCAACTAAGAATTTCGTCGGGTGCATCACAATCCACAATCATGCGGTATTCCCAAACAGAGAAGTTTTTGAAAGCAGGGTCTAAATGACCATCGAGATATGCTTTTTCGTAATGCAGGTAGCGTTTTACTGGATCAATTCTATTGGGTGCGCTGGTTTGATCATCTGCGTTAGTCTGCGTGATGGGCATCGCGTGTTCTAGGCTGGTGGCCAATGCGAGACGTTGCAGGACGCCTTGGTTCGCCTCAGGTCTGGCTTCTAAAATCGCCGCGTAAATGCCGATGGCTTGTCCGTATTTACCAAACTTCGCGCCGCCAGCTTCGAGCATTTGTTTCATCAAAGGCTGGTTCGCGAGGAGTTTATCCACCAGTGCTGCTTGCTCACTTCCCTGTTGTGCAAACTCAGCTAATCCGCGCGGTGTTGCCTCGGCAAGGATGGCGCACTTGATGAGTTTTCCATCGAGTTTATCGGTGGCCAGATAGGCTTCGATGGTCGAGAGAAGTGCCTTGGATGCGGCTGCTTCTTGGGCTTTTGCAGCGGCGAGTGCGGCTTTCGCGGCTTCGTTTTCCTTTGTTAGTTTCGGCTCATCGCTCTTTGCTTTGTCGAGTGCGTCTTGGCGGATTTTGAGTTCTTTGAGGCCGTCTTCTTTGTTTGCCTGCCACTTGGCTAAGTCTTTTTTTGCGGCGTCGCGCTCAGCATCTGAGCTGGCTTTTTTCAATGCGGCTTCTGCTTGCGCGATGCCTTTTTCGGCACCGCCGATCCATTTGCCTTTCGCGTGCTCGACTAGGCCTTTCGCGCCTTGGATTTTCCCGAAAGCTGCTTGTGCCGCTTTCGCCTGTGCCTCTGCTGCCTTGAGTGCTTCACTAGCTTTCTGATGAGAAGTTATCTTTTGGCCATCTATTTTAGGTAAGACTTTCTCGAACTCTTTTTGCATGGCTTTGAGTTCGCCAGCATAGTTGTCTTCTAGCTTTTTGCCTGCGGGAGTGAGTTGAATCTCTGCGGCTTTGGGCGCGGCAATCAATACCTCAGAAAGACCGACTGGCATCACCGCCAGAAGACATGCCATGAGGGAGGCTTTGTTTGTTTTCATGATGTTATGTAAATGAGGTTTAGGTCAGTCGAAGTTCGATCACTTTTTCAAAAGCTCAACCATCGCTTTACCCATGGCGAGACCGACATCCATGTAAACTCGGCTGTCTTTGCTATAATGGCCGTTGCCGCTGCCGCCACGAGCCATCGGGTGAGTGAAAACGGTGGCGACGTTGCCCTTGAACTCGGGATACTTGCCGCTAGTTCCATCCACAGCCATCATCGCTTTGAGGATCGTGCCGCTGTTGCCGGTCGCTTCCTTGGTGACCTCGCCAATGGTGCCCATGACAAACATCGCGTTCGGGGCTTCAAATTCCTTGCGCAGTGTCTTGATGAGATGTGTGAGGTTCTTTTCATATCGCTCGGCGTGTGCGGGGTTGCCCGCGTCTTTCTCACCCTGCCACCAGAAGATGCCGGCGACTTCGTATTTGGTCGCGCCGGGGTAATGTTTATCGAGTTCGGATAGGACTTTTTTGGCGTTGGCGATGTCGTCGTCCCATTGCTTGCCAGCATACCAATTGATGGGTTTGCCATTTTTATCGAGCCACTCTGCGGGCGGCTCGGTGGCCAGTCCCTTGGCGGGATCTGCATCCCACATGTCAGGTTTGTCTTTGTAACCTGCAATAATCTTGGAGGTTTTGGCACCGCTCTTGTCGGCGATTTCCGCTAGATGGCGTTCGCTGCCTGGTGGAAGCAAGTCCCAGCCGAGGGAACGGTTACCGATGCAGCTTTTGAGAATCATCACCGGTGCGTCGATGGTATTTCCTAGCTGGTGGCCGACACCATATTCCACTCCCATGGTCCTGCCTTTGACCGACATCCAATCGTTTTGGAGCAGCGACATGCCGCCGCTTTTGCTCACCATGACTTGCACGTTGCGCACGTCATTGCGCGTCGTCCAAGTGCCGGCATCATCCACAAGAAACGGGTAGAGTTTTTCGGTTTTGACCGCGTTTTCCAAAGTTCCTGGTTTGTCTCCGGCGACGCTACCGAGACCGACCGCGTTGGACTGTCCCATGATTAGGAAAACTTGGACGGGCTTGGTCATGTCCGCGGGCTTTCCATCGTGCTTGGCGATGGATTGAGCGGGCTCTTCCGCCGTAGTGGTGGCGACGAGGCCAGAGAAAATAAATGCGGCGGCGATGGAGGATAGAGCCAGTGCTCCTTGGGTGTGGTGGGGTTTCATGGGGCGTTATTCGGTGTGGGTTTGGTGGGCGTTCATCGCGGAGAAATTTCGGCATTTTCCGAATGGTCCGGCCCGATACGGAAACGCAGTAGGCATCCTTGCAGCTCATTTTACGGCTCGATTTCCACGACGAGCGAGGCTGGGTCAGCCATGGGGACAGTCAGCACGATGGCGCGAAACTCGGGGTTCTGTTTTTCTTCGGGCGTCGGTGGTTTCGCGTCGGTGATGCTCCATGTGCCAGCTGGGGAAATGCGGCGTAAGGTGATTTGTTTGCTGCCTTTTTTCAGGATTACCGAGTCGCCTTGCAGCGTAGCTTCCGCATCGGTGAACGCGCGCCAGACGATCTCGGCGGCGGGTTTTGTGATTTCGTCGTGGATGCGGACGCTGCCATTTGCTGCATCGAAGTGAGAGGTCCGCACGATTTTTTCAGCCGATCCGGTGTAGGCGTTCGTGAGATCGAAGGCGGCTGAATAGGAATTTCCTGTGATCGTGGATTGGATGAGCGGACAGGGCTTCGAAGCCGCGTTTTGGAGTTTTCCGCCGATTTCGAGCGTGTTGTGCGAGCGATTTTGGAGGCGGAAATAGGTCCAGCGTTTGTCGGCGAAGTGGCCGGGAAGATTGTAGTTTTCTGAGCCGAGATCGTGAATCCAGCGGGTGCCGTGGGCATCATAGACGAACGAGCCGACATCCATGTGGCCATGGCTGGCGGCGGGTGTTCCGCCCTTGATGGCGAACCACGCGGCATCTGGGGTCCAGCCGGTGCGAAACATCGCTGTCGCTTGCTCGCCGCGAAAAACGGCGGCATTTGTTAGGTCTGACTTCGCGGTCGGCGCGGCAGGGAGCCAGAGCACGGCGAGCGGGAAATAGCGTCCGTCTTTGATCTGTCCCTTACTCTGTTCTAAAGCGCGGGTGAGGGAGTCTCTAACATAGTGGATTTGAGTCGGGTTTTTGAAATGCGCGGCCAGCCAGCATTGTGCGGGTGATGTCGTGCTGGTCTGGGCATTTCCGTCGGCGAAGTTGAAAGGCAGCCGGGTGGGGCTGGTGAGGTGCATGATGGCGTCGCCCGCTTTTTCTAGCAGCGAAGCATCTGCGGTGCGCTGGCCCAGATGACCACACGCCGCTAACAGCATGACGTGGTAGTTCGTCCCGTATTGCCAATATCCCGGGCCTTCGGGATACATCCCATCTGGGGCGTATTGTTCTTCACAGGCTTCGACGAGTTTCAAGCTACGGGCGAACAAATCTTCTGCTAGGTTTTCGTCGTTTCCTGCAATCGCCGCAGCGGCTAGACCGATCCCCGCGCCGCAGACTTGGGACCAGTTATTCTTCGGTTTCGTCCACCAGCCGCCTTTTTCATAAATGGCCTTCGCGGGCTTGAGTGCTTTGTCGATGATGGCGCGTTCGTAAGTCTTGCGCTGTGCGTTAGAGAGGCTGGGGTAGAGCCAATCGTAGCCCGTCGCCACGGCGGTGGCCATTTCTGCGGTGTCGAGGAAATGGCTGGGATTCCAGTCTTTCAGGGCGCAGGCGGCTTCCAGTTCGGTGATCGCACGGAGGCGAAATTTCTCCTCACCCACCATGCGCCATGCCCAGGTGGTGTGCATGATGTTTTGGAGTGCCCGACGGGATTCTCTGAGTAACCGCTTGCCATCCGGGATGTCGTAGCGGCAAGTCCGCTCAGTTAGGATTTTCTCGGCCTCTGTCATCATTGCCGCGTGCAACTGTGCGGCGAGCGGGTCTGATGCCAGTTTCTGGCGCAAGCCTTCCTCAGCCGATTGCGGAAACCACAAGCGCGGGTGAGGCTTTTCTGATAGCTCGGCATTGGCCACCATCAGTCCAGTGAGCCAAATTACACTCATTTTCAACATGCCCGCCCGATACTCCGCGCCTTGGGGAAATCATTCATTCTCCGGACTAACTCGAAGTTACTGAGAAATAGAGTTGGGCATTTTCTTCGTCGCATCGCGTCGGTGGATGGTAGCCGTGGGCTTCAGCCCACGGTCTCGTTTTGAGCGTATTCTTGCCACGTCGTGGCAATGGAATCTCACTGGATCGTGACTCTTTTCCGCATCGGTTCCGGTGTCGCGCTGCGACACGGTTTCCTGCCGCCGCAGACCGTGGACTGAAGTCCACGGCTACCATCCAATGTCGCGCTGCGACAAAGAGTGAGCTTCCCAGTGCCCGACTTGAGAGGAGTTCTCTACTTTCCAAACTCCAGCGCAGCGCGGGTTCTAGTGGTAGAGGGGAAAATGGAAGGAAAAATTTCGACTACGGATTTTCTTCTGTTGGCGATGGTGATTCAGCATCGGCGTCCCGGCCAATACTGTCATTTCAGCTATCAGAAATCAGAAAATCCAACCGCAGATGAAGAACACAGATAAGGATGAACGATCACTTTCTTTATCTGAGTTCATCTGCGGTTGAAAATTCTTAAACTGACAGGATTGGGCGTCCCGGTGGTGAAGTCTCTTTGCCACGACTGCTGCTGCGAAACTTCAATTCACTCGGAGGGCAGTTCCTTGAGTGACTGGAGGTAGTCGTTTTTCGGCGCGGGTTTTTCGGGGGAGAGGGTGTTGGTGAGCATGTCGCCGACTTGCTGGTTGCTGCTGGCGATGAGTGACTCGATGAGTTCGGCCTCGGGGAGGTTTTTCCAGTATTTTTTCGGCATCTCGGACTGCATGGCTTTGATCTTCACGCGGGCGACGTTGAAGATGCTTTTGTAGTAGGATTTCCAAAGTTCTTCGAGGGCGTCTGCGGTGGGAGCTTGGTTTTTTGTGACGCCGGGCGTGTAGTGGATGGTGCTTCCGTCCCAGTGCATGCACTCGTCTGGGGTGAGGATGGACCAGTCCATGTTGGTGAAGCGTTTGCGGAAAAATGAGGCGTTCAGGCGGATGATTTTGTGGTCTGGCTCGAACCAAGCGACGAATTGCTCGCGGCCCGTTTCGGGGGATTCGCCGACTTTGCGGAAGCGGACGAAGGCGTGCATTTTGTGGCAGTCGCGGCCGATGTGTTTGAGCATGGACTGGAGCTGGCGGATCTCGGAATCGGCAGCCATGTGGAGCAGGTGGCGTTCGCCGTGAGTGAGCCGCCAGAGGACGGAGTAGAGGAGCGACCACTGGACGCCGGAGCGATGGCAGCTCGCGGTTTCCGCCATGTCCATGAAGGCGGCGGGGACTTTCATCGGGCTGGCGAGTGACGGCGTGGGAGCGGGCGTGGAAAAGCCGAGATTTTCCTCTGCGTCGCGCTGCCAGATGATGTTTTGCGGCTGTACTCCGTCGCCTAACATGGCGCGGGCGGTGTTCCGCCAATCGGCGAAGTTTGCAGGCGGCGGGATGGAGATCATGGTTGGAATTAGATCATCAGTAAACCGGGCAGAGTGGGATCAATTTGAACCGCCAAGACGCCAAGAACGCCAAGGGAAGATAAATTTGGAGTGTTCCTCTGCGTCTTCCCTCTGCGTTTCGGCGTATCCATTGAGAGGGGAGCGGCACAGATATAGCGAAGTGAAACGCGGAGCGTAAAGGACGCGCAGCAGCAATTTTTGTTAAATGAAATGGCTGGCACTGGATCCAAGATTTTACATCGTTTTGACAATGTAGAAATGCAAGGAGCAAAGACGGCAGCAAATCGAAGAAGAATTTTTGCGAAGGGCGAAACGCCGCCGTTGGGCTGTAGCCATAGCTGCCATGCTACCGCATGGCGATGCTCGTCACCGTGTTTCAGCAGGACTTCGGGATCCGTTACAATCCTCATCGAGTCACTCCTGTCGGAGTGTTTGGATCGAAGGATGAGCAGGATCCGTCGTATTTTTCCTGACAGATTGGCAGACACGGGTTTTGCCGTGAAGGACACCGCGCCGGAGATCAACGCCATGATCTTCGCCGCGATGATGGGCAAGACGCCGGAAGAGCGGCTGTTGATGGGATTCGACATGATGGCGACCGCCCGGGAAATGGTCTGGAGCGGAATCGAAGCCGGAGGGACGGCTGAGGAGAGAAGAAACTGGTTTTTTCAACGATTCCACGGCGTGGATTGCCCGTTGCCAGGCAGTCCCACACTGCATTGAAGGATTCTATTCGAGTCGGGCCTTTTTAGAGGATCTCCGCGATCTGCACGGCGTTGAGCGCGGCACCCTTGCGGACTTGGTCGCCGACGACCCAGAGATCGAGGGCGTTGTCGAAGACGAGGTTTTTGCGGATGCGGCCGACGAGGCAATCGTCCTTGCCGGTGGTGTCGAGCGGGACGGGGAAGACGCGGTTTGAAATGTCGTCCACGACTTGCACGCCGGGTTTGCCGGCGAATGCGGCGCGGGCAGCGTCGGCGTTCACGGGGCGTTCGAACTGGGCGGTGATGGAGACGGAATGTGACCGATAGACTGGAACTCGCACACAGGTGCAGGAGACGCGGAGGTCGGGTAGATCCATAATTTTCCGGCCTTCATTGAGCATCTTGAGCTCTTCCTTGGTGTAGCCGTTTTCGGTGAAGGAATCGACTTGGGGGATGACGTTGAAGGCGATCTGCCGCGGATAGACTTTTTGGACGACGGGTTCGCCGGCATTGATAGCTTTCATCTGTTCCTCCAGCTCGATGATACCTTGTGCGCCAGAGCCGGAAACTGCCTGATAGGTCGAGGCGATGATGGAGCGCAGGCCGAATGCTTCGTGCAACGGTGCCAGAGCCATCAGCGAGATGATGGTGGTGCAGTTGGGATTCGCGATGATGCCGCGCGGGCGGTTTTTCGCGGCAGCGGGATTGATTTCAGGCACGACGAGTGGCACATCGGCGTCCATGCGGAAAGCGGAGGAATTGTCGATGACGACGGCACCTGCAGCGGCGGCAGATGGTCCGAACTCTAACGAGATGCTGCCACCTGCGCTGAAGAGCGCGATGTCCACGCCGGCGAAGGATTCGTGAGTAAGTTCCTCGACGGTGATTTCCTCGCCACGGAAGGTCATTTTTTTCCCAGCGGATCGGGCGGAGGCCAGCAGTGTGAGGTTTCCGAGTGGGAAATTGCGCTGTTCGAGGCAAAGAAGCATTTCGACACCGACGGCACCTGTCGCACCTACGATCGCTACATGGGGATGATTCATTTTGAAGAACCGGCGACTTTTGCCGGGGCGCGGAGCATACCGGGATCGCGCTTGCTGGCAACCGATTCGTTTCGGGGGAGCGCGTTAGTTTTCCTCTTCACTGGCCGACATGTCGGGAGCGGTCCATAGATTTGCTCAGTCGTTGTTGGGCAAGCCGATCAGCTCGATGAGCCGCTGGAGGTCGTCGTCGCCGTAGTATTCGATTTCGATTTTGCCCTTTTTCGCCGAGTGTTGGATCGCGACGTGGGTGGCGAGGTGTTCGCGGAGGCGATTGGTGATGGCGCGGACGTGGATGTCCACTTCGCGAGCTGCGGGGGATTTTTTTGCTTCGTTGGGATCGGTGGATGAGCCGTTGAGGAATGACTGCGCGAGTTTCTCGGTGGCGCGGACGGTGAGCTGGCGGCGGATGATTTGATCGGCGGCGAGGAGCTGAGAATCTCGGTCCTTGATGGCGAGGATGGCTTTGGCGTGGCCGACGGTTAGGCGGGCTTGGGCGACGAGAAGTTGCACATCCGAGTGAAGCCCTAACAAGCGCATGGCGTTGGCGACGCTGGCCCGGGATTTGCCGACGCGGGTGGCGATTTCATCCTGCTTGAGGGAAAACTCCTCGGCGAGTCTGACGTAGCCAGCCGCTTCTTCCATGGGGTTGAGATCTTCGCGTTGGAGGTTCTCGATGAGTGCCATTTCTAGCACGTCACGATCCGAAGCCTCACGCTCAATGACCGGCACGGTGGCAAGGCCGAGTTTGCGCGAAGCACGCCAGCGACGTTCGCCGGCGATCAGTTCGAGCTTGCCCGCGACGGGACGCACGATGAGCGGCTGGATGATGCCGTGCTGGCGGATCGATTCCATCAAGTCATCGAGTGGAGATTCGATGAAATGGACGCGAGGTTGCAGCGGACTAGGGACGATCATGTCGAGCGGCACTTCGCGGACGCGCTTGGAGTGGTCTGACGTGTTAGAGGCGTCCGTCTCTGCGGTGGTGACACTTTTTTTAATGAGTGCGCCAAGTCCTTTTCCGAGTGCCTGTTTCGCCATGGGGCGGAGAGCATTAGGCAAAGCCTTTGGGAAATCCAAGCGGAATTCAGGCGAGCTTGACGGATCAGGGACCAGCGGGCATCCATTTCCCCGTGAAACCAATGGATTTTATTTTCGCGCTGGGCGTGGTGGTGCTGACTAGCGGCTTGCTTCCCGGTCAGGAAACGCCGCCGCCCTTGGCGCCGCTTCCGAAGATCGGGGCGGCGAAGGACAACGCGCCACCGACGAGTGCCCAGATGGCTCCGCCAGACGTGGTGGCTTCTGCTGTCGCGGCGGTGGAGAGCCTCGGCAATGAAGTGGAGCTGGGCCGCTACCAGGTCGCGGTGGAGAGGATGAATCCACTGTGGAAAGAGCGCACTGCCAAGCGTCTGGGTGGGATGGATCGGCTAGAGAAGGAGCTTGCTGGAGTGGCCCAACAGATGGTGCAAAAAGGCATCACCATCATTTCCTTCAAGCCGGAAGGACAGCCCCGTTCTTACGAAGTGGGCGCGGGAAAGAAGGTAGAAAAGGTCAACGGTCAGGAAGTGGAGAACCTTGTTTTTAGCCAGTGGATGTTGCTGATTCCCACGGTCACGAAATTTCGGATCACCCGCCCAGGCGAGAAGGTGCTGGTCATCGAGAGTGTGGGTTTTCAGGTCGCGATTTCAGAGAAAGGGAAAAACAACTGGACCTTTATCGACGGCTCGGGCCTGTCGGTGAACGAGCTGCGCGGGCTGTTCTTCAATCTGCCGCAAGACTTGAAACTTCCTCCTATTGAAAAACGCGAAGCTCGTCAGTATGCCGCCCATGCCCAAGAAAAAGCCGAAATCCGATCCTAACAAACTTCATCGCAAGCTGCTTGAACTCTGGAATCGCGGTCAGAGCGAGTTGTGTGAAGTGCGTGGTTCTGTGATCCATGGTCATGGGGTTTACGCGACGAATTTCATCGCGAAGGAGACCAAGATCATCGAATACGTCGGCGAGCTGATCGACAAGAAGGAGAGCGAAAAACGTGGCGTTTCCCAACACGAGAACTCGGTGGAAACAGGCGGTGCGGCAGTTTATATTTTCACCCTCTCAAAGCGTTATGATATCGATGGCAACGTGCCATGGAACACCGCGCGACTGATTAACCATTCATGCAATCCGAACTGCGAAGCATGGATCGAAGGGCGAAAAATTTTCATCCATTCCCTCGCAGACATTTATCCGGGCGATGAGCTTACCTTTGACTACGGCTTCGACGTGGAGTGCTACGAGGATCATCCCTGCCGTTGCGGTTATGACGGTTGCATCGGCTACATCGTCAGTCGCTCCCAGTGGAAGGATTTGGAAGTGAAGCTCAAGGCTACGGGAAAGAAGTCGAAATCGGAGAAAGTCGAGACGGTAAAGTAGGTCGCTGGTTCCCTGACGACTGAGGATGATTTTTTAGAATGAAATCTTGCTGAAAGGCAGTGGTTACACTCTGCCGTATCCCTCGCGGTCCGAACCAGATGCCGTGACAGGTTCAAGTGGCACAGACCATGGCAGGCTCATAAAAAGCAGTAAAATGACCGAACGATTCCTTATTTTCGCCTTCGCAGCGGCCTTCTTGGCTACCGGGCCAGTGATGGCGGCGGGAGATCCGGCTTTCACTGTGAATCCTCGTGCTGAGGCGATTCTCGATCAGCATTGCTTCTCTTGTCACGACGAGGACACGCAGAAAGGTGACGTCCGGTTAGATAATCTGGGTGAGCTCTCACTGAGCACGAGGCTGGACATGATGAACCGCGTCCAAGAGCAGGTTTATCTGAAGCAAATGCCGCCGCCGAAAAAGAAGAGCCAGCCTTCCGAACAAGAACGCAGGGAACTCGGCTCATGGCTATGGGAAGAACTCCACACCCATAAAGCCTCCAAGCTAGAAGATAAACTCCGCTATCCGTCTTATGGAAATTATGTCGATCACGAGAAACTCTTTAGCGGAAAAATCACCGACCTCGCCTTTACCCCAGCACGCCGTTGGTTAGTAAATCCACAAATTTTTGACCAGCGAGTCTTCGATATTTTCGGGCTAGAAGGCAAGGAGCGTGAGCGTCCGTTATTCGGTGTAACGAATCCATTCTTGCTGCCAGATGCTTCTGGGATTCGAGATTATGACAACATCGCACTCGATGGTGGAAACTTGCTGGTAATGCTCACCAACGCTGAGTGGATTTCCAATAAACAAATCCGCCCAGCTCGTGTGAAAAATGGCGAACTCGCCGCTAATGATTTTCCTGATCCGAGAGACAAGTGGTCGCCCCGTCAGACGCCGCCAGCCTTCGAGAAGATCATCCTCAGTAAATCAGAGCCTTCCAAAAAAGAGATATCCGACGCCATCCAGACACAGTTTAACTGCGTGCTGCGCCGCGATCCAACGGATGCGGAAATGTCGAAGTATTTGGAGCTGACAAATTCTGCCATCGAGATCGGCGGCAACACTGAGGGCCTGCGGCAAATGTTAGTTACGGTTTTACTCGAGTCCGAGTTTCTCTACCGGCTGGAGTTTGGTGAAGGTTCGGCAGACCAAGCAGGCAGGAAAACGCTATCTCCGCGAGAGGCAGCTTACGCCATTTCCTATGCCATGGGAGATCGCGGCCCGGATGCGGAATTGCTAAAAGCGGCGGAGAAAGGCGACCTCAGATCCAAAGAAGATTTCAAACGTGAAGTCGCACGACTTCTCGCAGACCAGAACTACTATCGCGGCCAAATCGATCCTGGCGTGGGCGGAATGCATCTCACATCCACAGTCACCTCGCATCCGAAAATCATTCGGTTTTTTCGCGAGTTCTTCGGCTATCCAAATGCGACTAAAATTTTCAAAGATGTGGAACGAGGTGGCCGCTTCTTCAGAAATGCAGATCGAGGCACTTTGGGAACACCGGGCTTCCTAGTCGATGAAGCTGACCGCGTAGTGAACTTATGCGTTCAGAATGACAAAGATGTTTTCAAAACTCTGCTCACCACGGATGAGTTTTTCGTATTTCATAATATGGACAACAAAGCTGGCAGTGAAGTCATCGAGAAATGGCGAACTGTCTATAATCAGCTAAAAAACACCGACTGGAAAAAAGATCCTGATAAAGTCATCAAGGCTAACGAAGAGATGCTGAAAAAGACGCTCGGTATCGTGCCCGGTACGGAGAAGAAAGCGGGCAATCACGGCAACACACTGACAAGATGCATGACTCACTTCGAGTTCACTTTTGGTAAAGGAAACACACCGTTCAATATGCTTCCTTGGCAACATGGAAACACGATGTGGCACACGCCAATCTATAACTTACCTTCACCTCCTGGAGCCGGTGGTAAGTATGGCGACGATCAATTTTTGAACTATCAAACCGTCCAACCGTTCAAATTAGAAAATCGCAAAGGCATCCTGACTCATCCTGCGTGGCTCATCGCGCATTCTCTCAATACCGAGTCGCATCCTGTGAAACGTGGTCGGTGGATTCGCGAAAAACTGCTTGCGGGTCGCGTTCCTGACATCCCGATCACCGTGGATGCCGTCGTCCCCGAAGATCACTCAAAGACCCTTCGCTCGCGTCTTGAAATGGTCACAGGCAAACCGGAATGCATCAAATGCCATGAGTATATGAATCCGGTGGGCTTGCCATTTGAAATGTATGATGACTTTGGTCGCTTCCGCAAAGCCGAACCACTCGAGCATCCTGAAAATATCATTAGCAAAGACGGCGGAATGAATTTTTACAAAACTCTACCTGTTGATCCGAGCGGCAAGTTAGAAGGCACGGGTGATCCTAATTTGGATGGTTTCGTGACGAGTGCACTTGATCTAATCGGGCGCTTGTCAAAATCTGTGCGAGTTCGCCAATCCATCATTCGTCATGCATTCCGCTACTACATGGGCCGCAACGAAATGCTCTCTGACTCAAAGACCCTGATGGATGCAGACAAAGCCTACGTTGAAAGCGGCGGCAGTTTCAAAGCAGTCATCGTTTCCCTGCTGACTTCCGACTCATTTATTTATCGCAAATAACTCGAATAAGCGTATTTACGCACCAGAACTGCAAATACCATGAACAACCGACGCGACTTTCTCAGAAATGCCTTTCTCGCCATGGGCGGACTTTCGCTGCCTGGCCTCACGGCAGCTCCACTGCGTCTCACTCCCGCCGGAACTCCGCCGATGCGCTTCATTTTCATGCACCGTGGCAACGGTCTATTTCCGAAAGTCATGGTGCCTCCCTCCTTCGGTCCGAAGGAGATGGAGTTAGAAAAACGCAACGCCGCATCCGAGGTCGATCTCGACAAGCACACGCTCCCCGAATGGATGAGCCCGCTGGAAGCGCACAAGGAAAACCTCACCATTCTCCAAGGACTCTCTGGAAAAATGTGTACCACTGGCCATCACTCATGGTGCTCGTCACTCGGAGTTTACAAAGCAAACGAACGCGCCAGCTCGATCAAGTGGGCCACTGTGGATTTCGAGTTAGCCAAACTTTTCCCATCGCCGATGGAGCACATCGAGCTGGCGTGTTTCCCCACTGGCGGAGGAAATGCTCGCGGTGGCTTGGATGGCATCGCCAAAGGATTTTCCGCTCGCGGTCCGCAACAAGCCAACTACGCATTTGGCGGCCCCGGCATCGCGGTGCAGGAAATTTTCAAATCAGTCTCTGCGGATAAGAGCGATCAGGTCAAATACCAACTCGAACGCCGCGTGTTAGAATTCGCCGCTGGTAATCAAACCGAACTCGCCAAGCACCTCGCCGGTATCGAGCAAAAGAAAGTCGGAAACTACGCGAACTCCATCCAAGACATCCGCGAGCGAAACCGCAAAATCGATCTCATGGCCGACGTCGTCCGCAAACATGTCCCCAAGCTAGAAAGCAAGTATCTGACGAACGACATGGACACCTTCACCCGCCAGTTCGGCCACACCGAGGTGCTTCTTGCCTCGTTGATTTCCGGTCTAACCAACGTCGTCGCATTCACTGTGGACGAGCTTGGCCACGATTACACCGGCATCACCGGCATCGAGGATGAGAAAGTCGGGATGCACGATGTCGGCCATGGCAAAGTCATCGCCGGACTCCCTGCCGATGAAATCCGTCGCCGCACCGAGCGCCACCACATGGAGCTGGTCAACAAAATCGTCACCCGCCTGAAGAGCGTCCCAGAAGGCCAAGGCACGATGTTTGATAACACGATGCTCTGTTATTTTCCAGACTCAGGGGAGACTCACCACAGTCATGGCACCGAGTTTCCCTTCGTCGTCATGTCCGGGAAAAACGCCAAACTCAACCTTGGTCGTCGCTACATCCGCCTGCCTTATTGGGGCACAGAAGGTCACAAAACCCTCGGCAACTGGTACACCACCATTCTCAACGCATACGGAAATCCCATCAAGCACTTCGGCGACTTCGATGCCTCTCTCAAGTTCGACCAGACCGGGCCGATCAAGGAATTCTTCATGTAAAGTTAGATTTTTCATGATGAAAATCCAAGTAACTCTCCTAAAATTGCTGGGCTTCTGGAGCCTTACTGTTGCATCGGCATCCGCCGTGAACGAAAAAGGCGATTGGCCATGGAATCTCAAGCTAAACGGCTGGCATGATCGCGCCGTTGCGGAGGATCTCGGGACTGGCTGGTTCCTCAATGTCGGCCCCACTGGCCTGCGGGCGCGAATCACACACGAGCATCCCGAGTATTTAACGATCAAGTATGTTTTCAAAAACTCGCCGGCTGACGGTCTGATAAAAATCGACGACATCGTAGTAGGAGCCAACGGCAAAAAACTAACCGTGCCACACACCTTCGGGCGCGGCAGCCGAGGCCGTGGCGGCTGGGAAGGCCCGATGCTGGACATTTCCAAACTCATCGAAGACAGCCAAGGTAAAGACGGTAAACTCGCTCTAACGATCTGGCCCGGCGGTAACAAAAGCGCGGAAAAAGTTGTCACCATCCAGATTCCCGCCCTCGGAAAATTTTCCCCAACATGGCCATTCGACTGCCCGCGCTCCGATAAGCTCATGCTCGATCTCTGCGATTTCCTAGCGGACGAATACAAACGTGCAGGAAAATTCGAGAGCCAAGTCCAAACACACAGTGCCTCCGTTCTCGCGCTCATGGCCAGTGGCGATAAGAAATACGATTCACTCGTGAAGGACATCATGAGCGAGTATGGAAAGAAACGCTACGATCCTAACAACGAAGCTGGTTTCCCCGCTTGGAGCTACGGCTACGATGGCATTCTAATGGGCGAATACTACCTCCTCACCAAAGATAGAAGCCTGCTGCCCGCCATCGAGTCGCTCAACCATTGCCTTTTACTCGGCCAAACTCCCGACAGCGGCGGCTTCTCGCACAAGCCATTTCCCGCCATCCAACAACGCGTGGCGGCAGGTGGCCCCAAAGGCTACGGCGACATGGCGATGCCCGGCGGACTCATCATGTTAGGCATGAGTATTTTTAAAGAAGCCGGACTCCCCTACGCCACCCCCGCACACGAGCGCACCTATCAGTCTTACCTCGGTTCCATGAACGCAAGTGGCGCGGTGGACTACGGTTTTAAGGACTGGGACCACGCCGTCATCGAGTTGGAAAAACCAAGCGGGCCGCCGAAAAATAGTCCCTTAGGAATTGGCTACCTTTGCGAGGAAGGAATGGCAGGCATCGGCGAATACTCCATCAAATGGCCCACCAAAAGCGATCCTCGTTACAAGCCCACGGACTGGCTAGCCAAAGAAAAGGCGACGAACAAAGTCTATGACATGGGAAAAAACCTGCGCCTTGTCATCCGCACCATGCTCACCCCAGAGCCGACCAAGCCCTATCAGCACGACGGCAAATCCTGCGATCACTTTGGCCGCACCGGAGTCGGTGCTCTCGCCCACTCGATCGGAAATGGTGGCGAAAAGTCTTGGGGCTTCGTTTCCGACTTCCTCGCCACGGGTGCCGCGAAAAGTTACAAAGGGCTGCTAGATGGTCACGCTTCTACCCACATCCACGTCTTGTGGGGTAGTCTCGGGGCGGGTCTAGCAGACGAAAAGGACTTCCGCGAATACATGGAAGGCATCAAGTGGTGGTTCATCATGGCACAAGCTCACGACGGCGGCTTCGTCGTCATGCCGGGCCGCGACTACGCTTCCACCGATCACGTTTACGGCACGCGTAATCTTCCCACTGCCTGCGCTGCACTCATTCTCTCACTCAAGAAAAAGCACCTGCAAATCACTGGCGCACCTCGTCGTTCCGGGTCAGCACCCGTCGAAGAAACGATCAGCAGCGGACGCAAAGCTCGCACGATTTCCGCAGAAAATCGCGTCTTGCTAGATGACTCTCTACTTACCGTGTTGGCAGAGTTAAACCACGGTGGCGAGTTGAAACCCTTGCCGATAGCACTCTCAAAAGCACAGGCGAAAGTTTGGTTGGCTAAAGTCGATAAGGATCAAAAATTGGTCTTCCAATCCATGACTGGCGATCAACAAGCGTCCTTCGTTTTGAGCGAGCTCACGACCGCCGATCATGCCTTGCTTGCACGGCTCGCCGCGAAACTGCGCCCCACGGAAATCGAGTCACAAGCCAGAGCTGGAATCTATCTGGAACTCAGTGGCGAGACTGCAAGTGCCGATGAATTTTACGGAAAAGCTGGTCCCGACATTCAAAAAAAACTCGATGCTTTGTTCGAGTAATTCCCATGAACCGATCACTCGCCTTGTTTCTCTATCTGCTGAATTGCGTCTTGGCGACGGGAGCCTCCAAACCTAACATTATTCTCGTCGTGCCGGACGATGTCGGCTATGGCGACTACGGCTGTCTCGGTAGTCCCATCGCACGGACACCGTCGGTGGATGCTTTTAAAAAGCAGAGTTTGCTACTGACGCAGTTTCACGTGAGCCCGACATGTGCGCCGTGTCGATCCGCGCTGATGAGTGGTCGGCATGAGTTCAAAAACGGAGTCACGCACACCATTCTCGAACGTGAGCGGATGAGTTTAAAAACCTACACCTTGCCCCAGATGCTAAATTCTGTGGGCTACACCAGTGGTATTTTCGGCAAATGGCATCTCGGTGATGAAGATGCCTATCGCCCGGAAAATCGCGGGTTTGATGAAGTTTTCATTCACGGCGGCGGCGGTATTGGGCAGACCTATCCCGGCTCTTGCGGTGATGCACCCGGAAATTCTAACATTGATCCCGTGCTCTGGCATAACGGCAAGTTCGAAAAAACCCAAGGTTACTGCACGGATTTATTTTTCCAGCAGGCGATCACATGGATGGATGCAAAGCGCGAATCGAAGCAGCCGTTTTTCGCCTACGTCTCGCTCAATGCAGCTCACGCCCCGCATGTTCTGCCGCAGGAATACTACCAACACTATCTCGGCAAACCGGGCGTGGATCTAGGCACCGCGAAGTTTTTTGGCATGATCGAAAACGTCGATAGCAACTTCGGCAAGCTGCTTGCCAAGCTCAGAGAGTGGGAAATCGAGGACAACACGCTGGTCATCTACCTCGGCTCAGACAACGGCGGCACGGCTGGCGCGAAGTTTTTCAACGCGGGCATGAGAGGCACCAAAGGCACGGTCTATCAGGGTGGCACTCGCACGCCATGCTTCATTCGTTGGCCCGCCGGGGGAGTTTCTGCTGATTCGAAAAATAACACGTTCAGCGCACATCTCGATTTGTTCCCAACGCTAGCAGAAATCACTGGTGCGACACTCGCCGACGAGGTGAAGCTGCAAGTCGAGGGCCGCAGCTTGCTTCCTGTTTTGAAAAATTCCAAAGCCAGTTTGCCAGACCGCATCCTCGTCCATCACGTCGGTAGGTGGGCCAAAGGAAAAGCGAAGGAGGCGCAGTTTACTAACTCTTCAATTCAGAACTCACGCTTTACTCTCGTCGAAAACAAACAGCTCTACGATCTCAAAACCGACCCAGGAGAAACGAAGAACGTCATCGCCGAGCATCCCGAAGTCGTCGCTGAACTTCGCGCCGCATACGAGAAATGGTGGACCGACGTGCAGCCGCTGTTAGTCAATGAAGACGCCATCGGCCCCATGCTCAATCCGATGAAGGCACTCTACTGGAAGCAATTTGGCGGTGGCCCAGACGAGGCACTGCTCCACAAAATGAATCCCGATTCGGATACGAAGAAGCCTTCGCGCAAGGGGAAGCAAAACAGAAACTAAGATGATTCGTCTCATTCTCAGGCATCTCGGACTTTGCGTTTTTTTGCTAGGGTCGCTGCAAGCCGCAGCTCCAAAGCCTCCGAACATTCTTTTCCTCATCGCCGATGATTGGGGTTATCTGTCGGAAACCCACTGGGCTGGGCAGGGAATCAAAACCCCGGCCTTCGACCGCATCGCGAAAGAAGGAGTGTTGTTTCGCAACGCACACGCCGCCGCGCCTTCTTGCTCGCCATCACGCGCGGCCATTCTGACGGGTCAGTGGCCATGGCGGTTAGAGCAGGGGGCGAACTTGCGCGGACACATCCCCGTGAAGTTCCCCGTCTATCCAGATTTGTTGCAGAAATCAGGTTATTTCATCGGACTTACCGGCAAAGGCTACGGCCCTGGTTCTGATGAGGGTCGTCCTCACAATGCCGCTGGTCCGGCGTTCAAGGACTTCGCTAAATTTCTCGATGCCCGACCACCGGGGAAGCCCTTCTGTTTTTGGTTTGGTAGCAACCAGCCGCATCGGCCTTACATCCCGGGAGCTGGTATCAAGTCTGGCATCGACCCCGCGAAAATTTTCGTTCCGTCCTATCTGCCAGACAATGAGATTTCACGTAGCGACATCGCTGACTACCTGCATCAAGTCGAACGCTTCGACCAACAATGCGCCGAGATTCTTGAAACGTTAGAAAAATCAGATGAACTTGAAAACACCCTCATCGTCATCACTGGCGACAACGGTTGGCCGTTTCCACGTTCCAAGTCCACCTGCTACGAAAGTGGCACGCATCAGCCACTCGCGATTCGTTGGGGTGCGCAAGTCAAAGGCGGACGAATTCTGGAAGACTTTGTTTGCCTCAGCGATCTCGCTCCTACTTTCCTGCAAGCTGCTGATCTAAAGACACCGCCGACAATGACGGGGCGCAGTCTGATGCCGCTCTTACGATCCGAAAAATCCGGGCAGATTGATCCGACGCGCGATCACACTCTAACTGCGAAGGAACGTCATGCTGGAAGCGGGCGCACGGACGGCTCACAGCAGAATGTCGGCTACCCGATGCGGACAATTCTAACTAAAAATTTCCACTACATCCGTAATTTCAAACCCGACCGTTGGCCCACGGGAGATCCACCCGCAGAGCCACTTCCTAGCTTCGAGAAAATCGCAACAGACACTTACGCGGCTTACTCGGATTGCGACAGTGGCCCGCTAAAAGCATTTCTCGTCACCCATTGCGATGATCCAACGGTTAAACCCTTTGCGGAGTTCGCTTTTGGGAAACGCCCGGCTTGCGAGTTATATGACCTGCGGCTAGATCCATTTGAACTGAGAAATCTTGCGGAAGATCCCGCTCACACAGGCATCGTCAAGGATCTCGATTCTCGCCTGATGGCTGCTCTGAAAGCCACCGCTGATCCACGCGCATCCGGTGGCGGCGATGAATTTGACCGTTTTTCCGATTCAAAAACTCGGCCAAATAAAAATTGATTTTCCGTCAGGCGAAGGTGGTCAAATCCTAAAGATGGTTATTAGATCTTCCGCCCCGCAACCCCAGCACGAGGCAATTTTTCATCACCGCACTCGGGAATGTCAGAGACGCTTGAAACGCAATTCACAATCACGGTACGAGTCCCGGTGGCGCGTTTCAAGCTCTTGAAGACTCATCGCTGCCAGAGTTTGGTTATTATCGGCGGGAACATTCGAGAAACTCCTTTAATGCCTGAATTTTGCCGGGTCAGTTTCATGAGTTGGAGAACGATTCACATTCGTGCGCCTTATGATGGCGAGCGAAAATTTCTGTCATTTAACTGAGCAATCTCAGCGGCTTACTCGGGTCCGGCGTGCTTTGATGGTCGGAAAGGAGGTAGAGCAAGATTTCCATCGTCCCAATCCGCACGGAAAACAACAAGTCTGAGTGCGCCTGCTGGAGACTGGATTGCACGAACGAACCGGGAAAAACTGCTAGAAATGGCCAGTCGATTCGAGCTACGACACTCGGTGGGAGATGGCTTTTGAAAAATGCCGTGGCGTGCGCCGGGCAGAGCTTTACCGGGCATTGGGCTTTAGGGAGCCGCGAATCAATATCCACAATCAAAAATTCCAGTTTCCCAAATCCGATTTCCCGGCATCTTCGCCTCCGTGGATTGGGTGACGCAAGCAGCTCTGGGCGCGTGGATCGGTGAGCTGATGATGGGCAAACGTCTCGGCAAGCGAGCACTTGCGTGTGGAGCGTTTCTCGGAATCCTGCCAGAGCTGCTAGAAAACGCTCTCTCGCCATTTCTCGACACCGCCCGCGAACTCGCCACCGACCAAGCGCTCGCACATTCCCTGCCCACGATTCTTCTGGGGACATGGGCCATCGCTCACGGCCTTGCCGCACTCTGGAAACGCGAAAAAGTCAGCAAAGTGGAAGCTGCCAAATTCGTCCTCGCCGTCTGGGCAGCGCATGTGCTGGTGGATTGTTTCTCCACCGCAGGCGCGGCCATCCTGTGGCCCTTCGAGGTGAAACGATTCACGTTCAATCTACTTCACCAGCCAGATTTCCTGTTTTCCGCGCCACTGGTCGTCACCGCCCTCTGGCTCGCATTTCTCAAAACCCCTGTGGTGAAAAAATCTCGCGCCAAGAAACAGCCCCCGCTATCGAAGCAGAAAAAACTCGCCCACTGGTGCTTCGGCCTCACCGTTGGTTACGTCCTGTTAGCTTCGGGAATGAAATTCATCACCTCCGCAGGATTCGACGCAGACCTCAAGCGGCGTGGCACCGTACACCAACGCCGGATGGAATCCCCCGCCTCATTCAACATCCTCCTCTGGCGCTCCGTCGTGGATCGCGGCGACGAACTCTGGGTCGGCTATCGCACCGTTTTTGAAAGCCAACAAACTCCCGTGCGATGGACGATCTATCCGAAAAACCGTGAATCACTCGCCGAAGTCGCCGCACTTCCGGAAACCAAAACCCTCACTACCATTACTGACGGCTATTGGCTCGCCCGCCCTAACATCAAAGGCGCATGGCTCGGTGATCTCCGGTTTCCCGAAACCCGCATCTGGGGCAGCAAGAAAGACGCCGTGGACAGCCGCCTCGCGATTTCTTGGATCATCGACGCAGGACGCAAAAACAACCGCCTGCAAGTAATCTACCCGACCCAAAACCACGCGAACCAACTTAGCCGAATGTGGAAACGCATCATCGGTGATCGCACCGCATGGGAAGCAAATCCCCGCCTAGCAGGAGCCGTAGGAAACCTGCCAGAGTTCCTGCCAGTCGCGGAGTGAAACTACCTCGAAACCTCTGGGGGAGCAGGCTTGGGCTAGGAAACATCCACAAACCCGGATCAGATGTTTGCCGCGAATCGACAGGGATTTTCGGATCTGGATTGAGGAATCAAATTTTCATTCGAGTCATTTGGTGTCGATTCACAGTGGAACAATCCCTCGTTTGATTGCTCTGCCCCGCTTCCCTGAAATCCGCACTTCTCTCCGGCGTTCTACTCGTCTCCAATTCGCGGCGGAAGCTGATGTCAGAGAATTTTTACCAACAAACCACCGCCGCGCCCGCCACGTCGTTCGATGTCTCGCTGCGGCCACCGGCGTTTTCTGAATTCATCGGCCAGGAAAAAGTGAAGGAACGCATCCTTCTCATGTTAGAGGCTGCCCGCCAACGCAGTGACGTGCTGGACCATGTCTTACTCTCCGGTCCGCCTGGGCTGGGGAAAACCACCCTCGCCAACCTCATCGCCCGCGCAGCGGGGACGCAGCTTCACACCACCTCGGGGCCGCAAATCGAAAAGGCGGGCGACCTAGCAGGAATCCTCACCAACATCCAAAAAGGCGACATCCTCTTCATCGACGAGATCCATCGCCTTCACCCAGCCATTGAGGAATATCTCTACCCCGCGATGGAAGATTTTCGCTTAGACATCATCATCGACTCAGGCCCATCGGCGCGGTCGATCCAGATCAATTTACCCAAATTCACACTCGTCGGTGCGACGACTCGCTCAGGAATGCTGACCGCTCCGCTGCGGTCACGCTTCGGGTTAGCCAACCGACTGGACTACTACACGATCGAGGAGCTTGCAGAAATCATCGAACGCTCGGCGGGTCTGCTAGACGTGCCTACCGAGCGTGCAGGCGCACTCGAAATCGCAGCCCGTTCACGCGGCACGCCTCGCGTCGCTAACGCATTACTCCGGTGGGTGCGGGACTTCGCCCAAGTGCGTGGCAAGGGCCAAATCAATGGCGAAATCGCCGATGCCGCTTTGGCAATGATCGAGATCGACTCGCAGGGACTCGATGAAATGGACAAGCGACTGCTAGAAGTATTGATCTACAAATTCAACGGCGGACCCGTGGGACTCAACTCACTGGCTGTGGCCGTCGGTGAAGACGCCGCGACCCTCGAAGAAGTCCACGAACCCTTTCTCATCATGCAGGGGTTTCTCATGCGCACCCCACGCGGGCGGACGGCCATGCCAGCGGCGTATGAGAAAATCGGTGCTCCACTTCCCTCGCGGACGGATGATCCGCAATCGAGTTTGTTTTAAAATTTTCCGCACTCACCGTTCGTCATGAATCTCATCGTCAAAGAAACCATCACCCGCTGCCGCGATGCGGGACTGCGTAGAACCAAAGCCCTCGAAGAACTCATTAGCACTCTGCTAGAAAGCAAGCGGCCCATGACTCTCGCGGAACTCGCTTCATCCCATCGGCTCACCGACCAATGCGACAAGGCCACCGTATTCAGGCTGCTCCAGCGGCTCACAGAGCATGGCGTCATCCGCCGACTCGGCTTACATGAACGGGCGGCTTATTTCACCCTGCTGGTCCCCGGTAAACACAGTGACTATCTGATTTGCACCTCTTGCGGCAGCATCGAGCCAATCAAAGCTCCTTGCCCAGTTCATCAGTTAGAAAATGAGATCCGGGAAAAAACTGGATTCCAGAATCTTTATCATGAGCTGGAGTTCTTCGGCGTCTGCCCGAAATGCGCGTGATGCCGCCGCATGGATCTTTTTCCAGATTCGTTGGATTCGACAGATTCGTGGTGTCTTCCCGCTTCGGATTCATCTTCATGCCACTTAGCTCATTCAGCCCATGTCGCTTTCCAGACGTGTTCGGGCCGCAGCCAGTTTCGCCATTCCATCTTCCGAGACACTCGGATACTTCAGCCCGAGGTTCTTGATCGCCATCACGATGATGTCAGCCACCAGTGCGCGTGCGACATATTTGCGATCCGCAGGGATCACGTGCCACGGTGCTCGCTTGGTGCTGGTGGCACTCAGCGCGTCTGCAAATGCTTTCTGATAGGACTTCCAGTGCTCTCGCTCGGCGAGATCCGCTTCTGAAAATTTCCAGTGCTTCTTCGGGTCCGTCAGTCGCCCAAGAAAACGCTTCCGCTGCTCATCCTTCGAGAGATGCAGGAAAAACTTTAGGACCAGCGTGCCATTGCGAGCGAGGTGTTTCTCGAAGTTGTTGATGTCCTCATAGCGCTGCTCCCAGAAGTGTTTATCCGGCTTCGCGGGCGAACCGGGACCGAGCCATTCTGGGTGAATTTTCACAACTAACACATCCTCGTAATACGAGCGGTTGAATATCCCGATGCGCCCACGCTCCGGCAGCGACTTCATGTAACGCCACAGGAAATTGTGATCCAGCTCCTCAGCAGAAGGTTTCTTGAAGCTGTAAACCTGGCACCCCTGCGGATTCACGCCGGACATGACGTGGCGAATCGTCCCATCTTTTCCCGCCGCATCCATCGCTTGGAAAATCAACAGCACCGAGTGCGTATCGCTGGCGTAGAGCAACTCTTGCACCTCATCGAGATGCTTGCGGTTTTCTGCTAGAATCTCAGCCGCTCGATCTTTGATGAAATCCATCCCCAGCTCTTTCGCCTCTTCGGTTTCAGTCCAATCGGTGACGAAGTTTTTCAACTTCACCTCGCTACCGGGTTCGACGAGAAATTGCTTAATGAGTTTGGGATCGATCATGGCGATGTAGATTTAGTACTTGGGTTTCATGCTCTAAAAAACACTCACGACTAAGCAAGCCCACATTTATTTCACACCGATCCGCTGAGAGGAAAAAAGCTTCCTATGCCACACTCGCTCGCCCACATTCTCGGCATCATTTCAATCTAACTCATCCAGCCTCCACACTTCCAACCTATCTAAAATCACCATGAGCTACGACGACGACTGGCCAGACCAGACTTGGGAAATCCGCCGCCTGAAAGTTCTCAAAACCATCCGCCCGATTTCGATGGAGGAACTCACAAAAATCGGCGAACTGCGCTTCCCAGTCGTGAACGACCCGTGGTGTGAGCACTACAATGATTTCCTCAAAAGCCATCCCAGCTCGAAATACTATCAGGCAGAAGGTCCAGGCGACGTGGAGATCTTCTATTGCCGCGATGGCGAAAAAGGCATCTGGTTCTTACCCGATAAAGGGATGGGAATCCTCCAGCCTCGCGGACTGGAAATGATGAAAACCATCGTGGATTCGCTCTGACCTCCGTATGAATCCCATGCGTATCACATCGCTCGGCGAGGCGAGATTCTCATCACCTCTGACCACCTGCGATGCCTCCGAGATCCTCATCCCTTCAGAAATCCAGTGGCCCGGCGGCGTAGCACCGGACGACTTGATGCTGTTCGAGAAATCCGGGCCGCGGACGAAACTTTTTTTCGATCCCGCCGCGACTCGTGCCGCCATCGTCACTTGCGGCGGTCTTTGCCCCGGACTCAACAACGTCATCCGCTCCGTGACACGCGAACTGCGCCGTGGTTACGGCGTCCCATCCGTGCTCGGCATTCGCGGTGGCTACAAGGGACTCGATCCCGCGCGTGGTAAGGCACCTATCGAACTCACCGATGAAGTCGTTGAAGAGATTCACAAAAAAGGCGGCACTTTGTTAGGCACTTCTCGTGGACCGGTGGACATCGGGATCGCCGTGGATTTCCTCATCGCCCAGCAAGTGGACATCCTCTTCACCGTCGGGGGCGATGGCACCCAGCGCGGCGGCCACGCACTCTATCATGAGGCGAAAAAACGCGGCCATCCGCTCGCCGTCGTCGGCATTCCGAAAACCATCGATAACGACGTCCGCCACGTTTCCCGCACCTTCGGATTCGGCACCGCCGTGGACGAGGCCGTGCGCGTCATCGACAGCGCACACACCGAGGCCCGCAGCGTGGACAACGGCGTTTCCGTCGTGAAACTGATGGGCCGTCATGCTGGATTCATCGCCGCTGCCGCCACCGTCGCGAGCCAAGATGTGAACTTCTGCCTCGTCCCGGAACAGCCCTTCATACTCGCAAATCTGCTGGCCGCACTCGAACAACGACTCGTGCTCAAGGAGCACGCCGTCATCGTCGTCGCAGAAGGCGCAGGACAAAATCTCCTCACGAAAAGTGGCGAGACCGACGCCTCAGGAAATACCAAGCTCGACGACATCGGCCATTTCCTGCGTGACGAGATCACCGCCCACTTCAAGTCCCGCAGCATCGAGATGACGATGCGTTATTTCAATCCCAGCTATCAGATCCGTGGCCGTGCTGCGAACACCGAAGACTCACTTCTCTGCGACCGCATGGGACGCCACGCCGTCCACGCCGCGATGTCTGGCCGCACTGGACTGGTCATCAGCTACCTCAATGGCCAGTTCGTCCATGTCCCCATCGACGAGATCGCCGCTGGCGGAAAACAACTCGACCTAATGGGTGAGCTATGGCGTGCCGTGCTCTCATCCACCGGCCAACCCGAGAGTTTCTTGTGAGTTGGTGCTAAATTTTTCTGGCCTCGTTTTGAGTTTCTAATTTCTGACAGTCGAAATGACAGTATTGGCCGAGACGGCTGTGCTACGGCGGCAAATTAACGCTTGAGTCGATCCACGCCGTATTCGCCAAAGGGCACGAGGAGATCACCGCTATTCGTGAGGCTGGCGCGTGATACTTCGGGATTCCAGGTGGGGAAACTCCACTTGGTTAAGTTGCTGCCATTTCCATCTACGGCAAAGAGGGCGTTCCAATTACCGCCGATCAACGTGTTGTTTCCGAGCCAACGCAGCGAGTAGGGCGTCCAGCCGATTTCGATAGGAGTTTCTGCGACGAATGTCCCGTCCGTTGTGAGGCGGTGAGCTTGGACTGCATTTTTGGAAGCGACGAACAAGCGGCGATCACCCGCCGTTAGAGTGGCGTAAGCCGGAGTGTCGAGCGTGGCGATGGAGAAGGCGTCGAATCCATCACAGGCACTGACTTGCACGGGTGTGGATTTTTCATCGTTGGGGCCACGGGTGAAAGCGAGGAACCCTTCGCGGTCGAGCTCGGTGACGGCGAATAGCTCACCTGGCAGATCGACCAGAGGCCGCACGGTGGGTGAGCCGGATGAAGGCACCTCGATGACGCGAGCGGATTGGAGTGCGACGCCAGTGGGGAACCACTTGTCAGTCTTGCTGTTTTTCCACTGCGAGCTACCGAGGACGACGAGACCATCTGCGGCTGTTGCTAGATTGGTGAAGACAGTGCCATCGGGTCCGAGAAGGACTGATTCTTCAGCCGCAGGGTTCTTGGGATCGGTGGTGTCAAAAATCAACAAGCGCGGCGGACTGTTAGGCATCCAGTAGGGGCGACCGATGGAAATGGAACTGGCCTCCAGCGGCAGGGCAGCATCTGCGAGGGTGACGGCGGCATCGGAGCGAAGGACGATAGGCCCGCGACCGTACCACGAATAACGAGAATTAAGCACGACAGCGGGGCGGTTAGGCTGCGGCCAAAGGAGCTGATCCGTGGGGGCGCGTCCGCTTTCTTCGAGGGTGGTGACTCGCGAGCCTAGCAGTGTGAGCGCGGGCAAAGCGGATGCGTCGTAGATGTCGAGACTCAGCTTGTTGCCCTCGCGATTGTTGGCGAAGTTATCGATCAGGTAGCGATAAAATTGCGGGAACGGCGTGGTGTCGCGGAGGACGTGCAGCTTGCCATCGCGGAGGTCGGCAGCTTTGACGGTTCCTTTGCCGAGGTCGATTTCAGCGAGGATGCTCTCGGTCTCACTGGCGGGTGAAATGCGGCAAGTCGCGTTACCACCGCTGTAGTAATTTCCATCCTCGATCTGGAGTAGGTAGCCGCCTGCCTCGAACACGCGATCCACGGGCCAAGCCAGGGAAACTTCTGATAGAATGGATGGCTTGTCGCGATCCGTGACATCGGCGGCGACCATTTTCCGTTGGGAAATGGAGACGACTGCGTTTCCTAGCAAGTCTGCGCGGCGGGCGTCGAACTGTTGGTCAATTTGTCCGCGTAGGAAAATGTCACGGGTCTTGGTGTCGATGTCGATCAACTGAACGACGGATTTCGGCTCGCCGGATTTCTTGGCGTAGGAACTCAGCGGGATCATGGCGAGTCCTGCATCGGGGAGGACTTTGAGGGCTTTTTCATCCCAGAGTGCTTCGCTGTAGGTGGCGGAATCGCCGAGGATGAGACGGCGGAGGAGTTGCGGGGCGGCGGGGTCTGCCACATCGAAAAGCGAAGCTATCGGAGTGTTCGACTCCCAGCCGATGGCGAAGAGTAGATCGCCTAACGGCTCGATGTGAGTGGACCAGCCGGGGACTTTGATTTCTCCGGCAATACTTGGTTTAGCCGGGTCTGATAGGTCGATGACGAACAGTGGATCGACGCGAAGGAAGGTGACGATGTAGGCCTTATTTCCTGCGAAACGGGTGGCGAAGAGGCTTTCGCCTTCTGCGAGGCGGAGGTGGCCGAGGCGGTCTTCTACGACAGCCGTGTGGACGACCTCTGGTGCCCATGCGTGGAAGTTCTCTAGCACGGTGACGGGTGCCCAACCGTTCTTGCTTTCGTTTCGCTCCGAGACGGTGGTGAGGACATTGTTAGCCCACTGGATGGCGAACTTGCCGGGGATGACGCCCTCGGTGCGGATCGGGGCGGCCATGCGCTCTAGGCCGGAGTTGCGGATGGCGAAGACGCTAACGAGCGAGGAGTCCCAGCGATTGTTCGGATAGACGGCGAGCGCGAGCCAGTCGTTGCCAGCGGCGATCATCGGGCTATCGCCGTTGACGAGGGTTTCTCCATCGGCCAGCGGGGCGGTATCGGGGGCGATGAGCCACTCGGAGAGGCGAGTGCGGGAGTTCCATTCTTCGCTTTTTTTATCGGCAGAGAAATTCCACTCGGTGGTGGCGGTGATGAGGCGATTACCGGACATGCGGCTGTCTGCTAGATAGCCCTCCACGTCGCGGCGGTGGGTGATGCTGGCACTGCCGCCGGAGACTTTGACAAGGTTGATGCGGGTGGATTCGCCGGATTTATCTGACCAGTTGCGGGTGAGAAGGACGAGGTGGCGGTCTGGGCCGGAGCCGGGTAGCAGATAGAGATCTTGGCCGGAGGCTGCGAGCCGGAGCGAGGCGGTGATGCGTGGATCGGCAGGATTTGCGAGATTGAGGACTTGGAGACCGCGCAGTTGGTTGAAGAAATAGACGGTGTCACCATCCACTTTCCAGATGTCGGCCTCGGTGATCGGGGCGTTGGGAGAGCCGGCTAGCACGTCACTTTCCACCCCGAGGCTGCGATTGTAGAAGCTGCTGCCCGCATGACTTCCGGGCGAGGCATTGGACGGGGCGAATTCGTTGCTGCCTTGATAGAAATTGTCCGGAAATTTATCCCGTGAGCCGACGGCTTTGTCGAACTGGCCAATCGCCCGCCAGCGAATTCTTCCTTTTGATTCCGGTAGCTTGAAGCGCATCACGCCAGCGGCCACGGCATCGCGGCTGGCAACTTTTGCCCAGCCGCCTTTGCCACGGAATCGTTGCAAAGTCACGGAACTGACGCCTTCTGGCACGGTGACTTTGGCCGTTTTTCCCTCGTTGGTGAGGACGAGTTCGAGTGATTTCAAGCCGCCATGTTGAGGCGCGGCGGTCCCGAGCAAGGTGCTGGCAAGACACAGCAGGAAAATTCTGCGCCAAAACGGAATGAGTGCGGGCATGTGGGTTTTCATAGGGATCTTTTTCGAATGGGAAAGGAGGAAGTTGCGAAGGTTGCGACACCCCATGTCCGTCATTTCGCTGAGGATCGGATCACGTTTAAATTTTAAGTTCTACCACTAAGAATGCCCTCTGCGCTTGATGTTTGACGCTTGAAACTTCGTGGCAGGTGACAACGCTTTTTTAGGATGAAATTTTGGTGGTGCATGGTGTTCCTAACATTCGACGGGTTTTCCTCTTCGGATGCGGCTGAATTTAAGCTCACGGAGCTGAAGAGTAAGATTCAGTCGCCGCACATCACGGAAGCGAGTGGCTTGGCGGTTTCTTCGCGGGACGCGCATTTCCTGTGGGCGATCAACGACAGCGGCGGTAGCCCGGAGATTCATTTGGTGGGCGCGGATGGGGCGGACGGCGGGAAGGTGAAAATTTCAAACGCGAAAAACATGGATTGGGAAGACATCGCTTCGTTCACGTGGGAGGGAAAGCCTTGGTTGTTAGTTGCAGACACGGGCGACAACGCGGCGAAGCGTGACTCGTGCTCGCTGCACTTTTTACCCGAGCCTAAGTTGCCTGCGGCTGGGCAAAAGCTCGCGGGTGAGGTGGTTGCCGCGTGGCGGATTGAGTTCACCTACGAGGGAGGTGCGCGGGATTGTGAGGCGGTCGCGGTGGATGTGACTCAGCGGAAAATCATCCTCATCAGCAAGCGCACGACGCCGCCGGAGGTTTACGAACTGCGCCTAGAAAAGCCGCAGAAAAAAGGCGTGCTCATCGCCAAGAAGATCGGTGAAACGGCGGTGGACGGCCCCGTGGTGATTCCGTTTTCTAGTCAGCCCGTGGGCATGGACATCAGCGCGGGTGATTCACTCGCGGCGGTGGTTTCTTACGCCCGAGTTTTTCTTTTCCCGCGAAAGCCAGAGGAAAACTGGGCAGAAGCGTTCGCTCGCAAGCCGGTGGGGTTGGAGGCTCATGGACTCGGGCAAGTCGAGTCGGTGGCGTTTTCCAAGGACGGGAAGTCGATTTTCGTGGTGGCGGAGGGAAAAAATCCGTGGCTGCGGGTCTATCAGCGGTGATACACAGGCTGGCGGACAATCTGACGCCCGGCTGGAAAGATGAGGGAAATCCGGGGTTGCCAGTGACTCGGGGGGATTCTTAGGGTGGTGGCTTTCCAATCCGAAAATGTCCCAAGAACGCACCGACCATTTCAACCAACTCGACCAAGCCTCCATCCGCGATGGATTCACTGTGACAGCGGAGGGAGCGGATCGGCGACGGCTGATCGAGGGCGTGGTGATTCGCGATCTGGTGTTGCACACGGACGCCCGTGGCACGGTTTGCGAGATGTATGACCCACGCTGGGGCTTCAATCCTGACCCGATGGTGTTCACTTATTTTTACACCATCCGCCCCGGCTGGGTGAAGGGTTGGGCACATCACAAGATCCACGAGGACCGCTACTGCCTGATGCAGGGGGAAATGAAGGTGGTGCTTTACGATCCCCGGCCAGACTCGCCGACTTTTGGCGTGGTGAATGAGATTTTTCTGTCAGAACACCGCCGCCAGCTCCTGAGCATCCCAAGGCTGGTCTGGCACGCGGATGAGAACATCGGCTCGAAGGATGTGCTGGTCGTGAATTTCCCCACCATCCCTTACGATCACTCGAACCCGGACAAATACCGACTGCCGCTGGATACCGATCTGATTCCTTACAAGTTTAAAAATCTGAAGGGATTTTGAGGCCAGATGGAGATGTCGGGTCAGGGTGAGTCGGTAATAGAGTTTGCGGAAACTGGGCGGCCTTTGGTGTCCATTTTGATTCCTACGCGGAGTCAGGATCGGCTATTGGAGGGTTGTTTGAAATCGCTGCGGGCGCACATCGGCGGGGGGATTTCCTATGAAGTCATCATCGTGCTGAATGCTGCCACGGAAGAGGTCAAAAATTTCCTGAAGAACCGCGTCCGTGGCGTGACGGTTCTGGAATCGGCAGCAAATCTCGGCGTGGCTGGCGGCTACAATCGCGCTCGCTCGGTGGCGAGGGGGGAATTTCTCATGCTGCTGCACGACGACGCGGAAATCAGTCCAGTCTGGCTAGAAGCACTGCTAGAAACGATGGCCGCGCACCCGGCTGCTGGCGCGGTGGGCAGTTATCAATTGTGTCCCGATGGCCGACCGCAGCGAGCGGGTTCCATTCTCTGGAGTAACGCGGTTACCTCGGCGGTGTGGGGGGAAAGCCAGCCAACGCAGGAGGATCTCAGCGGCGTCCGGGCGGTGGATTATGTGGGCACCTGCTCGACCTTGGTTCGCACCCGCGCGTGGGACGC
This sequence comes from Luteolibacter sp., assembly GCA_031414935.1. Classification (GTDB taxonomy): domain Bacteria; phylum Verrucomicrobiota; class Verrucomicrobiia; order Verrucomicrobiales; family Akkermansiaceae; genus Luteolibacter. Next base: position 45,843 of record JANOQR010000314.1, read on the forward strand.
CATCGGCGGGATGGATGAGGAAATTTTCCCGGCCTACTACGTGGATGTGAACATGTGCATGAATCTCCGCCGCGTCGGCCACACCGTGCTGTGCAATCCGGCTTCACAGCTCCTGCACCATCAGGGAGCTAGCACGAGTCGGCGTTTTCATGTGTTTATCGATGGGCTGAACAAAATTTATTTCATCCGTAAATGGGCCGCAGAACTCGCGACGCACGAGTCTTTCGCGCCGGGAGATCCGGTGGCCGTTGCCCGGGCGAACGAGCGCACCGCCCGCCAAGCCGAGGATCTGGCGAAACGCTTCACGCCCCGCCCAGCTCCGCCACTGCCTCATCACGATGCAGCAAAACAGGAGCACGCCCATTTCCTGCGGGAGGTCGAATTGCTCCGAAAATATGGCAAAGAGCTGGAAGCAGCGGAGACGCAGGTGTCCGCGCAGCTCGCTGCCGCGCTGGCAAATCTCGAACTCTCACGACAGACGCTGGATGCCACCAACACCCATCTTGAAACTGCCTCCGCTGAGATTCTCGCCCTGAAGACCCAGCTTGCTAAAACCCATCAGCGAGTCGCCCGGCAAAAACGGAAACTCGGCAAATGCAAAATCCGCCACCAAAAGCTCAGGCATCGACTGAAGCTCGCAAACCGCAGCCCGTGGCGAAAATGGTGGGATCGGCTCCGTAGGCGGTGAGACTGGAGCGCGGAACAAATTCCAATGCCTGTAAGGATTCAAAACCCAAGGAGGGGCGGACTCCGATCCGCCCCAGCCCATGTAAAGCCAAAGAATTGAGGATCACCGCTCCCCTTTGGCATTTCATGGGCATCGGCGATTCGGAGATCGCCGCTCCTTGTTTACATTCACCACGACTCCATTCTGCATGAAAACCAGTCCAATTACTCATTTTGAATCCTTACAGGCATTGGAATTTATTCCGCTCCCCGGCAGCCGAAAAAGCGTCGTTTCTGGATGAGATCGGAGACGCCTGCAGGGACCATTTCTTGCCAGACTTCGTCGCTGGTGGCGATTTTCTTGAGGACATCGCGGGAGAAAATTTTCAGGTAATCGGGGTTGTAGTTGTCGAGTCCGACGAAGCTGCCGCGGTCAGCGAGGTAGCCGTAGAGTTTGCGGAGTTCTGGGGAAACTTCGAGGTTCTCGATGGTGGTGAGAGTGCCGGATTTCGCGTCGCGCAGGGGATAGACGTAGAGCTTGAGGTCGTTTTTAAAGAGCCGCCCGAAGGACTCGAGGATGCCGCCGGGGAGCTGGGTGTAGTATTTTTCCTCGAACAGCTCGATCAGGCTGGGCACGCCGAGGACGATGCCGATGCGTTCCTTCGTCCGCCACGCGAGGTAGGCGGCGAGGCGGTAGTATTCGAAGTAGTCGGAGATGAGCACCGTCATGCCGCAGGCGGCGAGGAGATCGGCGCGGGCGAGGAAGTCACGGCGGTCGATGTCGTTTCCGCCAGCGAGGAGGTTGCGCATGGTCAGCTCGAAGAGTGGGAGGATTTCCGTGCCCTCGACGGCGGGGTCGGCTTGGAATTTCTCCAAAGCGCACTGGAGCATATCGAAATTGACGTGCGTGGGCGGGCGGAAACTGCCGCGCTCGACGAGGACGGCTTTTTTGTAGAGTGCCTCTGAGGGTTGGAGAACCTCGTGGTTTGCACCGAACATGGCGACTCCGCTGAGGCCGAGCTGGACGAGCTTGAGGCTGATGAGGCGGTTGTCCACGGAGCGAAATTCGATGCCTCGGAACTCGATGACGTCGATCTCGATGCGGCCGGTGGTGAGCTTGTCGAGCAGGCTTTCGACCAGCAGCTCCGGCTCGTGATGGAGGAAAAATGCGCCGTAGAGGAGGTTCACGCCGACCACGCCGAGAGCCTCCTGCTGGAGCGACGCCTCGGTGTCGAGCATCCGAACGTGGATGAGGATCTGGCTGGGTTCGTCGCGCGGCCGGGACTGGAATTTCACGCCCATCCAGCCGTGGCATTCATTTCCGCCCTTGAAGCTGCGGGCGACGACAGTATCGGCGAAGGCGAAGAAGGCGGTGTGATCGCCGCGTCGCTCGCTGAGTCGCTCGACATTGAGGGAAAACTCGCGGTCGAGCATCGCCTGCAGCCGGGTGCGGGAAACGTAGCGGTCGCCTGAGCCGTAGATCGCATCGCTGACGGTCATGTCGTAGGCGGAGATGCTTTTCGCCACCGTCCCCGCCGCCGCGCCGACGCGGAAGAACCAGCGGACGACTTCCTGACCAGCGCCGATTTCTGCCAGCGTGCCATACCAGCGCGGGTCGAGATTGATGCGCAGGGCTTTCTGGTGGGTGTCGAGTTCGTCGGCGCTCATGGTTTTGCAGGGGCAGTTTCGTGCCGTGTTCGCGGGCTTTTAGCAACAATTACGCCAGACTGCGGCTGGGATTATAGAGTTCAGGCAGCGCGAATCTGGCGAGTCATCCTAGAGCGGAAAATAGGACTGCGGCAGCTCGCTGGCAACGCTCCCCGTCGGACAGGAATCTTTTGGTGTGCTCGATTGATGAGCCACGTTTCCCAGGGATAAATGGTTTTTGGTTTTGAGAAGCAGAGACGGGCGCGAAGTGACGGAATTGACACGTAAAAAAAGAGCTACCTGAGTCTCGATGGGGGCTTGCCGTGAGTGAGTTAGCTTCCTAGCTTTCCGCCTTCGCGAGGGAGATTCGAGACATTTCCCCGAACTGTTTTCAAATCCATGAGTGCTAAGAAACCTACCTCAAGCCACGATCACGACGCGGTCCATCTGCCGTCCAAGGAGTTTTCCTCCAAGGCCCGCATCCCGTCGTTGGCGGCGTATAAGAAGCTCTACAAGGAGTCCATCGAGCAGCCAGATAAGTTCTGGGCGCGGGAGGCGAAGGAGCTGGTTTGGCAAAAGCCGTGGTCCAAGGTGCTTGAGTGGAAGGCTCCCGATGCGAAGTGGTTCACTGGCGGGAAGCTGAATGTCTGTGAAAACTGTGTGGACCGCCACGCCGCAGGACCGCGCAAAAATAAGGCGGCCATCATCTGGGAAGGCGAACCCGGCGACAAGCGCGTCATCACTTACGGCCAGCTTCAAAAGGACGTGAGCCGCTTTGCGAATGTGCTGTTGAAAAACGGCGTGAAGGCAAAGGACCGGGTGCTCATTTACATGCCGATGATCCCAGAGGCGGCCATCGCCATGCTGGCCTGCGCGCGCATCGGTGCGGTGCATAACGTGGTTTTTGGAGGGTTCGCATCCGAGGCGATCGTGGATCGGCTAGATGATTCTGGGGCCACGGTCATCGTCACCGCAGACGGCGGCTGGCGGCGTGGAAAAGTCGTCCCGCTCAAGCCAGTGGTGGACGAAGCACTCGCGAAATACACCAAGGTCACCCGCGTGATCGTCTATCACCGCTGCGGCAACGCGATCGCCATGGACGCCAAGCGCGATGCGTGGTGGCACGATGAGGTGGCTTCCGTTTCCTCGAAAAACGTCGCCAAGCCCTTCGACTCCGAGCACCCGCTTTTCGTCCTCTACACGTCCGGCTCGACCGGGAAACCGAAAGGCATTCTACACACTTCCGGCGGCTACCTCACCGGCACCTACTCGACGTGCAAATACATCTTCGACATGCGCGATGAGGACGTTTACTGGTGTACAGCCGATGTCGGTTGGATCACCGGCCATTCCTACATTGTCTATGGTCCGCTGGCGAACGGTGCCACCCAGCTCATGTATGAAGGCGCGCCGAATTTCCCCGACTTCGGGAGATTTTGGAAAATGATCGAGGAGCATGGCGTCACGATTTTCTACACAGCGCCGACTGCGATCCGCGCCTTCATCAAGGCAGGTGACGAGTTTCCCAAAGCTCACGATCTTTCCTCACTGCGTTTGTTAGGTTCTGTTGGAGAGCCGATCAACCCCGAGGCATGGAACTGGTATCACAAAGTCATCGGCGGCGGGAAATGCCCCATCGTCGATACTTGGTGGCAGACTGAAACTGGCGCGATTCTCATTTCCCCGCTGCCCGGAGCGACACCGTGCAAGGCTGGTACCGCGACCTTGCCCTTCTTCGGCATCGACGCCGCCATCCTCGACGACGCGGGCAAAGAATGCAAAGCAGGCGAAGACGGGCGGCTCGTCATCCGCAAGCCATGGCCGTCCATGATTCGCACGATCTACGGCGACAAGGCTCGCTACAAAAAAACTTACTGGTCCGACTACCCCGGCCTCTACACGGCAGGCGATGGCGCACGCCGCGACAAGGATGGCAACTTCTGGATCATCGGTCGGTTAGACGACGTGCTCAACGTCTCCGGCCACCGTCTCGGCACGGCGGAAATCGAGAGCGCACTCGTTTCTCACCCCGCCGTCGCGGAGGCCGCAGTCGTCGGGCGGCCCGATGAAATGAAAGGCCAAGCCGTCGCCGCGTTCGTCACGCTCAAGGGCGGCTTTGAGGAATCCGTCGAGCTTCATATCGAGCTGCGAAACCACGTTGGCAAAGTCATCGGTGCCATCGCCAAGCCGGATGATCTGCATTTCACCTCCGGCTTACCCAAGACTCGTTCCGGGAAAATCATGCGTCGGCT
>JANOQR010000315.1:0-36134 GCA_031414935.1 Luteolibacter sp.
GAGATGATCGAGTCCCGCGTTTTCCATCAGCAGTTTCGCGGTGATCGGGTTGGCGACGTTGAGGGAGAAATCACCGATTTTTTTCAGGTCACAGCGGTCCTTGTAATGATGGAGTGCCGCGAGATTGCGGAGGAGTAAGCCATCTGGCTTGGCGTTCTCGATGAGCTTCAAGTACCCCATTTCACCGGGCTTGAGGATGCGCGGAGTTGCTAGAAAAATTTGTGAGTTGGGATCGGAAATTTGAGATCGGAAAAGAGCAACCGCTTCCTTGTATCGGCGCGGGTCTTCAAAGTCGCAGTAGATAGCCTGCACACCGCACTCAATGGCGGCGGAAAGCTGGCCCAGCGTGCGACAGAGGACGGAAAGCGTGGGAACATCGGACGCGGAGTTTCCTGCATCCGAAATCGAGGGCGAAAGATCGCGGTGTGTGATGGTGATCTTCGGCTGCTCCGGTTTGATCGCTGTGGCTTTTTCTAACTGGCTGACGAGCGCACGGCGGAGTTGGTTGAGCGCAGAGACGGCGATGTGACAATTTCCCTGGAGTTGGTTATCGAGCGAGCCGAGCACAAAGGAGGAGTCGCCGAGACGTCCGAGTTGTTCGGCGAGCTTCTCGGTGCCTAACGGATGCTTCTCGGCTTCCATCAATGGCATGGGCGATGACTCGGTGAAAGTGCGACGATCATAGACCGCTGCGACCGTGATGGGCGCGCCGGGCTGACCCGTGACGGTGAGATGGAGCGGAAATTTTTTCTCTACGGGGCGAGTGTTTTGCCAGAAGCGACGCAGCTCGGAATCCAGCTTGGGATCGGAGGTTTTGTAGAGCGTCTGACCCGGCTTGATGCGCTCGAAATTGATGCCGCTGTAGGTGAGATGGAAAATCAGCCGATCCCCTTCGATGACCCAGATGCGTGCGCCTTGTTCGAGATCACGATTTTCTCCGGCATCGAAGACGACGCCATCGCCAGCGGTGAAAGGCACGCCAGTTAGATCGCCGAGTTTGATCCAGCCGGGACCGCAATCGGTGATGGTGCCGAGCAGTGGACCGCGCTTTTTCCCGAAGCGACCATGCGTGAGATACGGGTGATTCGTGCCTGAGAACCACCCCGTGCTGAGACCGCGCGAGAACGTCATTTCCAGCTCGTAGCGATCAGACGGCGTGATCGGCGACTCAGCGTTCGCCATCGCGGCATCCAGTGCTTTCCGATAGACTCGGGTGACTGCAGAAACGTATTCGGGCGATTTTAGGCGGCCTTCGATCTTAAAGGATTTCACGCCAGCCTTCACCAGCTCCGGGACAAGATCGACGGCTGCTAGATCTTGTGGGCTGAGTAAATATCGCACCGCGCCGAGGTCGCGTGTCTCGCCATCGACGACGATTTCATAAGGCATCCGGCACGCTTGCGCGCACTCGCCACGGTTCGCACTGCGCTGGCCGAGTGACTCGCTAGTGAGGCATTGGCCAGAGTAGGCGACGCACAGCGCACCATGAACGAACACTTCTAACGGAGTCTTCAACTGCAAGTGCCCGACGTTGTGCGAATGGAAACGCTCGATTTCTTTGATGGATAATTCACGCGCAAGGACGGCTCGCTCCATCGGGAAAAGAGTTTCTACAAACGCGAGCCCCTCGGGCGAAGTGATCGTCATCTGCGTGGATGCGTGAAGCTCGACGTTCGGCGCGACGGTGCGGGCCAGCTTGGCCAGACCGAGATCCTGGATGATGAGCGCGTCCACTCCAACGGCGGCGATTTTTCTGAGCTGATCTTCTGCCGCCTGCATTTCACGGGTGAAAATGAGTGTGTTCATCGTTACGAATCCCTTCACGCCGTGACGGTGCAGAAACTCCATCAGCTCTATCAGATCCGCTTCGATGAAGTTGTCCGCACGCAACCGGGCATTGAACTTCGGCAGGCCGAAATAGATCGCATCCGCCCCCGCCGCCACTGCCGCACGGGCGCAATCCCAATTTCCCGCCGGAGCCAGCAGCTCGGGAGTCGGATCAGGTGAAATGGTCGCCATGGCGGGAGTGAATCACGGCCTACGCGCGGAGCATAGCCGAGATATCGCGATGAAGTCTGCGAAACTTCCCGTGCGTCCGGGAGTTTCTTCGCCAGCCATGCTCCCGAAAGCCGAATCATCCTGGACTCTTCACGAAGCCGCCCACCTTCTCAGCCGCGCTGGCTTTGGCGGCGGGCCATTAGAAATTAAAAATCTCCACGCTCTCGGCAGAGAAAAAGCCGTCGAGTCATTGATTCATCCTGCCGAATCGTTAGACGCATTTCCTCTGCCAGAATGGAGCACCCGCGAGCAAGCCGCCGCCGACATGCGTGCGCGGGCCGAGCAATTCCGTGAGACGAAGAAGGCGATGCGCGGCCTGTCACCAGAAGAGGCGGCGAAGATCAAGCGCGAGGCACAGCAGCAATTTAACAAAGAGTCCCGCCAGCACGGACTCGAAGCCCAAGGCTGGTGGTTCCGCCGGATGCTGATGACCCGCGCTCCTCTGCGTGAGAAAATGACGCTCTTCTGGCATGACCATTTCGCCACCTCGATTCAGAAGGTGAAACTGCCCGCGCTCATGATGTTCCAAAACGAGCTGTTCCGCAAAAACGCATTCGGCAGCTCCAAAGAAATGACTCAGACCATCCTGCTAGATCCAGCGATGATGCTGTATCTCGACACGCAAAACTCCAAGAAGGGAAAACCTAACGAAAATTTTGCCCGCGAGGTGATGGAGCTCTTCACCTTGGGAGAGGGCAGCTACACTGAGCAAGACATCCGCGAAGCTGCTCGCGCTTTCACAGGCTACCAGATCAACCGCAAAGACGGCACCGTCTTCCACGACAAACGGCAATGGGACTCCAGCGACAAGACGGTCTTCGGTGAAACGGGTCCACACGACGGCAAGGCGGTGATCGACTTGATTTTCAAAAAGAAAGAGGCTGCCCGTTTCATATCTAAGAAAATCTGGGAGTTCTTCGTCGCAGACAGTCCGCCCGCCGCCGCGATCGACTCTCTGGCTGGAACATTCACCCGAGGAAATTTCGAGATCGCTCCACTGCTGCGTGAGATTTTTCTATCAAAAGAGTTTTACTCGACTTCTGTGATGCGTGCTCAGATCAAATCGCCGATCCAGTATCTGGTGGCACTGCTCAAAGAATTAGAAATCACGACTCCACCCGTCGGTTTCCCGATCACCGCCCAACTCCAGCTCGGCCAAATACTTTTCTTGCCGCCTAACGTCGCTGGCTGGGACTGGGGCCAAGCGTGGATCAATACGAACACGCTGCTCACTCGCTACAACCTAGCAGGATTTCTCACTAAAGGCGCGTCGATGGATAAGAACACGATGGCCGACAGCGGCGGAAAAGTCCCTGGCATGGCAAAAGTGCCGAACCGGATGGGCCGCGCGTGGGAAGGCCCGGACTATGAGAAAATCGTTCCCCGCGCCTTGCGTAACGATCCCGCGCTGATGGTCGATTCTCTGATCCAGCGCTTTTTCCAAAGTCCGCTTCCCGACAAAGCCCGCGCCTCGTTCATCGAATATGCCGCCTCCAAAAAAGGCGAAATTTTCACGAACAAGGAAACCGGTGAACTCTGCCATCTCATCCTCAGCACGCCCTACTACCAGCTCTGCTAAAAAAACTAACATCACGCTCACTCATGAAAACACGCCGCGAATTTCTCCGCACGACCGTCCTCGGTGCCTCCGCTGCATGGACGGTGCCGATGTTTATCGACCGCACCTTCGGCCAACTCGACAAGTCCACCCGCGACCTCGCGATCCAAGCGGCCACGGGTAAAGACGACACCATCCTCGTCGTCCTCCAACTCGCTGGCGGCAACGACGGCCTCAACACGCTCGTTCCCTTCGCCGATGACGCCTATCACAAAGCCCGTCCGCGCCTCGCGAAGAAGGAGAAGGAAATCATCAAACTGAGTGACCACGCCGGTCTCAACAATGTGATGCCCTTCCTCGGCTCAATGTTTAAAGAAGGAAACCTCGGCATCGTTCAAGGCGTGGGCTATCCGAATCCGAACCGCTCCCACTTCGTCTCCACTTCCATCTGGGAAACTGGCGATACGTCTAACCGCTCTGCGACTGGTTGGCTAGGCCGCTACTTTGACAACTCGTGCGTCGGCGCAGATCCCACCGTCGGCATCAGCTTCAACAAGAGCCAGCCCGAAGCCTTCGGCGCGATGAAAAATCCCGGCGTCTGTCTAAATTCTCCCGAACTCTACCGCTGGATTCACGGCGGTGGTGAAAAAGCGCAAGCCGAAGAATTTTTCGCAGACCTCAATAAGCCAGACGACCACCTCGACGACGACGATCCTTCCGACGGTGCTTCCATCGCTATGCCTGCTGGCGGAAAAATCGGCGGTATTTCCGGGGAGGGAAATCTCGCGTTTCTCGAACGTGTCGCACTCGATGCGCGTGTCAGCTCCGCGAAGATTCTCGAAATCGCCGCCAAACATAAAACCAATGTCCGCTACGAAGGCACTCCCATTTCCAGAAATCTCAACCTGGTCTCGCGCATGATCGCTGGCGGAATGCCCACCCGTGTTTACTACGTGAGCCATGGCGGATTCGACACTCACAACCAACAGGTCAACTCGCATGATCGTCTGTTAGCCCAGCTCGATGATGCGTTGAAATCCTTCTTCGCCGATCTCAAGCAACAGGGCAACGACAAGCGCGTCGTGCTGATGACCTTCTCCGAGTTTGGCCGTCGCGTTTCGGAAAACGCCAGTGCTGGCACCGATCACGGCAAGGCTTCCTGCCTCTTCCTCGCTGGTGCTGGCGTCAAAGGTGGACTCCACGGAACCCACCCCAGCCTCACCGACCTAGCAGAAGGAGACATCAAGCACAGCGTCGATTTCCGCAGCGTCTATGGCAGCGTCCTCGGCGACTGGCTCAAAGCACCTGACCTCAAACCCATCCTCGGCGGAAACTATCCGAAGCTGGGATTGATTGGGTGAACCTCTGCGGCAAAGAAAAGATAGTTCTCATTTGGTGCGAAGATCGACAGTGCGCGACTCAAGTGCTTTGTTTCCGCCGATGATGGATGGCTCACTGCTGATGCTCGGGATCTCCGGGCCTGAACTAACAACGGAAGAAGCGGCACTTTTCCGTAAGCTGCAACCTGCGGGCTACATTCTTTTCACACGGAACATCGTCTCCGCGCTTCAGACCCGGAAACTCACCGATGACCTGCGCGACCTCTCTTCTGAGACGCCGATCATCGCCATCGACCAAGAAGGCGGGCGAGTGACTCGGACCAAAGAAATCGCCCCCGCCACGCCTTCCGCACCTGCGCTGGCCGCTCACGCGGATATGCTGAAAATCGCCGAGGCCGGAGCTTTCACGGGCGATCTGCTGCGGATGTTAGGTTTCAATTTAAACTTCGCTCCCGTTCTTGATCTCGATCATTTTCCTGAAACTCAAAACGCTCTGCGCGGCCGCTCGTGGGGCCGTGACCCACAGCGCGTCATCGACTACGCGGGACACTGGAATCGGTGGTTGCGGAAACGCTCGATTGCCAGTTGTGCGAAACATTTTCCTGCGGGCGGTCGCGTGCTGTCTGATCCTCATCACGATCTCCCCTCCTCGCCCGCTACGTTGGAAGAATTATTGGGCGAAGATGTGATTCCCTACACCGCGCTGATGCCAGAGCTGGATGCGATCATGCTCGCTCATGTGGATTTTCCTAACATTGACCCAGATTTCCCCGCCTCGCTCTCACCGCAGATCATCCGGCGCCTTCTCCGCGATCAACTCGGCTTCGACCGCCATCTTATTCTAACAGATGATCTCGACATGGGGGCGATTACCACCCGCTATGGTCGCGGTCAGGATGTGAAATTGGCCATTGCGGCAGGAAACGACATCGCTCTCATTTGTCACCGGACTGATTCCGCAGAAACCGCCGCCCGCGCCATCGCCGAGCTACCACGTTGGATGACCGAGGATGCCCGTGATCGAGTCGAGCGCTTCCGCAGGAAAAAACTGCATTCGCCACTTAACTGGTCCGAGAAGAAGTGGAGCGAGACATGCAACGATCTTGCGAGACTGGCCGCCGAGATCCCAGAAATCGGCTCCGGCGGCGCCAATAGTCCAGTGGCAAGCTACTAACAAGAAGCCGAAAATTTCTCTCAAAAATCCCTGAATTTTTTCGATGCAGACCTCGTCCGAACGACTACCTTCGCGGTAACACCTACTCATAGAAACCACATGAAATCCCTCATTTCAAAGCTCGTCACGCCCGCCATCGCGCTATTCATCGCTGCTGCGATGATTCAAAAATCCCATGCCACCAAAGTCACCCTCGACGGTTACGGCTCCTATCTCATGGGTTCAAAAGTCACCTATTACCGCTCTGCCCCGAAACAGAGTGGCCGTTACAACAGCCTCGGAAAAGACTACTACCATAGCATTTCTTACACGATGGATTTCATAACGAACCGCTCCAACTCGAAGTCAGGTTCTCTGAGCTACGAGTTCTGGGCGATGCCGTTTTACGGAGCTGATAGCGGAATCATTCTGATGACTCGTAACTTAAAGCCGATGGCTGGCGGGCTCTCTGTGAAATACCTGACGAAAACAGGCTTGGGTGTTTTTCTCGATACTCAGAGATTCCCGGAAATGAATCTTTGGGAGTTCACCAGCAAAGGCTGGAAGTTCCGTGATGCACTGAGTTTCCCAAGGAAGATTTGGCTCTAACGAAGTGCCAGAGATTCGATTTGATGCTGGGACTTGCGAAGCCAGTCCCGGCATTTTCATTTTTGATAGAATGTTTGTTAAAGCCTTTACTCAACAACCATGACTCTCCTCGCGCGGCTCGCCGGAGCAATCACCATCGCCATCGGCTGTGGCACAGGCGGCTATTTTCTTGGAAAAAACCAGAACAGTGCCTCTCAGACATTCGAGTCACCAGCGCAGACGATCGAGGGACGTTCGCAAACGCCGACTCGCCCCATCCCCACTCATCTCGACGCCAAGGCATTGCGTGCGTCACTCGATGCTGAAACGAATCCGTTAGCCCGTTTCAAGCTCGCCTTGCAGCACCTCGAAGATTGGGTGGCGAAATCCCCGGAAGACGCTCTCGCATGGTTGGTAACGCAACAAGTCAGCGATCGCCGGGACAACGTGATCCGCATGGCGCTCAATCAATATTCGGAAAATGACGCGAAAGGCGCGGCTGACTGGGCGATGAAAAATCTAACCGGGAACGATCTTAACAACACACTTATCGCCATCGCAGAAAATTGGGCGGCAGAAAATGGCAGTGAAGCTGCTGCGTGGTTTCTAACGCTACCTGCCACCGCAGAGCGTGACGCAGCGATGGAAAACATCTTATTCAACTGGGCCTCGAACGAACCCGCCGCCGCGTTGGCTTTCCTCAAAGCGAATCCAGCCGTGGCCGAACTCGCTCCGACTCTACGCCGTGCCGCACTAGCCGGCTGGGCAAAAAGCGATCCTAACGGAGCCGTCGCCGCCAGTTACACTCTCAGTCAAGCGAACAACGACCCAGAGCAATTCGCGAACACCGTCGCGAACTGGGCCACAGTGGATCTGGAGGCCAGCTCAAGTTGGCTCATCACCAATCTCCCCGCTGGCGTCGAACGAACCGCCGCCGCTCAGGAACTCGCAACCATTTTCGCCCAGCAATCGCCCGCCGCAGGAGTGACTTGGTTGGGAAAGCTCGCCGCAGGCACGGAGCGTGATTTGGCAGCTGGCGCTCTAGCAGCTACATGGTCGCGAGTCAGTCCGGCGGAGGCCGCGAAATGGGCGATGACTCAAGAATCTAGCACCATCGCACCCGAGGCACTGGCTACGATTTCACAAAATTTCTTCATGAAAAACCCAAAAGACTTTGAAGCATGGCGGGCCACGCTTCCGCCGGGGCCGATGAAGGATCAAGCGGCGCAAGTCGGCGCAATGAGTGGCGACGAATGAATCACTTACCCAGCACCCACGAGATGTGCGGCGTATAAAGATTCGGCTCTAGCAAAAACGAGTCATGCCCCTTGTCTGAATGCACGATAATGTGCATGACATCGACGGCGGCTTGCTCCAGATGTTTCACCAACTCGGCTTGCTCCTCGGGGTAAAAACAGAAGTCCGAGTCGATGGAAAAAACTAACCAACGTTGTCCGGCGAGACGCGCCCGCTCGAATAAAGCAGCAGGAGTTTCCGCGTCGCCTTCCTCCGTCGCATCGTAGCGCGACCACATGTCAATGATGCGGAGGTAGGTGTTTGCATCGAAGCGTTTCACAAACTTTTTCCCCTGATGGAGCATGTAACTCTGGAATTGGTCGCGCACTCGATACCAAGCCAGCACGTCATCCGGTTGCACCACATCTTGTCTTGCGCGGCGTTCGATGGAATCCAAGTGGACGAATGTTTTGTGAGAAATCATCCGCGCAAGCACCAGTCCGTAGAGCGGTGCATCCGCATCATAGTAATCGCCGCCGTTGAAGTGCGGATCGTTCTCGATGGCGAGAATCTGCTCAAAAAGGATGAGCCGATTCAGCACCGTCGTCTTGTAGCCAGATGCGATGACGATCACGTTTCGCACTCGCATCGCAAAACGAGTCGCGAATGTTAGAGCTGCCAAGCCGCCCACCGATGGCCCGACGACAGCGTGAAGTGACTCGATTTTAAAGTCGTCGATTAGCCGGGAGAAAACCTCCACCTGATCTGCGGCGGACACAGCGGGAAATTTTGAACCCCAAGGTTTTCCCGTCTCTGGGCTAATCGAGGCAGGTCCAGTGCTGCCATAACAGCCGCCCAGATAGTTCGCACAGATGACGAAATACTTGTCCGTGTCGATGGCCTTGCCCGGTCCGATCATCGTTTCCCACCAGCCATCGTGCATCTCGGGTTGCCATAAATCTCCGACGCCATCGATAGCGGTATTTTTCCCTACCGCATGATGTGAGCCCGACAGCGCATGAAATAACAGAATCGCATTCGAACAGTCTGCGTTGAGTTCACCCCATGTTTCGTAGGCGATGGTGATGCCCGGAAGTTTTCCACCATCGCGCAGCCGCACCGGATCAGCGGGGCTTCCGGTTAGGAAAAATCGGGTTTCGGTCGGGGCGGACATGCGCGAAGCCTAGACAGCACCTCGCAACCAAGGCAAGGGAGACTCTTGCCACCCGAACCGACAGCAGCTATCGGATAAACATGAACCGAATTATCGTCCCCGCCGCCCTTTTTTTGATAAGTATCTCAGCCTGTGCGCCGAGTCATGGCCCGAGTATGCATGCCAGTGCATCTCAAAACGGACTCGAATTTCTGCCAAAGTCCGCAGAGAAAGGGAGTCTTTTCCGTTACTATCAGGCACGCGACGGATCGGCGTGGCGCAGCAACTGGACCTCTCAATTCGACCTCACGGGCGTCTCATGGAATCACCCGACCACCGCCACGTTGATCGCTCCGCAATACGTCGTGATGGCGGCACATTTTCAGCGATCACCTCACATCCCGGTCATGTTTCACGACAAAAAAGGAAATCCACACGAGCGCTACATCGTCGCCACGCAGAGCATCGCAGGCACGGACGTGGCCATCGGAAAACTCAACATGACCGTGCCTCCTGAAGTCAAACGCTACCGCTTCGTCAATGCCGCAGACGCCATCGTCGGCAAGCCCGTCATCGTCACCGATCAAACGATGACGCTCTCCGTTCACCGCATCGACGCGATTTCCGGCGCTCACATCCGTTTCACTAACATTCCAGATCTTCACCCGATCTATCAGCGAAATCTCGTCGTAGGAGACAGCGGTAATCCGACATTCTTACTGAAAAATGGTGAACTCTTACTCGTCGAGACCCACACCACGGGTGGTCCCGGTGCTGGTCCGTTTTATGGAGATCCACCACTCCAAGCCGCGATCAAAGCGACCATCACAGCCATGGGAAATTGAGAAATCACTTCCTGCCGTCCGCGATTTTTCTCACCAACAGAACCACCATCCCCGCGACGATTCCCCAGAACGCGGAGCCGATACCGAAGAATGAGATTCCCGAGAGGACCGTGAAAAAGCTCACGACCGATGCCTCACGGTAGCGTTCCTCAGATGTCGCCGCCGCAAGAGCGCTACCAATTGTTCCTAACAATGCGAGTCCTGCCAGACCCAACACGAACTCACGCGGAAATGCCGCAAACAGTCCTACAATCGCTGCTCCAAAGATCCCGATCAGACAGTAGAAAATTCCAGCGGAGATCGAAGCCACGTAACGCTTTCTCGTATCCGGGTGAGCATCCGGCCCGATGCAAAATGCCGCACTGATCGCCGCCAAATTCAAAGCGTAGCCACCGAAAGGCGCGACTAACACATTCGCCACACCTGTCCAGCCGATGATCTTAGAAATTGGTGGATCGTAGTCGTTCGCCTTGAAGACAGCAAACCCCGGGAGGTTTTGCGAAGCCATCGTCACGATGAACAATGGCAGTGCGATGCCGACGAGTGCCTGAAATGAAAACTCCGGCGCAATCCAGACGGGACGGGTCAATCCCATCGTGACCGCACCGCCGTGGAAGCCTCCCTGAAGCATCGAGATGAAAATGCCCAACACCAAAATCGCCGGCACATTCCAACGCGGCCAGAAACTCCGACCTAACACGTATGCCATGAACATCGACAAAATCAGCACCGGATTCGACGGCGTCGCGATAAACGCATCGAGCGCGAACTTCGAAAGCACACCCGCTAACAACGCGGAAGCCATCGGCAGCGGGAGCCTATTCATGATTTTTTCAAAACCGCCGCTGAAACCCGCAACCGCGATCATCACTGCACTTGCTAGAAACGCACCAACCGCCTGCGCCATCGTCAAATGCCCATCCGCCGCCGCACTCGCGATGACTGCTGCTCCCGGCGTGGACCACGCGATCATGACCGGCAGCCGATAGATCAGCGACAAAACGATACTCATCACACCGATCCCAATGCCGAGCGCCCACAGCCACGATGCCGTCTGATCTGGAGTAGCTGATAGATTTTGTGCTGCCTGAAACACCACGGCCACCGAGCTGGTAAAACCGACTAGCGCCGCCACGAATCCAGCAACCACAGCAGAGACAGAGAAATCTTTAAACATCGGCACGATACGGGAGTTCCCACTATAACCTCTCCTGCATCCACTCTAACATCCGCTTCCGATACGCGCCGTTGTCATCGGAAAGGGCGGTGCCGTGCTGGCCCGTTTTCACCTCGAACAAAGTCTTCGGTTGACTTGCGGATTCGTAAAGCTGCCGCCCTTGAGAAACAGGAACCACCTCGTCGCGGGTGCCGTGAACGACTAACAGAGGTACAGGTGCCAGCTTGCTCACGAAGTCCTTTGGTGCAAGTTCATCAGTGATGAGACTGGCGCCCAAGTCGCCGCCGATGACACGCGCCATCGCCTGATAGGAAGCGAACGCACCATCGATGATGATCGCGCGCAGCCCTTTCACCGGCGTCTCGGCTAGCGCGGTGACGGACTGTGCGCCGCCGAGGCTGTGGCCGTAGGAAATGAGTTTGCGAGCGTCGATGTCCGTGCGGGTGAGCGCATAGGCGAAGGCGGCTTTCACGTCGTTAATCATTCCACGTCGATCCACGCTGCCACCAGATTTTCCGAAGCCGCGATAGTCGTACATGATGACATTATATCCCGCCTCCGCCAGCCAGGCACAGAAGCCGATGTGATAGCTGATAGAGCCTGCATTGCCGTGTGAGAAAACTACCGTCGCTTTCGCAGACTTCGCCGCCTGGCCCTTGGGCGGGATAAACCAACCGTGAAGCGGCGTGCCATCCGCAGACTTGAAATGAATCGGTTCAAACTTCAATCCCCAGCTCGCAGGCGTGGATGGCTCATCACGGGTTGGAAGATAAAATAGGCGATTTCCAGCTCCTTTCCCGTCGAAGTTTGGCAAAGTTTCCTTGGCCGAAGTCGTGGCGAAAGCGATGATGCAGAGAGCTGAAATACGGCAAAACACAGCGATTTGATCTCACGTTAAGCGTGCGCTGTCGAGCCGAAGATCCGCTACGAATGGTAACTCGGTGACACGGATTGAAATCCCCGCCGCGTCCACCACGCAGCTTCCCTGCTCACTCGTCACGGCTACGATCCGAGTTCCATCCGGTAGTGGCGGGATGATTGTGATGCCGCCATGAGGGAGTCGAATCGAGTCAGCTAACTCGACGCGGATTAAATTTTCATCAACAGCGTGAATGCGGAAATCTAGCAGTCCACAACGAGTGGGCAGCTTGCTCACGGAAAATCCGGCATCCTCCGCGATCCACCGCCACGGCATCCCGGAAGCGAGGACCAGTGAGTCGCTGGCTTCGCGTTCTGCGGCGATCATGGAAGTCAGTGCTAACAAATACTCCGCCGCGATCCAAGTATGCGGCACATCGCCGAGATGACCCGGCGAGCGGGAATCGCGCCAAGTGATTTCCGGCCATTGGTTCCATTCGCGCGGGCGTCGGTCGGAGAGGAAAAAATCCAGCAACTCATTAGCCGTATCGCGTTTTCCCAAGCGTACGAAAGCGCCGATGATTCGAATCTCGTAAGCGGTGTAGTTCGTCCACGGCATTTCCCCAGAGTGCTTGCGGCGGAATCCATCGAGATAGGTTTCCAGCATCGCGTGCAGCGGCCCATCTGGCAGCACGTCGGCGAAATCGAGCATCGCGATGGCGTTCGAGGTGGCGGTCGGATCGAAGTCTGCCCACTCGACCGAGCCGGGGATGTAGGTGAGTTTTTTGTCGGCGATGACTTTGTCGATGGATCGCAGGAGGTCGTCTTGGAATCGTGCGGCTTCAGATTTCCATGCGTTAGACTCCTCAGACATCCCGAGAATTTCTGCGACATCGGCAGCGGCTTCGAGACCGCGCACGCCCCAAAAGTCGTCCCAATACGAATGCACATGATGCGCGAGATAGCCTTCGTGGCTCGCAGACTCTGGCAGCAGCCCGAAGCACGCGGCGTTATCGCCAGTGCGGTATTCATCAGTCATGCGCTCCGCCCGCAGGGAAATCAGATAGGCGGCTGCCTTGCGTGCGTGCGGCAGCATTTCTCTCAGAAAACCAAGGTCCGCACCGGATCGGAACACCTCACGGATTCCCCACAGAAACTGACCGTGGCTGTCATGCTCGACGAGCCAATCGACGCCATCGCGATCCACTACGCAGGGGACGAAGCCATCGTCACGTTGAAATTCTGCATACCATGTTAGAAATTCACGCAGCGCGAGCGGTAGGCCCGCTTTGGCAAGTGCGCTGCCCATGATGACGCAATCTCTCACCCACGAACGAGTGTAACGCCGGGGGCCGGGCTGGATGGCTGGACCGTCGCGATTGATGAGGATGTGACCCGCTGCCGTGTGGAGCGCGTCGAATGCAGGTTGCGCGGACTGTGGGATTTTCCACTCCACGCTCGCGAGTGTTTTCCTCCAGTGCGCGAGTGCCTTGGCTCTGCCATTCTTGGTGGCGGACTTGGCTTTTTGGAAATACGGAACTGAGACGGTGACTTCTAACACGGACTCGCCTGATTTGAGATTCCAAGCCATCACCGCAGAGGCAAGGCCAGTTTCGTCTTCGGTTTGAGCCGCCGTGGGCATCGCGCCATGGGCCAGAGTCGAGAGCACACCGCTTTCCTCGAATGCACTCGCACCGTAAGAATCTGCGGCAGGACTAACAGTGATTTCACGCTCCTCCACTTTCATGCCACCGCGCTTGCAACTGATCCGGTGGATAGGACTGCGGCCACCCAGATTGCGAAATGCCTGCCATGGCGGATTCACTTGGAAAGGACGCACGGTGACGAGCAAGCGCACATTGGGCGTGGGTTTTTGAAACTTTAGCCGATAACTGACATGGAGCGTTAGGTTTTCGTTACCTCCATCCACCCACGGCAGAATTTCCAGACGAAGCTCAGGAGTTTCCCATGTGACGGCTGGCATGGGTGCGCCGCCCGGCGGCAGTGAGACGCTGGTCTTCACGTCCGCCCAAGTGATCGGCTTCTCACCCGTTAGAATAAATGGCTCCAGCGAAAATCCAGCCTCATCTATCTCCACCATGCCTTCCTCATTGATCAGCGCACGGCGTTTTCCTGCCGGGCTGCCGATGGGCGTCCAGTAGGATTGCTCGCGCAGCCAATAGCGCGGAAACCAGCCGCGCGGATAGTCCGCCGCCACGGAATGAATGAACTCGTTAGGCGTGCTCGAAAATGAGTCGGGACGAAACGAGATTGAGCCAATCGCCGCACAGTCGGCGTCCGCGAAGATGATCCGCAAGAGCCGTCCCTCGACTCCCGGCGTCGGAATATGACTCTGCCAGCCGAGTGCCGATGTGGCGCGGTGGATCAATGTCCACGAGTTGCCGTCGGAGGAAATTTTCACTTCGAATCTCCGTCGTGGCAGAGACCTCGGCCAGGTGATGACCATGCCGCCAAAGCGCAGCGGTTTTCCGAAATCTACTTCCCACGCAGGCTCCGCATCTCCGACAGCCGCCCGCCATTCCGTGTTGATATCCTTGGAAAAAACCGCTTCAGGAGGAAAACCCTGCCGATGACTGGTCGCGGAAATCAAACGTGGTGACTGTAAAGTCTGGTCTTCATAGCGGGCTGCCGAAAGCTCTAACACGCCCTTGCCGCCAGCTCCCGCGACGATGGCGAACTCCACCGATCCGACATCCGTAGGTGCGCCGCCGCCAGCCGGTCCCCACGCAAAAGGCAAGTCGCGCTCGTGCAAGCGAATGGCAGTCCACGCATCTGGTAGCTCGACATTTTCTCGCAGCCGCCGCCAGACATTGGTGTTTCCCAGATCAGCGACCTTGAACTCGAAATTGTTAGGTGGCCCCTCCCCGCGCAGCGAGAACCCGATTTCAAACGTCCCCGGCAAGCTGAACTGAATCACCCGCCGGATCACAATAAAGCCACCACCGCCGTGGAAATCATAAACGAATCTTAACCCCGCACTGCCATCCGCCGCAGTGATCTGCGAAATCACGCCCTCAGACTGACCCGACGCAAACACCTGCCATTGGTGATGATCGTCAAACAAAGTAGAGAACGGATGCACGGACATGAGTTGAGGTTTTTAGTTAGAATTTTCCTTGAGCGTGTTGCGATGGACTGCTTCCGACATGTCGGAGCTTTCTCACTGGCCGACATGTCGGCCAGTGGAAAAGCGGGGATATGTCTCAAATAGTCTGAGTGTGTCTCATCAAAGATTCCATCTTCATAGACCGCCATTTCATCTCCACAGATCCAGACTCAACCTCCTTACAGCCAGATCCAGTCTCAATACATCCGGCTCACATCTCCTGAGATAAAAATTCGACCACCCGACATCCGCCGTCGATCTCCAGAGATCAAATTTCTATCTCGGGACGTCAAATTTCGATCAACCGAGATCCGATTTCGGTCAAATTTCGGTCTATTTTAGCCAAAATTGCGATTTTCTGAGAATTCACTTCTCGGGTGAGAGCTTCAAATCTCACAGCCACCTAAATTTTAGTGTTTTTGGTGTCTTTCGAGGTTTCTATTTTTCTGTTTGGGGGAAGAGCTGATTTGCCGATCTTTTTATCTGTGTTTATCCTGTTCATCAGCGGTTTGAGCTTCTGATTTCTGATAGCTGAAATGACAGTATTTGCCGAGAAGGTGATTCTACTTTGGGTCAAAACGTCGGTGCCGCAACGGTGGCGTTTTCGCGTTCGTCGATGCGGCGGCGGAGGATGCGGTCGGCGGTTTCGGAAACCATTTCCTGGAGGAGGAGCCAGAGGTGGGAGCCTTGGCGGTAGTCGGCGGGGGCGATGTGTTTGACGCGGCCTGCGTGGGTGGATAGCTGGAAGCATTTCCGAAAGGATTTCCCGGTGGTGTCGTCTGGATTATAAACGGCGATGGCTTGGCCGCCGTTGCGGGACATGACGGTGAAGCAGGGGACGTCGGTGGGGCCGTCGCCGACATAGACCATGTTTTCAAAGGGAATGGGCCTTTGGTCGGCGGGCATGTGGTCGTTCACGTCTTGGTCGTAGCCGAGCATGCCTTTGTTGATGCGGAAAAGGAATTGGGTCTTGGTGGTGTGAGAAATGGCGCGTTTGGGGAAGCTGATGCGGCCTTCTGCGTCTTCGCCGAATTCGCAGCCGAAGATGGCTTTGACGAAGGGCTGGAGGCGGGAGCCGTCGAGGAGGGCTTTGAGGCCGGAGGAAATGATGTAGTGCTCGATTTTGATGCCGGCCATTTCGTGCTCGGGGCGGAGAACGGCTTTCGGAAGTTCTTCGAAGAGCTCGGGCAGGCCGGGGAAGAGGCGGAGTCCGGCACCGAGTTCGGTGAGGCGCTGGTTGGTGACGTTGTCCATGCCGAGGTAGTCGAGAAGGCATTTCATGTAGGCGAGCTCGCCGTCCCATTTTTGGTCGAGGACCAGGCTGTTGCACTTTTTCCAGAACTGGACGGGATCGATGCCGAACTCGGGGAAAACCACGTCGTCCTGCATGTAGCGGGGAGCGAGGGTCTGGTCGTAGTCGTAAACGAGCGCGATGATGTTTTGCGGAGCGGCCATGTTTGTGGGGCAGGCAAGCAACGGCGCGGCACCGGGACAAGGCGGAAATCTCAGTGCAAGTGGGATTTCAGGCGGATGAAACGCTTGCTGTCTGGGGAAATGGGCGTGTTGTCGCGGACTTTGAGCGTGGTGGCGTTGTCGATGAGGACGGTGGTGTGGTGATCGCCGCTGAACCAGTCGAGGAGGTTGGGGGAAACTTGGATGGTGCGTGGGGTGCCGTCTGGGAGGGCGGGCTTGGCGACGGTGAGGGCGAGGTATTTTTTCCCGGCGATGATCTCGGTGGTCTGGGTGGGGGCGGAAATGGGAGCAATGGGAGAAACAGAAACGATGGGAGCGGCGGAAGAAGAAGACGCGGAGGCAGCGGTGGGCTTAGGGGCGGTGGTTTTCTTTTTCAGAGCCTTAAAAACGGACAACTCGGCGATGTTAGCGTCGGTGAAGCCGTTGGCTTCGGAGAGGCTGCGGAGGCGGATGTAGCGGCCACGTTTCGGGGCGAAGAAGACTTGCTTTGCGGTGGTCGAGTTTTCAAAAGCACCGGAAATCACGGGTTTGCCCCAGTTTTTGCCGTCCATGCTGATGTAGAATTGGTATTTCCCGACGTTACCGACCTTGAAACCGTCTTGCCGCGGGGTGTATTGGAAGCCGTTGAGTTCGGCAGTTTTACGCATGTCGATCTGCATTTCGTGCGGCTCGTTGATGAGTTCGGTGTTGGTGAACTGAGTGTGCCAAAAGGTGGCAGCGTCGCCGTCGAAGGCATTGGTGGCGGCATAGCCGGTGGGCTCTTGGCTATCCACGTATTTGAGTTTCCAGTTTTTTCGGGAAACTACCCCGGAAGCAGGTTTCTCCACGATGATCGTCCGCACGGCGGGGGTGGGATCGGTGGCACCGAGGGCGTTGGTGACGGTGAAGGTGACTTGGTAGGAGCCGGGTCGGGTAAATTTCCGAGTGCCGGGAGCGCGGGCGTCGGCGTCGGGGATGCCTGAGTCAGTGCCGAAATTCCAGCGGTAGGTCAGGCTGTCGTTGTCCTTGGGATCTTGGGCTTTCCCCTCGAATGCGACTCGCTCTCCGGCCTCGATGGTGAGCGTGGTTTCCGGCGTGATGATCGTGCCGTTGGGTGGCTCGATGACACGGTCCGGCGAGATCGTGTGGCGAACTTCGGTGGATTTCGGGCCGATGAGGCCAGCTTTGTTGCGAGCGACGACGACAAAGTAGTAAGTGGCACCGGATGCGAGGTTAGGGACGGTGACCGATGTTTTATTTCCAGCGTCGAGGGTGTTTGGGTAAATGCCGGGCGCGGTGCCGTAGCTGACTTCGTAGGCGACGATGTTGTTTTCGGGATTTTTGTCCCAACCGAGCTGCACGGAAGCGGCTGGCGCAGCGGTAGCGATCGCGAGCAGGAGTAGCCTAGAACCGCCGATCAGCCGCTGAAGGACTCCGCGAATCTTGGCCAATGGCACGAATGCCGAGATTGGTCGTCCGGTAAGTCTTTGCATTTGATAGGCTTGGATGAAATTTTAGCTGCTGATAACTGCGGCGATGGGCAGAATGTCTGAAATTCCGCAGTCTCTGGATGTGGCAGATGCCCCATGCAGCGGCTCATGGCAACCTCATTCTTCCTAACATGTAAAATTTCTTAATAATTTACAAAAATTAACTAAGTAGGGTGCGGTTTCGCTGGAAAACGGTGTCTTTCAACCGCTTGGAGCGGCATAAAACTTTTTTCTCGGCGGGAAAGCGGCATCCGACTGAAGAGAAATTTCAGGGATAAAAAACTGAGAGTCAGAGGTTTGAAGTTTTTTGAGGAAACGAGGCGACGCGGGCAGAAATTATTTCACCGGGAGAAATTTTATGCCCGGCTCTGGGCTGAGAATCGCGCTTGCCCTCGCAAGGCGGGGCGATGAGCCTGTCGCTTCTGCCGTGAATCGCTATCGACCCTATTATAAATACCTGCGGCCCGTCCGGTGGCAGTTCGCGCTGGGGGTTATGGCTGGGCTGGTCTATGCGGTGGCGAGCGGTCTGGGGATTCCGCTGATGGTGGATGTGGTGTTTCCCGTGCTGTTCAAAAGCGCGACCAAGGCGGATGAGTGGTATGTCGCTTGGATTCAAAATCAGCTCGGTGGGATTTCCGAACAACGGCTGTTATTAGTCACCTGTTTGTGGATTCCGCTCGTTTTCCTGATCCGTGGGGTGGCGTCTTATGCGAACTCGTATTTGATCCAGTATGCTGGGCAGCGGGTGGTGGAGGACATCCGCTTGGATCTTTTCGTGAAATTGCAGGGACTGCCGTTGTCGTTTTTTAAGAAACACCAATCCGGCGATTTGCTCGCCCGGCTGATGAGCGACACCGCGATTTTGCGGCAGATCGTGGCGAATGCTTCGAGCGATTTGATTAAACAGCCGGCCACCCTACTCGGCGCGCTGGGCTATCTCGGCTACAAGGCGTGGACGAATCACAGTTTTTTCATCGCCTTGATCGCGATGGCCACGGTGCCTTTGTGTGTGATGGTTATCCGCTCGGCGGGTAAGAAACTCGCGAAACGGGCGCGAATGCTCCAAGAGCAAGGCGGCACGATGACCGCCGCGCTGGCGGAAAGCCTGCAATCGCCGTTGGAAATCCGCGCTTACAATCTGGAGCAACGCCAGATTTCCGTGTTCCGAAAGCGCACCAACGAGATGCTGCGAGTGAGCATGAAAGTCGTGAAATACCGCCAAGCGATTTCTCCGTCCATCGAGCTGGTGGCGGCGACGGGTTTCGCACTGGCACTCTATCTGGGAGTGCGGGAGGGGATGTCGCAAAAGGATTTCATGGCTCTCGGTGCGGCCTTGTTTATGTCCTACGACCCGATCAAGAAACTCGGGATGGTCCACTCTCTGTTCAAGCAGGGTGACTCGGCGGTGGAGCGCATTGAGCTGATTTCCAACGAGCCAGATACGCTGCCAGATCCGCCGCAGCCACGGCCCTTCGTCGCGCCGCGAGAGGCGATTCATTTCAAGGATTTGTCATTCGCCTACGGTGACGAATCGGTTTTAAAAAACATCCAATTAGATGTGCCAATCGGCCAAGTAATCGCGCTCGTCGGTCCCAGCGGCGCGGGGAAATCGACCTTTGCTCAACTCATTCCGCGTTTCTATGACCCACAGACGGGCGGGATCGCGTTCGATGGCACGGACATCCGCGAGTTCACGAAAAAGGACTTGAGAAATGCCATCGCCGTGGTGCCGCAGACGCCTTCGTTGTTTCTCGGAACCATCGCGGAAAACATCCGCATCGGGCGAGAAAACGCGACGGACGAGGCGGTTCAAGAAGCCGCGCGAAAGGCGAACGCGCATGATTTCATCCTGACCTTGCCCGAGGGCTACGACACCCAAGTCGGCGAGCGTGGCGATCTTTTATCAGGCGGGCAAAGGCAGCGCATCGCCATCGCGCGGGCCTTCCTGAAAGACGCGCCGATTTTGATTTTGGATGAAGCGACGAGTGCTTTGGACGCGGAAAGCGAAGCGATGGTCCAGCAAGATCTAGCAGCGCTAGTGAAGGGCCGGACTACGTTCATCATCGCGCATCGTTACAGCACGATCACCATCGCGGATCGGGTGTTAGTTTTCCAGCAAGGCCGCATCATCGCGGATGGAAATCACGAAACGCTGCGCTCAACCGATCCCACCTATCAGTCAATGATCGGTAGCCAGTTCATGGGTGCTGGAGTCTGATTTCTCGGCGGCGAGAAACGATTTTCGGCAGAGTTCGGCGTATTTCCCGTTCAGTTCTAATAGACTGGTGTGAGTGCCTTGCTCGATGACTTCGCCCTTTTCGAGGACGTAGATGCGGTCGGCGTTTTGGATCGTGGAAAGGCGGTGGGCGATGACGAAGGCGGTGCGATTTTCCATCAGGCGATCGAGCGCGTCTTGGATCTGACGCTCGGTTTCGGAATCGACGGAGGCGGTTGCTTCGTCTAGCAGCAAGATGGGTGCGTTCTTTAATAGGGCGCGGGCGATGGATAGCCGTTGTTTCTCGCCACCAGAGAGTTTCACGCCGCGTTCGCCGACATTGGTGTCGAGCTGCTTGGGGAGTTCTCGGACGAACTGGTCAGCGTGCGCGGCCTCCAGCGCGGCCCAGAAGTCTGCATCGGTGGCGTCGCGTTTGGCGAGTTGGAGGTTGTCGCGGACGGTGCCATTGAAGAGAAATGGCTCTTGCGTGACGTAGGCGAGATGCTCACGCAGCGAGGATTTCGCGAGCGTGCTGATGTCGATGCCGTCGATGGTGATCGCGCCCGCTGTGCGTTCGTAAAACCGCGCTAACAGAGACAACACCGTGGTTTTTCCCGCGCCCGTCGAGCCGACCAGCGCAATCGTTTTGCCCGGCTCGGCATCCAGCGTGACTTGGTGCAGCGTTGGCTGGTCCTGATAGGAAAATGAGACTTTCTCGAAACGGACGTGGCCTGAAATTTTTTCCGGCAGTTTCACTCCAGACACTGAGTTCGCTTCTTCGTCTGAGTCGAGAATATCGAACACGCGATCCGCCGCTGCTCGACCTGATAGGATCATCTGGTTGAGTGAGTTCAGGCGGTCGATGGGTTCGTAAAAGAGCGAGAGGAACAGCAGGAATTTCGTGAAATCTCCGAGCGTGAGCTCCCCGCGCATCACTGCGCCGCCACCGAAGGCGAGGACTAACACATAGCCTGTCATTCGTAGGAACGACATGCCCGGCGAGTAGAGTGCCCACCATTTCATCAAGCGCAGGGTGGTGACTCGGAGTTCGTTAGAGAACGCGTTGAAGCGCGCGTGTTCCGCCGTTTCCGCCGCGTAGGCTTTGATTTGCCGGACACCGGAAATGTTGTCGTGGAGCAGAGCGTTCAGGTCGGATGCAGCATCCCGCTGGTTCCGGTAACGATCGCGCCCCAGGGTCGAGTAAATCCACGCGCCTACCGCGAGGAATGGCACGGGCAGAGTCGCCCACGCCGCCACCGTTGGATTGAGAAAAAACAGGAAAATCCCGATGCCTAACACTTGCAGGGCGGCGACTAATCCTTGCTCGATTCCGTCGATGAGCACGCGCTCCATATTCGTCACATCCTCCACCACCCGCGTCATGATGTCGCCCGTCCGCCGGGTGTCGAACCACTGGAGCGGCAGACGCTGGATTTTTTCATAAAGGTCTGAGCGGATGTCGAAGATCACCTTTTGCTCGAAGATGTTATTGATAAAAATCCGCACGGAATTCAGTCCGTCTTTGATCAAAAACCCCACCAGCGCGATGACGATCCAGAACGAAAATTCACCATGCCTCGCGGGATTGGGGATAATTTTATCGATGACATGGCCAGTTGCATTCGGGAACACAAACACCGCCAACGTCATGCCCACCGCACAGAAAAGCTGCGCCAAAGCGAGGCCAGGATAGAGACGGAGATAAGAAACAACTCGCAGGATCGACTTCATGTAAGGCGGCCAGCGATGTCCTCATGTGGGTGCTTTGTAAAGCCAAGTCACCTCGCGATGAAAACTCGGTGAAATTTGAGGTTGCGAAGGCCAATCGGGAGTTCCTAGTCTCTCCCCACACCCAGAGTTCAAAGCTTACTACAAAACCCCATGGCCAACGTCTTCGGAATCCTCACAGCAATCGCACTCGCAATCTCGGCATTCGTTGCCTTTAAAAATCACGCGGCTTACGAGAAAGGTATCGCCACCACTAAAGAGAAACAAAGTGAGCTGGAGAAAAGCCAAGCTCGTCTCGCAGCGGATGAAAAAGTATTAGCTCAGTTGCCGATCGACATCGCAGAGATGGATGCCGAAGTGGATAAGCTAACAGGTGAGGAAGCGACTGAGACAAAAACCAACGGTGGTCTCTCTGCCCAGATCGCAGAAAAGACCGCGAAAATCGCCGCTGACAAGGAGAAACTCGACGCGATCCGTGCGAAAACAGCGAAGATTGGCGATGTGGATCAACTTGCTGCCAAGATGAAGCAAACCAACGCGGACATCGAAGCTCTCAAACAATCTATCGCCACAACCGAGTCGAAGCGCGATAGCCTGACCGCACAGATTGGTGCCGCCGAGTCAGACATCACAAACACCAAAGGCAAATTCGACGACTTCGCGGGCGGACGCTCGTTAGCCACTCTCAACACTCGCATCCGCTCGATCTATCCAAACTGGGGATTCGTCACCCTAGCATCTGGAAATAACGCCGGAGTCGTCGCAAGTTCCACTCTCAACGTCGTGCGTGGGGACCAAGTCATCGCCAAGCTCCTCGTCACCGCAGTGGAAAGCACCACCGCCTCTGCTAGCATCGTTCCAGATTCCATCGCGGATGACACGACACTCATGGTGGGTGATCGGGTGGTTCCAGGCCTGAAACAAGTCGCAAGCATCCCAGCCGCTAATTGATTTTCAAACCCATTTCAAAACCCTCCTAACGATACTTCATGAAAGCCATTCTCTACGTCGTCGCTATCATTGCCTCCCTCGGTGCAGCGTTTTTCTCCTACAACCACTCCAATAAATTCGCCACACTCGAAAAAGTCCGCCTCGAGACGATTGCGACGAATAAGCAAGTCATGGCTGATGCCGATGTTGCAGAGAAGAAGATTAAAGAAGAGAAAGACAAACTCGCGGCCTCAACGAAAAGCAGAGATGATTTGACTCAAACTGTCTCTCAGCTCAGATCGACCGGAAGCGGACTGGCTAGCGATTTGAGAAAGCTCGACACCGAGATGAAGAGCCAAACTGAGGAATTCGCCCAACTTGAGAAGGCCCTCGAAGAGGTAAATAAGATCCTCGCAGGTCTTGGCGAAAATGTGACTTTGGACAGCTTGTCCGATAAGATCCAGCAGATCGAAGACGATAAAACAGCGAAGCAAAAAGCTCTTGAAGAACTCGAAACCGTCGTCGGTGGTGCGGAAAAAGATCTCGCCACCAAGCGTTCCGAACAAGATCGCCTCAGTAAGCGCATGATTGAACGCAGCTCACGCATTGGCCGCAACTCAATGCAAGCCATGGTTTCCGCCGTGAATCAGGACTGGGGCTTTGTCGTCATCGGTGCGGGTTCAAATTCCGGTTTTACCCCGCAGACTAGCCTCATTGTTGAGCGCGATGGCCGCAAAATTGGTCGTGTTCGTCCTTCTTCCATCGAAGCGACTCAAACCATTGCCGAAATCGAATTGAACGCCATGACTTCTGGCGTGCGAATCCAACCAGGTGATCGTGTGATTCTCGCATCTCCAGCCACTAACTGATTCCACGAAATTTTCACTATAAGCTCCGCAGGCTTGCAAGCCACGGAGCTTGTTTTATGTTCAACCCATGAAATCAATCATCTCACTCTCTAGTCTCGCAATTTTCACCGCCATCGCCTTCAGCTCATGCGCTAGTGAGGTCGAGAAGAAACCTGTCGGGCCGATTTCTGAGACCAGCAAAATTCCCTGGAATACCGCGATTCCCGGCCAAGGCGGCGGTCAGTTAGGCCAAATGCCGCAGAACCAGTATCGGCGCTAATCCCGATGGTAAGGCGAGCCGCTCTTGAGCGACGCCACCCGGTAGAGCTGTTCTAGCAGGACCAGCAACGCCAGTTCGTGTTGCAGCGTGAACGTAGACAGGCTCAATACCAGATCACATTCATCGCGCAACGCCGCCGTATGTCCGTCCGCCGCGCCGATTAAAAACGCCACGGTTTTCACATCACCGCGCATTTCCAGAGCCTCCATTTTATCCGCCAGTTTGCGAGTCGTTAGGCAGTCGCCGCGTTCATCCATCGCCACTCGGAAGCAACCTTGAGATCGCTCTAACAATCTCGCCGAAACTTCCTCTTTACTACCGGCTTTGATGACCACCAACTCATGACTGCCGACTCGCGACAGGCGTTTCAAATACTCGTCCACTCCAGCCTTGGCATAGGCCAGTGCGGGTTTTCCGGCGACGATCACGCGGATTTGCATCGGAACGAAGCTTGCTCGCTGCGTTGGTCTGAGCCAACTTCAATTCAGTATGAAATTCCACGCTATCTCCGCCGCCGTGCTTTGTTGCTCATGCAATCCCGGCATGAGTCCCGTCGTTCCGAAAACTCCCATGCAGCGCCAGATGGTGGGGCTGTTGGAGAAATTCGACCGCTGGGATTACAATGGCGACGGCTATCTGAGCAAAAAAGAAATCAGCCAAGGCATCGCCAGCCTCAAAGGGAAACCGCAGCAGGTCAACTACACCGCCGCGGAGGTGATGGAGTTCTACGACACGAACAAAGACGGAAAAATTTCCCTATCCGAAGCACAAGCGGGTTACCGACGCTCCCACGAGGGCGGCCCCATCCTTAACCAGTCGTCCTCCAGCAGATGAGCGCGATTTACGAGTCTGACAAACTGCTGGCCGAATACCTGCTATTTCACTTCGGCACGGCAGATGAAATTTTACCGCCCGGACGCGACTGGCCCGCAGGAATGCGCGAGGCGTTAGACTTCGCCAAACGAACACCCAGCCATTTTTCCACAGAGCATGTGAAACGCGGCCTTGATCTCGGTTGTGCCGTGGGACGTTCGGCTTTTGAAATGTCACAAACTTGCGACGAGGTGATCGGTATCGACTTTTCTCACGCCTTTGTCCGTGCGGCAGAAGCCTTGCGAAATGGCGAAACAATCGCCTACGGGCGACTGGAAGAAGCCGCGCTGACCACTCCGCTGTCGATCAAGCTCCCAAACTGCTATGACGGAGCGAAACTGCGCTTCCTCCAAGGTGACGCGATGGACCTCCCCGACAGCCTTGGTTCATTCGACCGTGTCCACGCGGCCAATCTACTTTGCCGCTTGCCTGAACCTCAGCGATTGCTGGACCGGCTTCCCTCATTGGTAAATCCCGGCGGAGAACTCGTCCTCGCGACGCCATGCACCTGGCTAGATGAGTTCACCCCGGCGGCAAATTGGCCTGAAGGCGACACTTTTGGGTGGTTAAAATCAAAATTGACTCAAAATTTTGAACACGTGAGGCAGCTCGACGAGCCTTTCCTCATCCGTGAAACTGCCAGAAAATTCCAATGGACCACCGCTCTCGTCACCATCTGGAGGAAATTGTAGTGAGAAACCAAACCATGAAGTACACTGACAGAGAATTATCGTCTCCAAAGTACACCTCGGACGAATTATCAAAAAATTCCGCTAAAACTGCCGAAATTTCGCTGAATTTTTCCAAGAAATCCACCAGTCTCCCCTAAAATTCCCCGAGAATTTCTCAAAACTTTAACCGGTTATTTTATTCTACATGTTGAAAATGTGTCAGTTACGTAAATAGTAAAAATATCCCAAATAAATCTTGCGAGTTGAGTGTATTTCAGTGTACTTTGTGGCCGCTGAACCTACCTACTCTTCGCTCAAGTGGAAATCGACAACCAACGCTGCACGGGATTTCACCCGTATAAGATCGACCCGAAGTTTCGGGTTTCGGTTCCAGCGACATGGCGTCCCGAACCGAATGCGTCTCTGCATTTGATGTTCGCCAAAGACCTCGGCCTGCCAATGGTTCGGGTGTTGAGCAGAGAAGCCTACAATCACAAAGTTTCCGTTATCAACAACAGCGACAAGTCCGAGGCGGACAAAACTAAGTTGCTGGCAAAGCTCGCCCTACTCTGCCGCGACGCGACGGTGAACGAGCAAGGCAAACTTCTCGTCCCCAAAGACCTCAGCGAGATGGCCGGCATTTCGCCCGATTCAGACGTGATGCTCGCAGGCCGCGGGATGTCGTTTGAAGTCTGGAGCAAGCCCAATTTTGACAACTACTTCGCCCAACTCACTGGCGACGACACAGAAGACGATCTCGGAATCTTCTAAAATACTCACCCACCACACACCCAACGACAGCAATGTTGTTCACCCCACCAATTCTGACACTCGACGCGGTCCGCCTTGCGGCTCCGGTCGCATTCGCCCGAGTGTCAGGGTTGGGACTCTTTTCAGACAAAGCGACTGGCTCGGGACAGCACGCCGCTTTGTCGATCCAAACAGACGTCCGCACCGCTCCTGGCTGGTTGTCGGCGCGGCGTCTGGTGCTTTCATTGGCTGGGCGCACGAAGTCTCTCGGGACAGAGCTTCTCGCGCTTTTTGAAACGATGGTCCGCGCTGCTCCTGGCTGGTTGTCAGCGCGGCCATCGCAAATTTTCTCTCAAAGGCAAAACCATGCGCTCGGGACAGCACAAGGTTTTGCCGATCAAACAGACGTCTGCACCGCTCCTGGCTGGTTGTCGGTGCGGCGTCTGTCGATTTTCATGGCTGGGCGATTGGAGTTCACAGGGGTGTTGCTCCACTCGCTTTTTGAAACGATGGTTCGCGCCGCTTCAGGGGTGTTGTCAGCGCGACCATCGCATGGTTTTCTATCAGGACAAGACGGAGCGCTCGGGACAGCACACCGTTTTGTCGATCACACGGATGCCTGCGCTGCTCCTGGCTGGTTGTCGGCGCAGGCTCCCGTAAATTTTTCTGAACTCACCGCAGACACCTATCATTTACCGGTTTTTCCTGCGGAAATCGCTGATTGGATGGCGGCTTCAGCGGACAAGTTCATCATCGACGGCACCCTCGGCGGTGGTGGTCACAGTGAAATTTTCCTCAAGTCAGGTGCTCGCGTGCTGGGTGTGGATCGCGACCCCGAAGCTCTGGCTCATGCTCGTGCACGTCTCGCAAGCTACGGCGAAAGATTTTCTACGTGGGAAGGAAACTTCTCGCGGATTCGCGAATCACCCGAGATCCAAAAGGGGGAACGGGCCGATGGCCTGCTAATGGATCTCGGGGTTTCATCCCGCCAGCTCGACTCCGCATCGCGGGGTTTTTCGTTTATGCGGGAGGGACCGCTGGACATGCGGATGGGACCATCCAGCCCACGCACCGCAGCGGACATCGTGAACCAATGGCCGGAAGCTGAAATCGTTAGAATCTTGTTCGAGTTCGGCGAGGAATCCAAAGCCCGTCGCATCGCGAGTGCCATCGTCAAACAGCGAGCGGTAAAACCATTTGAAACGACCTTAGATCTCGCGAACTGCATTGAAAAGTCGATTGGGCGTCACGGTCGCACTCACCCCGCGACGAAGACTTTTCAAGCCATCCGCATGGCAGTGAACGAAGAACTCGAATCACTCGCCAACGCCCTAACTGCCGCCTCATCCGTCCTGAAACCCGGAGGACGGCTTTTGATTATTACCTTCCACAGTCTCGAAGATCGGATGGTGAAACGTTTTTTAAAACACCGCTCCACTGAGTTTCTTGATGAGCCGGGATGGCCGGAACCACGGCCCAATCCCGACTACCAATTCCGGCTCTTGGCTCGCAAGTCCATCACCCCAACACCCGAGGAAACCTCCCTCAACCCACGAGCCCGCAGTGCCAAACTGCGGGTTGCCCAGCTTTTAGACCTCACGCCATGAACCGCCGCCGCAACGAATCCCGCACTCCCGCGATCGTGTACATCGCGCTATTTCTCGCCGCCGCCATCGCAGCAAGTGGCGGAGTGCTTCACGCCTATTACAAAAATCGGCAGGTGCAAGTTTCCAGAGAGATCGACCAGATTGATCGTCGTGTGGAGCAATGCCGGTTAGATATTCGCACCACGGAAATGCGGATGGATCAGCTTCTTAACCGTTTCGCCATCCGCAAACAAATCGAAGAAAACGGCTCGTCGCTGCGCCCGATTCCCACTGGCGTGGTCGAGGATATCGATGCCGCCACACTCCACCGCCACAACGTCGCCTCCGCTGTTCCCTAGTCCGTGCATTCTTCCTTCCAAACTCGTTGCATCATCTTGTGCTCGGTCCTCGTGGTCGCGCTCAGCGTGCTTTCGGCTAGGTTGGTGCAACTTCAACTCGTAGATCGTCGCTACTCCGAGCGCGCGCAGCAAGAGCGGCATACCACCGAGAGGCTGTGGGCGATGCGCGGCATGATCGTGGATCGACGCGAAGAGCCACTCGCGAAAAGCATCCCTGTCAGCACCGTCTATGTGGACCGGAAAATTCTGATGGACCCCACTCAGGCGAGCCGTGGACTCGCCTATCAAGAAGCCAGCGAAGAGACTGGCTGGGATCAGCTAGATCCCATCAAACAAAGCCGTCGCATCAATATCCTCCGTGGTGAAATACTCACCCGCGAGTCCACCGAGTCCATCCTTCAGAAGCATCTTGCGTATGCCGTGGGTGTGCTGGCACGCCCGTTAGGAATGCGCCGTGATGAACTGCGTGAGAAGATCGAAACCACCAAAGGCGTCTGGTTTCCCATCGCCAAAGACCTGCCTCAAGACGTTGGATTTCAGCTAGAAGATGCGATTCACAAACTAAAAATCCAAGGCTTTGCCGTGGAAGGCTCGATCAAACGCTGGTACACCTCACCCAATCTCGCCACACATCTCACAGGTTTCACCGGCGAGATCGAAGAAGCCGATGAAACCGGAAAACTCCGCACCCGCGTGGTCGGTCGCTTCGGCGTGGAGTCATCAATGGAAGAATACCTTGCTGGCCGCGACGGCTGGCGCCAACACTATCGCGACGCACGCGGCCAACTCGTTCCTGGCCCGTCCAGCGGCCTCAAGCCCCCACGCGCTGGGCTAAACGTGAAGCTCACCATCGACATGGGCCTCCAGTCCATCCTCGAAGATGAACTCGACGCCGGACTCGCTGAATACGAATCCCAACGTGGCACCGCGATTCTGATGGACCCGAAAACCGGTGAAATCCTCGCCATGGCCAGCCGCCCGCACTTCGATCTGAATCACAAACAAGACATCGCGGAAAACGGTTTCAACTACGCCATTCAGACCGTTTACGAACCCGGCTCGACCATCAAAATCGTCGCGACTTCCGGCGCACTCAACGAAGGTCTCGTCTTTCCGCTTCAATCCGTCTTCTGTCACAACGGTCACTTCCAAATGGGGAAAGTCACACTCACCGATGAGCATCCAGCCGGCTCTCTAACCTTCGAGGGCGTCCTTCAAAAATCGAACAACATCGGCACCTACTGTCTCGGTCGTCAGCTCGGCTCGAAGCGTTTTTACGAATACCTCCATCGTTACGGATTCGGAAAAAAAACGGGCATCCAGCTCAGTGGCGAAAGCTCCGGCCTCGCCCGCAATACCAACAACGAAGTGGATTTCTCCCGCGCTACTTTCGGCTACGCATCGAACGTCACGCCCTTGCAACTCGCCTGCGCCTACTCAGTCATCGCCAGTGACGGAAAACTCCGCAAACCCCACATCGTTAGATCACTCATCGCCAATGACGGCACGGTCGTTGAGGACTTCAAACCGGAAGTCGTCCACCAAGTCCTCACTCCAAAAGCGGCGAAGCAAATGCGGACCGCTTTAGAAAAAGTCACTCAACTGGGCGGCACTGCCATTGCCGCCGCCGTCGATGGCTTCCTCGTCGCAGGTAAAACCGGAACCGTCCAAAAGCATCGCCCCAGTGGCGGCTACTACCCAGATCGTCACATCGTTTCCTTCGTCGGTATGATGCCCGCGCAAGATCCGGCATTCGTTTGTCTCGTCGTGGTCGATGATCCACGCACCCGCAAGGTGAACATTTTTGGCGGCAGTATCGCTGGCCCGATCTTCAAGAAAATTGCCACCCGCGCCGCCGCCCACATGAATTTACAACCCACCGAAACTCCGCCTGTCGCCTCCACCCGATGATCCTTCGCGACCTCACCGCTTATCTCACCAAAGTCACGATCGCGGGATCGCTGGATGTGGAAATTCACGCCATCACCGCGTCGTCTCGCGAAGTTGCACCCGGTATGATTTTCGCTGCCATCCGTGGCACCACTCTCGATGGCCACCGCTTCATCAACGAAGCACTCGCCGCTGGTGCGAGTGCAATTCTAGCAGAGTCCGCTCAACCTTCCGACTACACCGCACCCGCCACATGGCTGCATGTGCCTGACAGCCGAATCGCAGTCGCTGTCCTCGCCTCCGTCATCGCGGCTCAACCGTGGCAAGACATGACGATGGTGGGCGTCACGGGCACGAACGGCAAAACCACCACCGCTTTCCTGCTGCATCACATCATGAAATCCGCGTGGCATCGGGCGGGTTTGTTAGGAACGATCCTCGTCGATGATGGCGAAAAATCCGAACCCGCGAAGCACACCACGCCCGGCTCCATCGAGCTATCCGGCGTGCTCGCCCGGATGCGTGATAACGGCTGTCGGGGCGTGGCGATGGAAGTTTCCTCCCATGGCATCCATCAAAAACGAGTTTCAGCCATCGGCTTCGACGCCTGTGTCTTCACCAATCTAACTCAGGATCATCTCGACTACCACGGCACGCTCGACGCCTATTTTCAGGCAAAAGCTGCTTGGTTTCACGACACCGCCGCCAATCCACGCGGCAAGAAACCTGTTGCTATCATCAACATCGACGACGCGCACGGTGCCGACCTCGCCGCCGCGCTGGATGGGAAAATGTCAGTCATCCGTTTCGGCTTCGGTGTCCATTGTGATTTCCGCGCGAACAACTTTCGCCAATCCGCGCGCGGCATGGAGTTCGAGCTAGCAGCCAAAGGCAAAACCTACCTCGTTCGTGCGCCATTGATCGGACGTTTCAACGTCTATAATCTGCTAGGTGCGATCGCTGCTGCTAGCGCGTGTGGCATCAAGCCGCGTGAAGCCGTCGCATCACTCATCGACTCGCCGCAAGTCCCTGGTCGCATGGAAAACGTCGGCAATGCGGGTGGTGCCACCGTTTTCGTGGACTACGCGCATACTCCTGATGCGTTAGAAAATGCCTGCCGCACGCTTAAAGAACTCGATCCGCGCCGCCTCATCACCGTTTTCGGTTGCGGTGGAGATCGCGACAAAACCAAGCGCCCGCTGATGGCCGCTGCGGCCTCGCGCCACAGTGACGCCTGCGTCGTCACCTCCGACAATCCGCGCTCCGAAGATCCACTCACCATCATTCGTGAGATCGAAAGCGGACTCAGCGGGAAAGCCTTCCGCAGTATTCCGGATCGTGACGAAGCCATCGCCTTCGCCGTGAAAAATTCCCTATCAGGCGACGTGATTCTCATCGCCGGCAAAGGCCACGAGACCACCCAACAGTTTTCAGATAGCACCGTCGATTTCGACGACCGCAAGCACGCCAGCAAAGCGCTTCGCGACCGCGCCCAAGCCATCTCCGAGATGCGATGAAACCGATCACTGCCCACCAAATCGCAGACATCCTCGGCACGATGGTTGCCGCAGGAAATGCGGACGTGTTGGTGACGGATAGTGTCTCGACAGACACTCGCAAGCTCCCTGCTGGCTCGGCTTTTTTCGCCCTGCGTGGAGAAAATTTCGATGGTGATGCCTTCGCGGCCAAAGCTCTAGCAGATGGTGCCGCCCTCGTCATCGTCCACTCATGGACTGGCGGGAATCCTCAAAGCGGCGCGGTCATCGTCGTGGACGACACCTTGCTCGCGCTGCAACGCCTCGCCCTCTGGTGGCGCAAGCAGCTTGATATTCCAGTCGTCGCCATCACCGGCTCTAATGGGAAAACCAGCACGAAGGATTTCACCGCCGCCGTGCTCGCCCGCAAGTTCGAGGTTTCCGCCACTCGGGGTAACTTGAACAACCACATCGGCGTCCCTCTAACCATTCTCGCGACGACGGAAAAGCACACCGCCGCCGTCTGGGAAATGGGGATGAATCACTCCGGCGAGATTGCCCCGCTGTGTCAGATCGCCCGCCCGAAATACGGTATCATCACCAACATCGGCACGGCGCACATCGAGTTTCTCGGCACCCGCGAGGCCATCGCTGAAGAAAAAGGAATGCTCGCCCGCGCACTGCCAGCGGACGGCATTCTTTTCCTGCCTGCCACCTGTGAGTTCAACGACTACCTCCGCCAACGCACCAAGGCGAACATGATTTCCGTCGGAAATGGTCGTGGTCTGGTGAGAGCGGAGAACCCAAAATTCAACATCGACGGCACCGAGTTCACCTTGGTCATCGAAGGCGCAGAGCCGGTGAAAGTTTCACTTCCCGTTCCCGGTCGCCACATGGTGACGAATGCGCTGTTAGCCGCCGCAGTCGGCTGGAAACTCGGTATTTCACCCGCAGAAATCGCGGTCGGGCTTTCCAATGTCGTCCTAACGGGCGGGCGACTTTGCCGATACGAATGCAGAGGCTCGACGATCATTGATGACACCTACAACGCGAATCCTGAGTCGATGGCTGCGGCGATTGAGACTCTCGCAGATACGTCGGTAGAAAATGGTGCCCGCCGCATCATCGTGCTCGGGCGGATGGGTGAGCTTGGAATTCATGCGCCCGCCGCACATCTCCGCACGGGTGTTTTAGCGGCGAAGCGAAACCTAACAGTCGTCGCTGTGGGCGAAGGCGCGGAGGGAATTGCAGAGGGCGCAGATCACGCCCCGCATTTTATGGACTTCGATCAAGCGGCTGAATGGCTGACAGACGAGGTGAAACCCGGCGATGTTGTCCTCTTCAAGGGCAGCCGCTCCGCCACTGTTGAACGCGTCATGCACGCCGCATTCCCCCGAAATTGATGTTACCCGCCATTTATGATTTCTGGTTAAATGCCTTTGAAAGCGGCGAGGCGTGGGCGAAGTCCTTTCGCTTTCTCAATCTATTTCAATACATCACTTTCCGCGCGGCTACTGCTGGACTGTTAGCCTTCATTCTTTCCGTCATCTTTGGCCCCCGAGTGATTCGCCGGCTCATCTCGCTCAAGCTCGGTCAGCCGATCCGCAACGCAGAGGAGGTCCACAAACTCGCTGAACTCCACGGCGGGAAAATCGGCACGCCGACAATGGGCGGCGTACTCATCATCGGCTCGGTGCTCATTGCCACGCTCATCTGTGCGCGTCCGCTCAATCCATTCATCGCCGTCTGCGCCTGCACGATGGCGGCTTGCGGATTGTTAGGGTTTTGCGACGACTACAAAAAAGTGAAGGAGAAAAAGTCCGACGGCATCAGCAGCCGCAAGAAACTCGCCTGGCAGTTAGTCATCGCCTTAGTCGCCGCGAGTTTCCTGTGCTTTAAAAAAGAGATTTCCGGCTTCGGTGCCACGCCGCAACAAATCGCGGACGGCTTGGCGGGTTATCGCCTCGGCCACAACCCCATCGGAATCGGTGAGATTTGCTTCCCGCTCGCGCAAGCGCCGAAG
Source organism: Luteolibacter sp. (assembly GCA_031414935.1). Classification (GTDB taxonomy): domain Bacteria; phylum Verrucomicrobiota; class Verrucomicrobiia; order Verrucomicrobiales; family Akkermansiaceae; genus Luteolibacter. The sequence continues at coordinate 33,664 of JANOQR010000315.1, forward strand.
GGTTCAATCATTGATCTCGGCTGGTTCATCATTCCGTTTTTCGCACTCATCATCGTCGGCTGCTCGAACGCGGTGAACCTAACTGACGGCCTTGATGGTCTCGCGACTGGCACCACCATCAGCGTGGCGTTGTCCTATGCCGTCCTCGCCTACCTTGCGGGTCACTTCTTCATGGCTACGGAGTATTTGGTCATTCCGCACAATCGTTACATCGGCGAGTTGGCCGTATTTCTCATGGCGCTCGTCGGTGCGTGCTTCGGGTTTCTTTGGTTCAACTGTCATCCCGCGAAGGTTTTCATGGGCGACACCGGCTCATTGGCCATCGGCGGCGCACTCGGTACGGCAGCGATTTGCACCAAGCAAGAATTACTGTTAGTCATCATCGGCGGCGTCTTCGTGATGGAGGCGATGTCGGTCATCCTCCAAGTGGGTAGCTTCAAACTGCGGAAAAAGCGGATCTTTAAAATGGCTCCGATCCATCATCATTTCGAGTTGCTAGGCTGGCATGAAAACCAAGTGATTATCCGCTTTTGGATCATCTCGATCATGCTCGCTCTGTTCGGGCTCGCCCTTCTGAAAATCGCCTAACCATGAGTCTCACCGGAAAACATGTCGCCATCCTCGGCGTAGGCCGCAGTGGCCGTGCGGCTGCTGCGCTCGCGTTGCGCGAGGGAGCGAGCGTGTCTGCGTGGGACAGCGCGGGGCTGGAGGCATTTGCTGAAATGCCGAGCGGTGTGGAGATTCACCCAAACGCGACGGAAGCGGAGGGCAGGGGATTGGTCGCAGATTTGTTAGTCGTCAGCCCTGGAATTGATACTTATGGCTCTTATGTCGCGGCGTTTTCTCATGGCGTGGGCGAAGTGATCGGCGAGGTCGAGTTGGCAGCTCGCTATTTCACAGGTCGCATCATCGGCATCACGGGGACGAATGGCAAAACGACGACGACGGAGTTAATCGAACGCATTTTATCTCACGCGGGGCTAGGCGGCACGGCTTGCGGCAACTACGGCACGCCGTTTGCCGAGGTAGTGCTTCAGGCGACCCCGCCAGATGTGGTGGCGTTGGAACTCAGTTCGTTTCAGCTAGAAACCATTCGCACTCTGCATCCGTTGGTGGCGATTTGGCTGAATTTCGCTCCCGACCACATGGATCGCTATCCGACAGTGGAGGCTTATCGCGCGGCGAAATTGAGGATTTTTGAAAACCAAACGCCTGCCGATACCGCTGTGGTGCGGACGGGTGAGAGCTTGCCGAATCTAGCAGCGAGGCTCGTGACCTTTTCCACGACTGATCGCACCGCCACTTGGTATTCGGTTGGCACGACGATCGAGCACGGCGGCGAAAGTCTGCTAGACATGGAGCGCGATACTTCACTGCGCGGACTTCACAACGCGGAGAACGCGATGGCCGCGCTCGCTGCTTGCGATGCGCTCGGGATTTTTCCTGCCATCATGCGCGAGGCGCTTCACGGCTACGCGCCGCCGCCGCATCGGTGCGAATTGATCCGCACGCTGGATGGCGTGGAGTATCTCAATGACTCGAAGGCGACCAATCTCCATGCGTTAGAAAGTGCGTTGCGCTCGCAAACTCGGCCTGTGATCCTGATCGCGGGCGGAAAGGAAAAGGGCTTGGACTACTCAGCCGTGGTTCCGCTTCTCACGGCGAAAGCCTTGGCCGCTGTGACCTTCGGGCAAATTTCTCGCCCGCTGGCCGCGCTTTTCGCGAGTGCGGTGCCCTGCGAGCCGGTTTCCACGCTGGCCGATGCCGTCGCCACCGCACGCAGTCTCGCGCCGCGCGGCTCGACCATTCTTCTATCACCCGGAACCTCTTCTTTCGACCAGTTCACCGGCTACGAACAACGCGGAAACGCCTTCCGCGATCTCGTCCATCAACTTCGCTAATTCTGTTATGAAACCTCAAACTCTACCCGTCAAACGCCGCCCCGCAGTGCAAGGAATTTTCAAGAAACTCCGAGCGGTGACTGGAAACCAACGCAAACAACGCGTCGCTGCGACAGCCACGCCGGAAGTCGAATATGAAGACGGTAGCTCGAAAATCGCACGGGCACTCACCATCATTTTTCTGATCCACATCGTCGCCATCGGGTTGATCTTCGTGCATCAGAATTTCCTCGAAGGTCGTGCACCGGAAGAGACAAAGGTGGCGAAGCCAGAGAGCGCGACTGCGGCTGTGGTGTCCGCGCCGCGTCGGGCAGATTTACCGCAGTTGTCTCGCGGCGAGATGCCATACATCGTCAGCCAAGGTGATAACTATTCACGAATCTCTGCCGAACTGGAAGTGGACGAAGGCGATTTACGGCTGCTCAATAAGCACGCGGAAATCGTGCCGGGCCTGATTCTCAAAATCCCGCCGAAGCGTATCGTGGCGACTGAGCCTGCGGAAATCGCGGAGATTCGTGAGCAGAACGCTTCGATGCCAGATCGCGGATTGGTGGAAAATATCGATATTGC
>JANOQR010000316.1:0-10486 GCA_031414935.1 Luteolibacter sp.
ATGATCGGTGATGACAGGCTGGCCGTCAGGATCGATCGCCGGATAGGAGGCGACAATCGCGTCGCGCCATTGTTGGGCCATCCAGCTCGATCCCACGCTATTCGGATGGACGCCATCGGCATCAAGACCGTTCGCAGGGAAGCCGTTGTTGAGGTCCACCAGATGGATATTTTTTCCCGCTGCTTTGAACTCGGCCACCAGTGAGGTGACGGATGCGTTATAGGCGGCGGACTCGTTCGGATAAACGGTGTTGAGGGTGATTTTCGCAACAAACAAGCGGGTGGCTGGCCGCAGCGTGGTGAGTTTTGTGAGCAAGTTTCGCAAGCGACTTTCGATGCCAGTCGTAATGTGCATGTCATTGGTGCCGATCATCAGCGTGATGACATCGGGAAAAAGCGGCTGTCGGCCAGTGCCACCGCCACCGGTCAGCCAGTGGCCGCCAGCGGGATTTTTGTCAGTTCCTCCCAGTGCGAGGAGTCGCGTGCTGTCCAAGCCATCGAGATTGTTAGCAATGTCTTGGATGTTGTATCCGGGCATCCCTTGGTGCTGCCTTTGATCGATGGGTGTGACCGGAAGATTTCCCGGAAACTGGGTCTGAGTGCCGACGAATTGGAAGCCCGGCGCATCGGGCGAAAGCAGAGAAAACAAGGGTCCGCGATACCCGGCATTGGTCATGTGGAATCCGAAAGTGATCGAGTCGCCCAGCGGCATGATCTTTATTCCAGCGGGGATACCGGGGGTGAACGTGGTGTAAACTGCGGTGAGCGTGTGGTTGCCATCCATCACCACGCTGATGGCATTCGTCGTTGCTAGATCGACGCCATTTCTCTGCCATTTTGAAAACCGAAACCCGCCAGCAAGGATGGGGGCAGATAGATTCACCGTGCTGGAGTTCGGATAAATCCGGGTGAAGCTGGCAGTGCCGGTGGAGAGTCCCCCGCTGTCCGCCGGGCTGACGGTGATGGCGACGTTTGCAGCGCCAGTGGTTTGGACAGTGAGATTTCTATCCACCTGTGAAATGATGCGGACGTTATCGAGCGTGAGATCGAGCGAATCAGTGACGGATGATAGATCGCGGAAAATCAAAGTGGTGACGGTGCTGTTCGCGGTGAATAGCACAGACTTCGCGTCCCAACGGACGACGGCACCGTTGAGTCGGTTCGTCACAAAAGTCTGCGAGAGAAGGCTGGAGCTGCCGGTCAGTTCGACTTGGAGGCGTTGGGGGGAATCATTGTAAGCGACGACGCCCATGTCGAAGGCGAGCTGATAGGACTGCCCCGGAGTGGTGGCAAAACTCTGAGAAAGGACGGCGTTAGGAATGAGTTGGCCACTGTTGAAGCCGACCTGTTTGATTCCATCCGTGGCGGCATAGGGCGTGCCTGCGCGGATCATCAGGTTGCCAGAGGTGGTCCAGCCAGTGAAGTCAGACTCGAAGCTGCCGTTGATGAGTGAGGCTCCTACTGGAGCCGTTAGCACGGCTAGCACTGCGGCGCTGCTCGTTACCGGGCCGGCGGCGGTTGAGACGATCACGTCGTAGTTTCCTGCGTCTTCCGGCTGGACATCGGGAATCGTTAGGGTGGGTTCATCCTCGCCTGTAAGGTTGTTGCCGTTGAAGCGCCATTGATAGTTCAGCGTGCCGCTGCCCGTCGCAGTGACGTTGAAATTAGCCGTACCGCCGGGGGCGACGGTATTGCCCACGGGCGGAGAAGTGATGACTGGCAAGCCCTCCGCATAGACGGCGATGAGCGTCTGATTTGAGTCCATCAACACGCTGATGGTCCGGGTGGTGGCGAAGTCGCTGCCGTTTCTCTGCCATTTGGAAAAACTCAGAGTGCCGTTTGTCTGAGCGGCGGTGAGGTTGACGGTGGTAGCATTCGGGTAAGATCGCGAAAACTGGCTCGTTCCATTTCCAAGTCCACCGCTATCCGCTGGGCTGACCGTGATGGCCGCACCTGGGGTGGGTGAGGATTGCACCGTGAGAGTGCGGGTGATTTGTGGAATGACGCGCACGTTGTCGAGCGTGAGATCCAGCGAGTCCGTCGCCGTGGAGAGATCCCGGAAAAACAAAGTGGTGATGTTACTGTTCGCGGTGAAAAGGATCGTCCTCGCGTCCCAACGGACGGCGGCACCATTGATCCGGTTGGTCACGTAGGTCTGAGAAGCGAGGCTGGAGCTGCCGATGAGTTCAACTTGGAGGCGTTGTTGTGAGTCATTGTAGGCGAGGACTCCTGCATCGAAGGCGAGTTGATAGATCTGGCCGGGGGTAGTCGCAAACGCCTGTGAAAGCACGGCGTTGGGAGCAAGCTGTGCACTATTGAAAGCAACCTGTTTAACGCCATCGGTGGCGGCGTAGGGTGCGCCCGCACGGATGGCAAGATTGCCGCTGGTGGTCCAACCGATGAAGTCGGACTCGAAGCTGCCGTTGACCAGTGAGCCGACGACGGGGGCAGTTTGCACGGTGAGAACCGCCGCACTGCTCGTCACGGGACCGGCGGAGTTTGAGACGATCACGTCGTAATTTCCCGCGTCTTCTGGCTGGACGTCAGGAATGACGAGTGCGGCTTCATCCTCGCCAGTGAGGTTGTTTCCATTGAAGCGCCACTGATAAGTTAGCGCGCTGCTGCTAGTCGCAGTCACGTTGAAAGTGGCAGTGCCACCGGGGGCGACGGTGCTGCCCACGGGTTGGGAAGTAATCACGGGCAAGCCCTCGACATAGACGGCGGTGAGCGTGTGGTTGGCGTCCATCGCCACGCTGATGGTGGCGGTGGTCGCGAGGTCCACGCCGTTTTTCCGCCACTTGGAAAAGGTCAGCCCGGCGTTGCTGGCGGCTGCCGTTAGGTTGACTGAGGTCGCGTTCGGATAGGATTGGGTGAAGTTGGCTGTGCCGTTACCCAGTCCGCCGCTGTCAGCCGGACTTACGCCGATGCTCGCACCCGCCGAGGGCGATGATTGCACGGTGAGGGTGCGGGAAATCACGGGCACGCTCTCGACATAGACGGCGGTGAGCGTGTGGTTGGCATCCATCGCCACGCTGATGGCGGCGGTGGTCGCGAGGTCCACGCCGTTTTTCCGCCACTTGGAAAACGTCAACCCAGCGTTGCTGGCGGCTGCCGTTAGGTTGACTGTGGTTGCGTTCGGATAAGATCGAGTGAAGCTGGTGATGCCGTTACCCAATCCGCCGCTGTCGGCCGGACTCACGCTGATGCTCGCACCCGCCGAGGGCGATGATTGCACGGTGAGGGTGCGCGTGATTTGTGGGATGATACGGACGTTGTCGAGCGTGAGGTCGAGCAAATCACTGGTGGCGGATAGGTCGCGAAAGGTCAGCGTGGTGGTGCCGCTGTTGGCTGTGAAAAGCACGGTTCTCGATTCCCAACGATTGGTGATGCCGTTGATCCGATTGGTCGTGAAAGTCTGAGAAAACAGACTGGAGCTGCCGACGAGTTCGACTTGGAGCCGCTGCTGGGAATCGTTGAAAGCGAATACTCCCATGTCGAAAGCGAGCTGATAGATCTGGCCGGGCGTGGTGCCGAAGGATTGGGAAAGGATGCCGTTAGGAGTTCTTTGCCCGGTGTTGAATGCGACGAGTTTCGCCCCGGCGGTGGCGGTGTATGGAGCACCTCCTTGAACTGCTAAATTTCCCGAACTCGTCCAGCCGTCGAGATTGGATTCAAAACTTCCATTCACGAGTGAGGCAGTGTTTTGCAATGACAAGGTAGCCGCGCTGCTGGTCACGGAGCCGACGACGCTGGTGACGATCACGTCGTAGCTGCCCGCATTCGTGCTCTGGACATTGGGAATGACCAGCGTGGGCGCATGTTCATCAAGCAGCGGAACGCCATTGAAGCGCCACTGATAGGTCATCGGGTTCGGACTCGTTGCTATGACTTGAAATGTCGCAGTTGCACCTGCGGCGACGGCAATGTTCGTCGGTTGGCCAGTAATGAGCGGCAATCCTTCGGTATAAATGGCGGTGACCGTGTGATCGCGATCCATCAAAAGATTGAGGACGGCACTGTGACCGAGATCGACACCGTCTCTCTGCCAGCGCGAGAAACTGGCTCCCGCGTTGGTGGCGGCGGCGGATAGAGTGACCGCTACCGCATTCTGATAGGTGCGCGTAAAACTGGCGGTGCCATTTCCTTGGCCCGAGCTGTCTGCTGGACTGAGCGTGATGCTTGCCCCCGTGGAGGGTGAGGAATTGACCACTAAAACCCGGCTGATTTGTTGGATGACGCGGATGTTGTCGAGCGTGAGATCGAGCGAGTCCGTCACGGTCGAGAGGTCGCGAAAAGTCAGCGTGGTGGATATGCTGTTCGCGGTGAATTGGAGCGACTTACTCTCCCAGCGGATGAGATTGCCGTTGAGGCGATTGGTGGTGAACGTCTGGGAAAGCAGGGAAGAACTGCCGGTCACTTGGACTTGGAGACGCTGCTGATTGTCATTGAAGGCAAGCACGCCCATGTCGAAATTCAACTGATAGATCTGACCCGGAATCGTGGCGAAAGTTTGCGAGAGGATGCCATTGGGAATGGACTGGTCGTTGTTGAAGGCGACGAGTTTGCTGCCATCTGTGAAAGTGTAAGGCGGGTTAGATTTTACCAACGCATTTCCCGTGACGGTCCAACCATCGAAACCATCTTCAAAACTGCCGTTGTAAAATCCACCAGGATTCACGCGGATGATGACGTCATCGGTCGAGGTGAGGAAATTCGAGTCGGTGGTGTTGAGCCGCAAAGTGTGGATTCCGAGCGGCAGGCTGACTCCCGGTGAGACACCAATGGCGACTTAATTGGTGCCGAGAGTCCATGAGTAGTTAGAAATCGCAGCGTCTCCGGCGACGCTCGCGCTGGCATTGAGTTGGGCGGTGGCGAGTCCGTCGAAGTTGTCATCCATGATGATCTGGTCGGGACCAGCGTTCGCAGTCGGACCGGTGGTGATGATCCGGGTGAACGTCATTTGATTCAGCGCGCCCGCAGCTTGCGCGATGCCAAGGCGAATGACTTGGACACCAGCAGGCAGTACGATTTCCGGGGCGATAGCTGTTTGCCACAGATTCTCTGCGTTGCTTTGAGGAAGGGAAATCGCACCACTGATGTTAGTTCCGTTTAGCTCGAAAAACACCTCGCCAGCTTCGGGGGAAGATGTGCGGAGGTCCACGCGATACAAGCCAGCCTCGGCCACATGGACCGTGTATTCTAACCACTCGCCGGGCTGTGTTGAGACAACGTGATGCCCACCTTCCACATCCGTCGTCGTCTCGATGTCCACGCCCTCTGTCGGGCGGTATTGGCCGCCTTCGTTCTCCGGGGTCAAATCGTTGTAGGCGATGTCTTGGCCACCGAGATCGTAGTTTTCCATCTGGATGATGCCCGGCACGGGGTGAGGCGTGCCGGCATACGGTAGATTTTCCAATGCGGCGGTGGCACTCGTTTCGTTGCTGGGCAGAGATTCGTTGCCGTTAGCATCCACGGCTGTGACGAGGTAGTGAGAAGTTTCGCCCACGGCGGTGGTGAGGTCGATGAAGGCGGCTTCAGGCTCTGCAACTTCTTCTAGCAGTTGGCCGGGACCGACGATGACACCCGCTGCATTCGCCCGATAGATCCGGTGAAACTCGACATCTGCCGCATCGGCAGCGGTCCAGGAAAGGCGGATCGTTCCATCTGCGCGTGGCGTCGCATTCAGTCCCGTCGGCGGCGGCGGTGGGGTGAGGTCGCCCTCACCGGTGCGGTCGATTCGCAATACGACATCTGCCTGATAAGTCACGCCAGTGAGCGTCTTATCTCCGCCTGCGTGGTCAAATTCCTCGGTGGCGAGCACCGTGAGATCCGATGGGCGGGTCCATGTCGCACGCCACGATCCTTTTTCCAAAGTCACAACCGGAGCGATCTGGTGGTCAGTGTCGTCGATGGGGTCGTAGGCGAGTTGGAAGTTCACTAAGCCCCCTTTGCCGTGGTGGAAGTAGGCGACATGTTGCTGGCCCGGATTTGCCATCGCTTGGAGCGTGGCACCGGTGGGGATTCCGCTGCGGACCCATGATAGATCGCGGCGCAGGGAGACGAGATCGAGGGCGTTGATAAATTTCGCGGCCTTGCGGATCGAGCCACGCGTGGCGTTTCCAAGTGCGTTGTCTCCTGCTTCGTCGTCCGTGGTGTAGATGGTATTCGTGAACGCGAGTCCGTTGTAAATGGCACCGCCACCGATGAGAAACATCCATGTTTCCAGACGGGCTTGGGGTTCCGTTTGGGTGTCAGCTTCGCCCATTGCGAGGATTTTTCCGCGAGAGTAATGATCGCGGAGCAAGTTCTCAGTTCCAGCGAGCGTGGTGCCCGGAACCGCGACGGGATAGTGGTCATTGAGGATGTCGAAGTCCGTGGACATCGCGTTCATCTGTTGTGGGAAATTGTGCGCGACCAGATGCCGATTCGGCAAAAGTGCTTCTTCCTCGCGGATGATTTCGAGCATCCGGGTGTGGAACGCGACTTCTTGATCGTCCTTGATTCCCGGCTCGTTCCAGAACGGCTCGTTGTGGATCTCGAAGTAGAAATTATCGAATCGGTTCACCTCTCTAACGATTTTCCGAACGTATGCTTCTTTTGCGGCTGTCAGTCCCACGTCCAACTGCCGGATCGCATCATAGCGGCTGACTGGCCCGACTCCTTGGACGTTGTTTGATGAATGAAATGGCGAATTCCGCCACTCGCCCTCGGTGTAGTAAGTGGAGAAAAACGTCAGCTCAACGACGATGCCACGGCGGCTGCAATCCTCCATGAAAGCATCGAGCCGGGTGAAGTAAGCATCGTCCCACTCGGAGAAATCCCACTTTCCGAGGCCATCCAGCGCGTTACCTGCGGTGGTGCTGCGTTTCCATGGTTGGAGAAATGCGGCGGGCGTCGGTGCGAGTGGATCATTGGCAGGGACGCGGTTGTCGTGGCGGAAGCCTGCGAGGAAGAGCCGTGTTAGATTCATCCCATCGCGCTCCATGACGTTGAGATAGGGGACGTAGTCGAAGTCGCGATTGACGACTGAACCGTAATGTTCGGCGACGGTGTAAAGTAGCTGAGGTTTTCCGCGAAACTCCATGATGCGTGGATTCTGCGGATGGACTTTCAGCGGCTCCCCTGCGTGCAGGATCTGCGGCAGGGCTAGAGTTAGGGAAAAGGCAGCGATTACGCTGCGGGCAATGGTGGGAAATTTCATGAAAGCTAGATTGATGAATGCATTGTGAAGCTAGATTTACGAATCGGTAGCTCACGCGCGGGAGGAAAGTTGAGTATGAACCAAATGGATACACGCGCGTAACTTGAGCCATCCCAAACCTACAACTGGCGCGACTTGATAGAACAAAGTCGCCAGCGAAGGGGGATGGAATTGCGGCCCAGATAGCGATCAGGGCCGACCTTGATGATCTGGGGAGATCAATGGGGATTCGTTTTCATCAATTCGAGTGAGGGGAAGTGATCCTGCGGATCGTGCGGTGAATGAGGGGGAAACCGCCTCCAAAGAAGCATCTGTGATGCTTTTATCAACGGAGACTGTGGGGGAATTGATTAAATTTCGTCATGCTGACAAGCCTCAATCGTCGATGGGCATCATCATCTCTGAAGCGACAAGGGATGCGAGCGGGATGTTGTTTCCCTATCTCGTTAAGTTTGAGAGATGACCCACCCATATTCGCCCGCGATTTGTTCCTCCACGGGACGAGAAAGATTTTCCGGAAGGACTGCCCAGGTGTAGGTTTCGATTTCCCAATGATGGCAGGCGGCGGGGTGATCGCGCCGCCATGAGAGGACTTCGCGGGTTTGATCGCGGGTCGAGCGGAGCGGAGCGGCGGGTTCCGCATCAAGCGGGATGTGGAAATGGACGCGCATTTCCTCAAATGCGGCTGGCTCAATTTCCTGATTTTCAACTGCGGCGAAGAATAAGGGGAGATCAGCGAAGCGAGTGAGCGGTTGATCTGCACGCTGGAGCAGGACTTGGTGAAAATAGACTGGCTCGTCGAAGGAGCGGATGGCGGCGAGGGCGGCTGGATCACGAGGATCGAGGGCGAGGGCACTGGAGAGATGGATCTTAGAAATGCGGATTCCAGCGGCGGTGAGGGCGTCCAACGACGGGCGAGCGGCGTCATACTCGAGAGCGAAATGACAGGCGTCGTAGTTCACGCCAATGCGACGGCGGAGAGTTTCTGAATCGGGAGCTTCCGCGTGAAGGCGTTGGAAAAACGCGAGGGTTTCGGCGGTGTTTTCAAAGTGGCCAAGCGGCTCAGGTTCGAGGCCGAGGTGGAAGTCGTGTCCTGTTTCGAGTGAGAGGTTTTCTAGCCATGATGCTAGCTCGTGGAGATTTTTTCGGATGACGGCTTCGTCGGCGTGGAAGGTTTTGTGCGAGCCGGGCAAGGTGGAAACGGAGGCGCTGGTCTCTGGGCGTGCGATGACTGCTAGAATGCGGAAAAGGTTTTTGGTGTATTCCACCCTCGCCTGTTCCGTCCAGTCGGGTTTGAAAACTTGTTCTTTGACTCGCGTGCCGTGGAAGCTGCCGTAGGGGAAGCCGTTGATGGTGAAGACGTAGGTATTGGTTTCCGCGAGCCAGGATTTGAACTGCGCGAGGCGATTTCCTCCGAGGAGTTCGCTGGCAGCAACGGCAGATAAACGCAGGCCGATGGCGAAAGGCTCGTGATGGTTGAGTAGCTCCTCTTCACGTAAACGATCCCTAACTGCCAGCACATGCATTTGTAGCATGATGAATGTCTCTGCCCACGTTTCTGCGGGGTGGATGTTCGTGCAGTAGGAAAGATGGGACGAGTGAAATTTCATGGCGGTGGTGGGCTATCGGACTGCGGGGACATGTCCTGCCCGTCTCCCGCAAGTATCATCTTCAGCCCCAAGAGGGGCGCGAGACGATAGCCCAGGGCATCGCCCGGGGTATGGGTGGTGTTACGACTATTAAAGCCCTGGAAGGGCGGAACAAAGGCGGCGGCACTCATGTTTCGCCCATTCAGGGCTAGATTTTGCCTGTCCATTAGACCCAGGGCGATGCCCTGGGCTATCGTCTTGCGCCCCTTTGGGGCCGAAGATGATGCATCCTTCGGGTCTGAAGATGATGCTTGTGGGTAGCGGCAGGACATGTCCCCGCAGTCCGAAGGATTTCCCTCATCTGCGGCGTTCATTGGGCGAATCTCGGGGACTGGCTGAGGAACTCTCGCGGGTTTTGATAGATGATTTTCTCGATCTGTTCCGCAGTGTGCTGGCGGCGTTTCATTTCGAGGGCGCACTTGGGGACGGAGAGCGGATCGGAGTGGCCCCAGTCGCAGGCGGAGTTCATCCAGAGGCGTTCGGTGCCGTAGATTTCTAGCATGTCGATGGCGCGGTGGGGCGAGCATTTGCTTTCTGGATAGAGCGTCATGCCGGCCCAGTAGCCTGCATCGAGGACGTGGGAAATGGTGTGTTCTTCGACGTGGTCGATGATGACTTTGCTGCGGTCGAGCTGAGAAAATGAGGCCAGCGAATCGAGAATGAGTCGGGTGCCTTTGAGTTTATCTTCGAGGTGCGGGGTGTGGATGAGGATGGGTAAATTCCGATCAAGCGCAAGCTGGACGTGGGCCTCGAAGATTTCTAACTCATTTCGTGTATTCTTATTCAGCCCGATTTCTCCGATGCCTAACACGGTCGGGCAATCGAGGAACTGCGGGATGAGTGCCATGACTTCGCGGGCGAATCCGGGATCGTCGGCTTCCTTCGGGTTGATGCAGAGCCAGCAGTAGTGCTTGATGCCGTATTTCGCGGCGCGCTTGGGTTCGTATTCGGTGAGTTGGCGGAAATAGTCGTAAAATCCATCGGCAGATGAGCGGTCGAAGCCAGCCCAGAACGCGGGTTCACAAATCGCCTCACAGCCGGAGAGGGCGAGTTTTTCGTAGTCGTCCGTGGTGCGGCTGACCATGTGACCGTGGGGCTCGATGTATTTCATGGGGTAGCGGAGAGCGGAGAGCGGAGAGCGGAGAGCGGAAAATGGGAAGAGTGAAGTTTCTAACTCTCAGCTCTTCGCTCCCTGCTCCCTGCTGGGTGCTCCGAAGGCACCTTGGAAGGGGGCGCTTTGTGCGATCTCGGTGGTGTGATCGGAGAGAGATTCCAAGACGGCGCGGGCGCGGTCCGGGCGGGCTGTGAGGAGGATGGGGAGCGCGTTTTTCAGGGCGGTGAAACGGTAGTCGTCCGCTCCGGGATGGCGGTCGATGCGGTCGAGAAATGCGGCGATTTCGATGAGCTTGTGACGCGCGTCGATGAACTGAAGGTCGAGGATTTCCTGCTTGCTCGGCATGGGGAAACTTTGGCGTTCGGAGCGATGGGGTCAATGGGGAAGAGGGCGTATCCCCGCTTGCTTGGTGGGAGGGGATCGTATGGACTGCGGCGGTGTTAGCGACTTACGTGCATGATTTGGACCCCATCGCTCCGAACGCCAAAGTTTCCCCATGCCGAGCAAGCAGGAAATCCTCGAC
>JANOQR010000317.1:0-5780 GCA_031414935.1 Luteolibacter sp.
CCAGCCTAGCAGAACTCGCCGCCGTGATGCACGAATACCCAGCGGAACTCGCGAACATGCCGGTGCCGTCCAAGCCACCGCTCGAATCCCTGCCCAAGCTCCAACAACTCATGCAGCAAGCGACCGCCGAGTTCGGCGATGTGGGTCGCCACTTGATCCGCTACTCCGGCACCGAGAATAAGATCCGCGTCCTCGTCGAGCATCGCGAAGCCGCAGAAGTCCGCTCCTGGGTCGATAAATTTTCCACCGCCATCCACGAGGAAATTCGATAGAAACGCGCATGTCCTTCGACCTCTCCGATTGCTACCCGCTCTCTCTCACCCGGAGAATCGAGGATTTTCCCATTGGCAACATCCCGCTCTCGCAGCACCAGCGTGGTGGGGACATCCTGTCCCCGCTTTCCATCCGCTACCCATGGGATCTCCTCCGCGCGAATGAACTCTACGTTTCCTCGCTGACAGAAAATCGGATTGAAGGCGACGTCCACCCGCTTGCCGTCATCGAAGGCATCGTCCACATCGGTCCCGGCACGCGCATCCTTCCCGGCGTTTTCATCGAGGGAAATGTCGTCATCGGCGCGAACTGCAAGATCGGTCCAAACTGCTACATTCGCGGTAACACCAGTATCGGCGACCACTGCCACATCGGCCAGTCCGTGGAGATCAAGAACTGCCTCATTTTATCCAACACCAACGTCGGCCACCTCTCCTACATCGGCGATTCCATCCTTGGCGAAAAGGTCAACCTCGGCGCAGGCACCACCACTTCGAACCTCCGCCACGACGGCAAAAACCATCGCTCCATGGTGAACGGTGTCCTCATCGACACGGGTCGCCGCAAGTTCGGCACCATCATCGGCGACGGCGTCCACACCGGCATCAACACCTCGATTTATCCGGGAAGAAAACTCTGGCCTAACACCACCACTCGCCCCGGACAAATCGTCCAGCACGATCTCCACCCATAACTTTTAACCAATAACTTCTAACTAAAATTTATGTGCGGAATCGTAGGTTACATCGGCAAAGCGGACGCAGCCACCGTCCTCATCAACGGCTTGCGCCGTCTCGAATATCGCGGCTATGACTCAGCGGGCGTCGCCATTCTCGATGACGACCGCGTGCTCGTTTCCAAGTCGCCGGGAAAAGTCTCCAAACTCAACGACAAGGCACACGCTGACTGGGACGCGACTCTATTTCACCGCGCCTCCACCGGCATCGCGCACACTCGTTGGGCAACCCACGGCCCGCCGACGGAAGTGAACGCTCACCCGCACCTCGACCAATCCGGCGACATCGCGCTCGTCCACAATGGTATCATCGAAAACTACCGCGCGATTCGTGCTCGGTTAGAAGGCAAAGGCCACCATTTTTACTCCGAGACCGACACCGAAGTCCTCGCCCACCTGATCGGAGATTGTGACAACGGCGATCTGTTCCAGGCCGTGTGCGACGCGCTCCATCAAGTCAACGGCACCTTCGGCATCGCCGTTCTATCCGCGCAAGAGCCGGGGAAAATCATCACTGCCCGCCGTGGCAGCCCCATCGTCATCGGCGTCGGTGACGGAGAAACCATCATCGCATCCGACGCCTCTGCCATCGTCGCCCACACTCAGCGCGTCATCTATCTGGACGACAACGATATCGCCATCGTCACTGCCGACAGCGTCGATATCCGCGATCTCCACAACGTCCCCGTCACCCGCGAGATCGCCGAACTCGGACTCGACGCAGCGGCGGCGGAGAAAGGTGGCTACGACCATTTCATGCTCAAGGAAATCCACGAGCAGCCCGATTCGTTAGGCAACGCCATCCGAGGACGGCTGGACTTCGACATCGGCACGACTCGACTCGCAGGCATGGGCACTTCACCGCGCGAACTCGCGGATTTATCGCGCGTCGTCCTCATCGGTTGCGGCACCTCGCTGCACGCCGGCCTTGTCGGCGAGTATGCCTTCGAAGATCTAGCAGACATCCACGCGGAGGTCCAACAAGCTGCCGAGTTCCGCTACCGCAATCCTATCCTCGGCAGTCGCGACCTCGTCATCGCTATTTCCCAATCCGGCGAAACCGCAGACACGCTCGCCGCCGTGAGAGAGGCGAATCAAAAGGGCGCATTCGTCATGAGCCTTTGCAACGTCGTCGGCTCTACCATCGCCCGCGAGACGGGGAGAGGAGTCTATCTGCACGCTGGCCCCGAAATTTCCGTCGCGTCCACCAAGGCATTCACCTGCCAAGTCGCCGTATTGCTGATGATGGCACTCAAGCTCGGACGCGGTCGTCGTTTCTCGCGAGAAGACGGCATCCAGCTCGCCCGCGAAATCGAGGCCATCCCGGCTCTCGTGGCCAAGGTGATTCTCCAGAACGATAAAATTTCCAAAATCGCCGCAGACTATCAGAAAAACGAACACGCCTTCTTTATCGGGCGCGGGCCGATGTATCCCGTCGCACTCGAAGGCGCACTGAAGCTCAAGGAAATTTCCTACATTCACGCGGAAGGCTACCACGCCGCCGAACTCAAGCACGGCCCCATCGCCTTGCTAGAAAAAGGCACGCCCATCATCGCCCTCGCCGTGGACATCCCCGGCAAAGACAAAACCCTCGGCAACATCGAGGAATGCCGCGCCCGTGGTGCTCGCATCCTCGGCATCGTCACCGAAGGCGATCACGAAACGGCCGAGTGCATGGACGACTTCATCACCATCCCACGCTGCCATCCGCTGGTGGCTACGATTCCCGCCGTAGTCGCGCTTCAGCTCTTCGCCTACCACGTCGCCCGCCTGCGCGGCTGCGAAATCGACCAACCGCGAAATCTCGCAAAAAGCGTCACCGTGGAATAAGGAGTGACGACACTCCTGTCGTTACTATCCATTTTCTTCATCGTGTAAGCACCACCCAAGCGATCCCCACCAGGATCAGCATCACGGTAACGCCGCCACACAGCCACGCCATCAGACGGCGTGACTGTTTATCTAACTCTGACTCACCGACCACGCTGTTTTCAAGCATCTGGCTGTCTGCCCGCCAGATTCGGACGGTGAGTTCGATGAGTTCTGCGATCATTTTTCAGAACGAAATTCCCTGCGGACAATTCCAAACTCGTGGAAGTGGCTCGGGTTCTTCGTGGTTTATTCCGGGACGCTTCTTGTGGATCGCTTGATCCTCTACGAAGGCTTCCCATTCTTCATTGTAGCTGTTGAACCAGGTGTGTGGCCCGGTGGGGGGATCAACGACTGAATGCATCTGAGCGTGAGTCGCAGCGAGGCCGGACTGCCGATCAGAATTCCGCCCAGCGGCGGATAGTTCAGGGTTGGTTTTCATGGTTTTGTGAAATCCTGTTTCATTCGGATTTCACCCTCGTTGATAAGCAGATGAATTTTCGAATCAAGAGATTTTCAGGAGTTCACCGCCACCGTGTTGCGGAGTGTCTGAGTATCAAGCAGCGGCATCGACTCAGCGGAGAAACTATTTTTCCAGCGGGGTAGGGCTGAAGGAAATCTGCGGCGATTCTTTCTCGAAATATGGGGAAGTCGGCAGGCTTTGGTTCACTCAGCTTTTCGCAAACTTCGCCGAAACCCTGTCAGAATCTCGGGAAAAAGCCCAAGCAGCCAAGTTTTCCAACAAAAAATCCCGAGGCTTTTCAGCATCGGGACTTCGTTAAAAAGTGCTCGAAAGAGGACTCGAACCTCCACAGGTTACCCTACTAGATCCTTAGTCTAGCGCGTCTACCAATTCCGCCATCCGAGCATCCGGTTGGGTGGGGCGCAGGTGTTACGGTTCTGGTCCGGGGTTTGCAAGAGAATCTTCGAGAAAATTTATCGACGCGCATATCAACTGCTTGCTTCTTGATTCCGACGCCCGAAACGAAAGCATGGCGGCGGTCAAAGTTATGGAGTCCATTCGCGTCGAGTCAGTCGTAAAATCCTTCGGAAATACCCGTGCGCTGGACGGCATCACGCTACACATCGAGGCCGGTGAATTGTTTTTCCTGCTAGGAGCCTCGGGCTGCGGAAAGACGACTTTGCTGCGCTGCATCGCCGGTCTTGAGACGCCAGACAGCGGGAGCATTTACTTTGGTGAGCGGGACGTGACCCGGATGCCGCCTCACAAGCGCGAGGCGGCGATGGTTTTCCAAAGCTACGCGCTGTGGCCACATCTCACGGTGGGGCAAAACATTTCCTTCGGGTTAGAAGAGCGCAAGGTGCCGAAAGCTGAAATCAAGCAGCGGGTGGCAGAGGCCTTAGAAATGGTCAAACTGCCCGGCTTCGGTGAGCGGTCGATCGACCAGATGTCCGGTGGCCAGCAGCAGCGAGTTTCGCTGGCCCGTGCGCTGGTGGTGAAACCGAAATGCTTGTTGCTAGATGAGCCGCTTTCTAATTTGGACGCCCAACTCCGCGTCGAGATGCGGCGGGAGATTCGTCGCATCGTCAAAGACAACGGCCTGACAGGGATTTACGTTACCCACGATCAAGAAGAAGCCCTCGCGATGGCAGACCGGATGGCGATTCTCTCGCGCGGGAGAATCGGCCAAGTGGGCACTCCCGAGCAAATTTACCGCGCACCGATGAGTGCGTATGTTGCGAATTTCATCGGCGAAACCAATCTCATCGACGGCGAGGCGGTGGAGACTCGTGAAGGATACACCCTCGCGAAAACTGCTGCCGGATTGTTAGTTGGCCGCGTTTCCGATCCCGCATGGACGCCGACAGCGGGCGAAATCGTGCATTTGTCGATCCGCCCAGAAGCATGGCAGTTGAGCGCAGATGCTGGGGACAACGTGCTCCACGGGACGCTGCGTGAGCGCAGTTACCTCGGTCAGCGCATTCAGTATTGGATAGAAACAGCGGTGGGCACACAACAGGTCGTGGAAATGAATCCACGCATCATCCATCAGCTAGGTGATGCCGCAGTCGTGATTTCTGCGCGACACGACGACGTGGTGGTGCTGCGCGGCTAACGGAACTCGGACTCATGCGTGCAAGAGCTTTCATCATCTTCGGGATTCTCGCGCTCATCATCGCGCTACCCGTGGCGATGCGGCGGCAGGTGGCCACGGGCAGTCCGCGCTCTGCGAATGACCGACTCGTCATCATCAGTCCGCACAACGAGTCGATCCGTCAGGAATTCGGCGAGGCGTTTGCCGCGCATTGGAAGCAGACGAGAGGTCGCTCGATCTACATCGACTGGCGGACACCGGGCGGCACTTCGGAGATCCGCATGGTGCTAGACGCGGGCTTCAAAGCGGCGGAGGAAACCGGGCGCGAGGGAATCGGCGTGGATGTTTTTTTCGGCGGCGGTGAGCCAGATTTCAGCGGGCAGGCGAAGAAAGGGCGGCTGGTTCCGTTGCGGGTTTTTGAAACTCAGCCCGCGTTATTTGGCGGCGATGGACCGGTGCCCGAGACATTCACTGGCGAGCGTTACTTCGCTGCCGATCACGTCTGGGTGGGAGCCTGCGTCTCGCAGTTTGGTATTTGCTACAATCCCGATGTGTTGAAACGGTTAGGAATCGCGCCGCCAACGAAATGGTGGGATCTCGCCGATCCCGCCTACCTCGGAGCACTCGCATTGGCGGACCCAACCAAGAGCGGCTCAGTGGCTCGGACCTTTGAGTTGTTAGTCCAAGCCGAGATGCAGCGTGAGATGGCGAAAACTGGTTCTGATGCGGCAAAGCAAGATGGCTGGGCTTCCGGTCTGCGCTTGATCCAACGCCTCTCGGCGAATGCTCGCTATTTCACCGACAGTGCCTCAAAGATCCCGCTGGACGTGGGGCAGGGAAATGCG
>JANOQR010000318.1:0-29947 GCA_031414935.1 Luteolibacter sp.
CGGCGATGGGTTTGCCGTCCATCATCGCGTCGCCTGCGGTGGGCTTGGTGAGGCCAGCAATGAGATTGATGAGCGAGCTTTTCCCGGAGCCGGAATAGCCGATGATGGAGACGAAGTCGCCTTCGTTCACCGTGAGGTTCACATCGCGGAGGACGGTTTGGAGTTCGTGGGCGCGGCCATAGTTTTTAGAAACGCCGGAGAGTTCAAGAATAGGTCTCATAAGTCTTATTTTGGTCCTATTTCATTAAGCGGAGCGGAAGCGTCCTTCGACGAGGCTCATCGCGCGGTCGAGAATGAAGCCGATGAGTCCAATGGTGAGGATGGAAAGGATGATGTGGGCGTAGCTGTTCGCGTTGTATTGCTGCCAGAGGAAGCCGCCGACACCGGGTTTCCCGATGAGCATTTCCACGGCGACGATGACGAGCCAAGCAATCCCTAACGACAGCCGGAAGCCGGTGAACATGTAGGGCAGGGCAGACGGGATGAGGATTTTGAAAAGGGTCTTCATCTTGGAGAGCTTGAGCACTTTGGCGACGTTCAAGTAGTCTTGCGGCACGGCTCTCACACCAACGGCGGTATTCAGAACGGTGGGCCACATGGCGCAGATGGCGATGGTGAAGAGGGCGGCGGCATCCGAGGTGCCGAACACGGAGATCCCGGCAGCGTTTTGGATTTTTAAGCCGCTAAAGAGCACCATCCCGAGTGGCAGCCATGCGAGTGGCGAGACGGGGCGAAGAATTTGGATGATGGGATCGAAGGCGCGGGTGAAATTTTTCGATAGACCGAGAAAGAAGCCGATGGGCGTGCCGATGATGAGGGCGATGGCGTAGCCCTGGGCGACGAGCTTGAGCGAGAGCCATGCGAAGCGCAGGATGCCTTGGTCTAATTCCCCACGCTTGGCGAAGGGTTCGACGATGTAGGGCTTGCTGGCGGTCCAGGTCTCAGAAGGTGAGGGGAGATTTTTTGAAAGGCCGCTGCGCGTGGTTTCCGTGACGGTGACCATGTCGCCCCAACCGTCATCTTTGGTGGTGGTTTTGGTGGTGGATTTTCCCGCGATGAGAGTCCAGCCGCCGACGCAAATGATCAGGGCGATGATGGGGAGCAGGATGGCGTCGAGCTTGAGTTGATAGAAAAATTTCATGGAGTGGCGGGTTGGTTTTTAATCAGGGAGAAGGGCGGTCCGTGCGGACGGACCGCCCTGAATTCGTGCGGAATGAATTCCGCGTTCCAGTGGGTGTTAGCCTTTGAGTGTCTTGACGGCGAACGAGGCGGCGTAGGCTTCCATGTCGCCGGTGGGATCGAAGACGGAGCCGTCGAAGAAGGTTTCCTTGTCGTTGTTCGCTCCACCGTGGGTGTAACCGATTTCCTTCATGGCTTCTTCGTAAATGTCGGCACGCATGACTTGTTTGGCGACGGCGTCGTAGTCGGGCTTGCCCGTGGTGAAGCCCCAGCGGCGGAGCTGGGTGAGCCACCATTTGCCGTATTTGAGTTGCGGGTAGTTGCAGTTCCGGTCGCTGAAGATCATGTAGTTCGGGTCGCGGATTTTCCGTCCGTCGCCCATGTCATACTTGCCTTGGAGACGCGGCAGAATGGCTTCCGGCGGGCAGTTGATGTAGGTGGCAGCACTAACAATTTTCGCCTGTTCTTCGCGGTTGGCCATCACGTCGAGCCAGACGCTGGCTTCGTGGAGGGCTTTGAGCACGGCCTTGACGGTCTTGGGATTTTTCGCGGCGAACTCCTCGGTGAAGGCACAAACTTTCTCCGGGTGATCTCTCCAGATGTCCTGAGTGTTGATGGCGGTGAAACCGATGTCGTCTTTGATCGCCTTGCCGTTCCATGGCTCGCCCACGCAGTAGCCGTCCATTTTTCCTGCCTGCATGTTAGCGACCATCTGCGGCGGCGGGATGGTGATGAGGGAAATATCAGCCCCGGCACCTGCTGCGTCGCCGGGATTGATGCCAGCGGATGCAAGCCAGTAGCGGAGCCACATGGCGTGAGTGCCGGGTGGGAAAGTCATCGCGAAGGACATCGGTGCGCCAGCGGTTTTCGCGGCATCGACGAGTGGCTTGAGTGCTTTTGGATCAGCGGCGACTTTGCCTTTGAGGCTGTTAGCAAGCGTGATGGCCTGACCGTTGCGGTTGAGAATCCACGGTGCGATCATCGGCACTTTCGGCGCACCGCCGAGGCCCATGCTGGAGGCGATGGGCATCCCGATGAGCATGTGCGTGGCTTGGATGTCGCCGTTTGCCAGCGAGTCGCGGATGGCGGCCCAGCTCGCGCCTTTGGTGACGGTGGAGTTGATGCCGTATTTTTTAAACAGCCCTTTTTCGTGGGCGATGACGATGGGTGAGCAGTCCGTTAGGGCGATGATGCCGAAGTTGAGATTCGGAGTTTCTGGGGCATCGCTGGCAGTTTGCGCTCCGACCCAGCCTGTGGGCAGACCGGATGCGAGCAAGCCAAGCGCGGTGGTCCGTGTGGAGACGGAGAGGAAATTACGGCGGGATAGTGATGTAGGAGTGTCCATGGTTGGTAGGAGGTGGCATCCTCTCAATAGCGTGGTGGGTGCCAGTTGACGGGTCATCGGATCAATCGGAGAGATGATGTTTCATCGTGTGAATGAAGACGCTTCATGCGGAACCCGCGCTGACGGTGGCGGCGTGGTAGAGATCTTCACGATAAATCCGCGATAGCGAGCCGCAGGTGACATCGGGAAGAATGCCGATCGCACGCAGTCCGGCGAGAACCCATGACGCTTTTTCCATGGTCGGGCGGTTGACGGAATCGCCATGAAAAATATGGAAAGAGCCAGAGTTGATCGCTCCGTTGCCTGAGTTGAAAGACTTGCCGAGACTATTTCGCAGAACGGCCTCCGATGCACCCGTGTATTGATTCATGGCAAGAATCGCGATCATGTCGTCTTGGAAAGTGGGGTCTTGGCATTTTTTACAAGCCTCTAACAAAGCCGCAGTGAGTGCGATGGATTCATTTTTCCTCTCGTTGAGGAACCTTCCAGAAATGAGCAGAACCTTCTCCGGGTGGCCGTGGGAAAGATCTGCCGAGGTGGCGGGACTCCACCCGTTACCCGCGAGAATGGAGTCGGAATTCCATGGCTCTCCGACGCAGTAGCCGTCGATGTGGCCAGCCTTCAGATGGCGTGGCATCAGCGATGGAGGCAGGAAAATAATTTCTACGTCGGCTGGTGCAGATAGACCGTATTTTTTCAGCCACTGATACAGGAGAATATGGTGCGAGGAGAAACGGTGGGTGGCCGCGAGAGTGAACAGGCGGTCCTTTTTCCATGACTGGGTGAGGTAGGAGTGGAGTCCTTCGCCCCTGCCGATCTTGGCTGAATCAAGTTCGTTGGAGAGCGTGATAGCATTACCGTGGAGGTTCAAAATTAGTGGCACGGCGACCTCGCAGCGCAATTCGGTGAAGCCCATGCCGAGGGCAAAGGCGATGCCGGCGATGGATTGGGCGGCATCGAGATCGCCATAGAAAATCTTGTCTCTAACGCTCGCCCAGCCGAGTTCGCGGGAGAGCGTGACATCGAGCCCATGCCGCTCGAAAATCCCCAGTTCCTTCGCAACGGCGATGGGCGCACAATCACTCAATGGGACGTATCCCAAGCGGATACACGGCGAGTCGTTCCAACGTTTTCCAGCCCGGTTCATCGGGGACTCATAAGCGTGAACGGTGCCAAAAGTAATAATCTGGCACAAGCAATGCTCATGTGGAACCAGCTCTCAATGAGAGTGATTCATTATGGATTGGGTTCCGGATTTAAGGCAGCTACGGGCATTTGTCGCCGTGGTGGAGGAGGGGAGTTTTACACTCGCTGCGCGGCGGATTTTCGTCACACAATCTGCGGTGAGTCACTCACTCAGAGCGCTGGAAGAACAACTTTCGTGTCGTCTGCTAGATCGGACGGGGAAACGAGTCGCCGTCACTTCTGAAGGGGAGTTATTGCTGCGGCGGTGCAAGCGCGTGATCTTCGAGCTAGAGCAAGCAAGTCGCGATCTCGACGGACTTCGGCGCTGGGGTCAGACACGGATTCGGATCGGCGCACCTCATAGCCTTTGTCATTTCATCGTGCCCTCAGTTTTGCGTGAATTTCGTGACTGTTTTCCGCGCTGTGAACCAGTGATCGAAGCTGGCGATACGACGCTCCTTCTCGACCGTCTCGCCAGTGCAGATCTCGATTTGGTCGTCGGTTTGAAACCTCGCGGCAAAGGCGACGAGGGATACCGACCGATGTTCAAGGACAAGTTAGCCTTCGTCGTTTCTCCATTCCATCCATGGGCACTGGATCATTCGAAAATCGTCGAAACGATCTCGGATCAACAATTCATCATCTATGCGAAAGCCACGGAAACTCATCGGCTGATTGAGGAGTGGATGGAGCAAAAAGGAGGACGGGGCAAGAAGCCGCTGGTCCTCGGCGACATGCAGGCGATTAAGGAAATGGCGAAACTCGGAATCGGTGTGGGAATCGTCGCGCCGTGGGTGGCAACTCGAGAGATCGAGGATGGAAGTTTAAGAATGGTGAACACGGATGAGCCGGGAATCGAACGTGAATGGGGAGTATTTCATTCCCCAAAACGTGAACCCAGTTTGGTGGAAGAAGCATTCATCGGGCTTTGTGAAATGGCGTTCGAGGCGATGCCTTCACCGCTCACTTAAACATCGAACAGACCACCGCAGTTTCCCGCAGTGGCCTGTCCTTGCAGTAACCGACGACAACCGATCGTCAGAAGGTATATCCTAGCTCGATGGACACCTGTGTGATGTCAGTTTGAGGTAATCCGGCAGAGCCACCAGTGAAGGGAACGTCACCCGCGATGTATTGGGCGAACTTGAAAAGAGCGGTGAAATTGTCGTCGAACTTTTTCACGAGCACTGAGTCATATTCCCAACCGATGCCGTCGCTGATTTTACTATCTCCGAACATGTGAATCGCATTGGTCCACTTGATACCATAGAACAAAGGAGTGGTGTGAGTGAGATAAGTATCCACTAAACCATTATGGAGACCACTTACGCGACCGGGAACGAAGGAATCTGCATATCCGTTGAAGGCATGAGCCGTTGCAAGTGGGGTCTTAAATCCAGCTCCAAGGCTTTCTAACCCAACGGTGAAGGATTGGCCACCTAAGGCTTTGGTGGCGGTGCCGTGGTAGTAGTATGCCTCTTCATCGACGGAACTGGCCTTATCCTGATAGGCGACTTCGCCATACAGAGAAACGCCAGCGAGCGTTCCTTTGGCACTGAATCCAAACGTGTTATTATCCCAAACAGGATTTTCCTGAAAGTTCATCTGATAAACGTAAGCGCCCAGCGTCATGCCTTCGATTCCGGTATAGGAAGCATTGAACAAATTGCTGTTTGCTTTCACATACCCGATGTTTGGCAAAGTGGCATCGGAACCGAAGATGCGGTTGACCTGGCCGAGATACGCATACTGAAATGTGAGTCCTTCGATGCTGGTATTTTTGAAGGAAACTGAGTCATAAGTCTGCTCATTTTGGCGCCAGCCGATGTTTCCGACAAATGCGGCATTATCATAAATAATGCGCTGACGACCCGCAGTGATGACGCTGTCGAAGCCTGTATATTGAACGTATCCTTGATTCAACTCGTTGGTCTCAGGATCGGGAATGAGAGAGAGCGTAGGGTCAAATGGATCTGCGCCCAATGCACCGCCATTATAGTCATCTACGATGGCTTGGCTAAACTCACCCTCGACTAGGAAGCTGAAGCCATTCCATTGCTGAGACTTCAGACCGAGACGTTCACGAGTGGTGAACGCGTTAGATGGGTCAGCAGCTCCTTGGACATCGCGGAACTCGTAGCGAGCACGAATATCGATCACGGGCTTAATCCATGGTTCTGGCTTGGGCGCAGTGATGGTTGTTTCTAGGTCAGGATTGCCAGCTTGTAGCAGGCTTGCGGTGGCTAAATACAATGCGAGGTTGGTTTTCATGATGGCTTGTGTTAGGTCGGAGCGAAGTATCACTCACTGCCATCCAAAGGTAGCTAGCCGTTTGCCATTTTTAGAAACCTTCAGCCAATAAGGGTGAAGTGTGTTTCACTCGCGGATGAGAAAAATTCACACCCTGCCAATTCAACGCATCAGTTTCCAGAGCGGATGAACTCGACCAGATCCTTCCGGCATTTCACGAGATCCGGCGGATTGAGGTAAAACATGTGGCCGCCATCGTAGGAAGTGGTGGTGATGTTTTTCCGAGTATTCGCAGGTAGAGAAAACATGTGGCGGATGGAATAGGCGACGCCAGATGCAGGAGTCGCGAGGTCGGTGTAGCCCTCCATGACGAGGACTTTGAGATACGGATTGTCCCGCATGGCGGTGGCGAGACGGTCGCTGAGATTGACCACGCCGTTGCTGGTGTTCCACTGCCAAGGATGAACTTTGTTGGTTAAAATTTCATAAGGCTGATCCTCCTGATAGCCGAGATCGCGCCCGAGGTAATCGAGCATCGCGGTGGAAAACGCGCCGTGTGCGAGGGAGTAGGATGGATCGTAGTTGGCATTCGCCGCCGCCCGGTCGGTGGCGTCCCAAGCGACTCGACCATCGAAGCGGCCGATCACTTTTCCCTCGTCCCTGAGCAGCTCGGCCCGGAAAAATGTCGCGTCGATCCTCAAATCATGCGCCAGCCAAGTGGCGGCGGGGATGCCGGTGAAAGCCGCGAGTTTCGCTCCGATGGCGGTTCGCTCGGCCTCGTCCAGAGCCACGCCTTTGAGCAGCGCACTCGCGTACTCGCTGAAGGCAAACTCGTTGCATTGTTTGACCAACTCGTCGCGATCGCCCTGAATTTTCTTATGGAAATGAGCGACTCCGGTGAGCGACGGCAGAAACACGATGTAAGGCAAATCGTTGCCTTGAGCCGGTTGCAAAGTCGCGAAATCCAACAACGAGGACAGCAAAATCACGCCGTTCAGGCTCATCCCATAGCGCGACTGCAGATGCTGTGACAGCCCCGCGACTCGGACGCCGCCGTAAGATTCGCCCAGTAGATATTTCGGCGAAGCCCAGCGATTGTGCTCGCTGATCCAACGTCGCACGAAGTCGCCAATGGATTCAATATCCTGATCCACGCCGTGGAAATCACCCGGTTTCACCTCATTTTCCGCTCGGCTGTAGCCCGTGGAAACGGGATCCACGAACACTAGATCGCACTCGTCGAGAATGCTCAACGGATTGTCCACCACCCGGACAGGCGGCACAGGCGGCGCAGTTCCGTCGCCGGGAAGTTTGAGGATTTTCGGCCCCAAAACCCCCATGTGCAGCCAAACGGCGGATGAGCCAGGGCCGCCGTTGAAGGCGAACATAACGGGTCTTGTGGCCACGTCTTTGATGTCTTTCCGTTCAT
This sequence comes from Luteolibacter sp., assembly GCA_031414935.1. Classification (GTDB taxonomy): domain Bacteria; phylum Verrucomicrobiota; class Verrucomicrobiia; order Verrucomicrobiales; family Akkermansiaceae; genus Luteolibacter. Next base: position 7,389 of record JANOQR010000318.1, read on the forward strand.
AGCTGACGTGGAAAATCGAAGCGCGTGGCTTGCCGTCTTCCTGCTTGAGCTGAAGTTTCCCAGTCGTGACTTTGTACGGAATCTTCTTATCGGCAATGGTCACGCTGACCTCCCGAATGACCGGCGGAATCACCACTGTCGGGGTTTCCACCGTCGGCTTAGGCAAGATTTCCTCAGGTTTTTCAGGTTTAGTTGCCCCAAGGGCCAGCGTTTGCAGAACGAGCAAAGAAGTAAATAAGCGGCGCATGACCGAGAAACTAAGGATCGAATTCCAGTTTGTCGATGACCGGACTTCGGATCTCTTACGATACTCGAATCAGCCCAAGCACTCGTTTCGTGAACCAAGTGATTGCCGCTGAGATGCCTGAGATCACGGAAAAACCGAGACTGGTGAATCAAGATTTCGATTGTCTTGGGGGAAATGCTTGAGAATCGAACGAATGTTTAATTCATTCGATAGGATTCTTATTTTTGCATCAGCAATAAAGTTCGAAGCGGTCGCCAAATCCAATTTGCAGTTCCCGAGACTAACCTAATAAACGAATCGTCATCAAACTATCAGCGATAGTTTGCTTTTAAAATCCAGTGCTCAGGCATGATGGAAATTCGAATAAAAAATACATAAAACATTTAAAAACAACATTTTACGAATAATTTGTACAAAGACTAAAAATAGATTCAAATTATCGTTTGCTTCGGTGACCCAAGCCAGATTGCCTATACGAGCGACGAGATCCAATCAGGATCTTGATAAAATACATCACCTCATTTTAGTTGTTACAATATATGTAATGCTGAATTAAATGGTAGTGGGTCAGTTTGAATTTTTTGTCATCGGTGCACCTGATTTCTAGTTTTTTGGGCTTTGGCGTGATGCTTTGGATTCCATCCCCTGCTGTCTGGATCAAAATACGGCGGTGCGAGTGGCAAATGATGGCTTGCGGTTCGCCTCTTTTAGGCTATCTGCAACGAAGTGGATGTTTCGTCATGTGAAGTTCCACTTGGTATTGGCGGCGTTTTCTGAAGTCGGTTACCTCTGGATTCCATTCGTCACTGTTTTTGACCGCTTGTCACCCATTGCAAGCCAGCACGAATCGTTGTGTTGCAGCTTACCGCCGACATGAAACTTCTACCGATTCAATTACTTGTTGCCGTCGCCTTGCTTGTATCTCAATCCGCTCTCCTCGCTGGTGAATCTGCCGCGTTGCCCATTCGCAACCGCAGTCAATGGCAGGAAAACAACGGCTATTGTGGAGAGATGAGCCTGCAGGAATGCGCTTTGTATTTTGGCATTTATGCGTCTCAGGCGCACATTCGAGCGGTTTTTGACCCGACTCAACAGAACGATTTAGTCCAAATCTCAGAGTGGGTGCAGACGCTCGACGCACTCGGGCTGCAGGCTGAATTTTTTCCCACAAAGGAAACCCCAACGCCGCAATACAAAGCATTTTCCGTTTGGGCTAAAAAGCATCTCGCCCGCAACAGACCGGTCATCACGACTTGCTACATCGCAGGTATCGAGACGGATGATTCGACGAGTATTCTTGAAAACACGAACAAGGTAGATCACATCATCACGCTCACAGGTTTCGTTGCTGACGATCTTTTGGAGTATTCATCGGATGACACTTTCACTTTCAATCATCACATCGACAAAATCACCTCCGGCCTTCCGGGAGCGCCCTTCGCGTTTTCCCAGCGTGCAAGATGGCTTTTTGACACCCGGGCGATGAAAGGCGGCGGTGCTACCTATGGCTACGCGATCCAGAAAGAAGTAAATTACGGCCTCGCGATCACGGGCGTCATCGGAGAGACGAAGGACGAGCGGCCTGTGAGGCTGGAGCTGGATCGGATCACTGAGCCGAACATCATCGCTGGCGAAAAACCAATGGCACTCAAAGCGGCAATCCGAGTGGAAAATCTAACTCCGGGGCTAAAATACGTTCTTTATCGCTACAACGATCCTGCTGCTGTGCCGTTGAAAAACCATGCCGAACAGCCAGCCGCCAGTCGGATCAGCTTTCAAGCGAGCGGCCGCGTCGAGAAATTCAATGACTCGATCCCGTCCGACGGCGTCGCAATTTATCGCTGCTTACCGGTACCTCGTTAGATTGCAGCTAGTTAGCGTTCGACGCAATCTGTCGCAGACAAGATGATAAGACGTGAAATTCTATCAGCAGAACCTGTAAGATGCGCGAGCCGCCATCAGGGTTCTTGGCTGTATTGGATGTGTCAAATCGGCGGCTGGAGCTCACTCTGGCTGGCCGAGGTCGTGGAAATTCCCGATCTCACGTCCGGTCCAGTCTATCCGCTGAAGTTATTTCTGAGCCATCTGACTTTCTACGGCAGCGCGCTATTTCTCACACACGGCTGGCGGAGCATCATCCTGCATTTGGGATGGAAAGAAAAACCACTTCGCGCTGTGTGGTGGCGAGCCTTGTTGGGCACAGCTGCCCTAGCCTGCATTCACTGCGCTTTAAATACCGGAATGATGATGGCTGAACTGCCGCCTGATAGTGGAATCACACCGGTAGTTACTTTACTCATTTTTGGCACCTACGCGCTTCTTGCGTGGATAGAATTCACGGCATGGACGGGAATCTATCTCGGCTACCACGCCTACGTTCAGCTTCAAGAATTGCGGGTCAGCCACGAGCGCGAAGAAGGCGCGAGGAAATCCGCCGAACTCCAAGCATTGAAGGCTCAGATCAATCCACACTTCCTCTTTAACAGCCTGAACACTGTCCGCAGTCTGATTTTCACCGAGCCGACACGAGCTGGCCATGCCGTCACGCATCTCTCCCAAATTCTCCGCGCAAGCCTAGATACCCAACAGGAAGCACTCATTCCACTCGCTCGCGAAATGGAGGTAGTTTCCTCCTATCTCCAGCTCGAACAGCTCCGACATGAAGAACGATTGAAGGTGAAAATCACGATTTCACCCGACACGATAGACTGCCTCATCCCCCCTTTCGCCATCCAGACTCTCGTCGAAAACGCGATCAAACACGGCATCGATCACCTTCCCGCAGGTGGCGAGGTTTGTATCGAAAGCCACTCGACAGAGTGCGGATCTCTAAAAATCATAATCACCAATCCCGGCGTGTTGAGAGAGCCATCCGACGGCGGTCACGGACTCGCGAACACCCGCGAACGTCTTCGTTTGTTAGGTGGCGAAACGGCCAGCCTAGTGCTTTTCGAAGACACAGCTTGTCAGACGATTCACGCGACACTGTCATTCCCCATCATCCGCCGCGCAACGCTATGACTGCATTGATCATCGACGACGAACGCCCAGCACGCATCGAGCTGCGGCGGTTACTTTCTGCTCATCCTGAGATCAAAATCATCGGCGAAGCCGCAGATATAGAATCCGCTCTCAAGCTGATTATGGAAGTTCGCCCAGAACTCATCTTCCTCGACATTCAAATGCCCGGTGGTCTCGGCTTCGATCTGATTCCCGATTTACCCGCACCGTTGCCAGGGATCATTTTCACCACGGCATTTGATCGTCACGCACTGCGAGCATTTGAAGTCAATGCCATCGACTACTTGTTAAAACCCATCGAAGAAACTCGGCTCGCCAAGGCATTGGCGCGTGTGGTGTCGCGTGAATCTCCGCCCGAAATCAACACGCCGCTGCAGCTCGACGACCAAGTATTTTTAAAAAGCGACGACCGCACCTGGTTCATCAGAGTGTCGTCGATCATCTTGCTAGAGTCGGTCGGCAATCACACCCGAGTCCGTTTCGATAACCAGCAGCCGCTGATCCACCGCAGCCTCACCGCTCTCGAAGAACGCTTACCAGCCGAGGCCTTCATGCGAGCGAATCGTTCTCAAATCGTGAATCTGCACGCCATCCGATCCATCACTCCATGGTTCAGCGGCAACCTGAAAGCTACTCTGACAAACGGTGAAGAGGTCGAGTTTTCGCGTCGCCAGTCCCAGATTCTTCGCGAGCTGCGTGGTCTGTGAGTTTCTACCAACCGCGAAAAACCTACGGTGACTTCATCTCACCCTCACTTCCCAGTGATCTTCTTCGCCGTGGCCGCATTCACATTGAATTTCCCGGAGCCGAAGCCATCTGCCGATTCACCTTCGTTGACCTGATATTGGAAAATTTTGATTGGACTCGTACCGTCGACTTCGGATCGCAGATAGACACGAATCGTTAAGGCCTCTTTGCCCGTAGCTCCGGGGAGTTTTTTGAGCGTGTATTGAACTTCGTTTTCACCGTCCACAGCACCGCCAATAACCACTTCAGCTTCTTTGGCGTTAGTGAATTTATGGTGACTCATCTTGTTGATCTGCACGCGGACTTCGCGACCTGGGCAGAAAACATAGACTTTGGCGGCGTATTTGGCCGCTCGCGCGATGAGCGGCGTGGGCGGGACGACGCCCGACGGTTGGGTTTCAGGCGTTTCCTTGAGGTATTTGAGATTCCCCGCAGCGAGTTCTTTTTCCACGGCCGGCAGCGCGACGAGGTTCACGAAGTCCGCTTTATCATAGAGCCAGCCCGTGCTGCCTTTGATGAACGACAGGATCAAAAGATTGTCGCTCGGTTCCCCGCCGATGCCGAAATCCACTTTGCCGAAATACGAAGATTTCGCCGTGGCTCCGTTTTGTTTCGCTTCGAGAAATTTCAGTCCCACCAGCGATGGTGGCGGTGCTGGTAAACGGAATACTCCTGCGGGAAACGCCATTTTCTCCGCGAGAACTCGGTTTTTCACCTCGGCTTTGCGATGCTCCGCAGTGACGCGCTGCCACATCGCGGCGTCTTGGCGCATGATCGACTCCCGCCACGCGTTGTAAGTCGTCTCCAGCGATGCGCGCAAATTTTCCTGGGCCACTGTTAGCGAGGCCGCAATCAGGGAAATCGCAAAAATAAGTCGTTTCATCGGCGAAACGATTGGACAAGACGCCCCATCTCACAACAAACAAATTGCGCGTCGATTCGTGTGGATGCGGCGAAATTTCCCCTATGAGCAGTATTTTGCAGAGAGTGGCACCGATCGGCGAGGCGCGTGATCGGGAAATTTTAAAAGACGCTGCGACATACGTTTACGAGCGGCGCACCGAGGGCGATGTCCTCGCCCATTTATTTTTCCCGGAAAAAAAGGCGACGATCCCGAGTCCGGTGATTGTGTTCTTCCACGGTGGTTTCTGGGATACGCCGACGCCGACGCAGTTTGTCCCCCACTGTCTTCATTTCGCGAGTCGTGGCGCGGTGGCTGTGGCAGCGGAAACGCGCACGTCTGCTAGACATGGCACCGGTCCAGAGGCTGCCATCGAGGACGCTCGCGACCTGATCCGCTGGCTGCGTCACAATGCGGACACTTTTAATCTCGATCCTAACAAAATCACCGTCGGCGGCGCGGCAGGCGGTGCGTTCCTTGCACTGTTAGCCACGATGCCCAAGGCAAAAAATCTCCCACCTGTGGATGGTCTCGATTGCTTCCCACAGGCTCTGATACTTTTCAGCGCACTCATCAATACCGCAGTGAAAGGAGGCGTCTCCGAGCGTTTTCCCGACTACAAAACCGCCAAACGCCTTAGTCCCACCAGCCTCATGCGTCGCAAATTACCGCCGATGATTTTTTTCCACGGCAAAGCGGATCGCATCACCCCGTTCGACGAGGTGGAGAAATTCCGCCGTCGGATGCGCTGGCGGGGAAATTCCTGCGAGGTGATCGACTTCGTCAGAGCAGATCACAGTTTTTTCAACTTCAACGTCAGCCACAAAAACTTCGAGATGACCATCGGTGCCGCAGATCGCTTTCTGGTAGAGCGTGGCTTGCTGGCGGCAGATGATGGGATAGACGAAGCTCTCTGAGTTTTTCAAGGCGCGCCTGACATGGAAGCACGCCAGAAATCCAGCCGCTCTTTGATGCGTTTTTCCATGCCTTGATCTCCGGGCTGATAGTAGATTTTCCCCTCTGGCAAATACGCTTGAGGAATGTAAGCGCCTTCGAAATCGTGAGCGTAAAGATACTTTAACGACTCATCAGACGCACCCGAAGCACTCGCGAGTTTCTTCCGCGTGCCAGTCCGCAGATGTAGCGGCACGGCGAGTGTTCTGCCGTTTTCCACGTCTTCCATCGCCTTTCCGATGGCGGCGTAAGCGGTGTTCGACTTGGGCGCAGTGGCTAGATAAACCGTCGCGTGCGCCAGTGGAATCCGTCCCTCTGGCATACCTATAAACTCAAAAGCCGCGTGAGCATCCATCGCCACTCGCAGCGCGTTAGAGTCTGCTAGGCCGATGTCTTCCGATGCCGAAATCACCAGCCGCCGCGAGATGAAACGCGGGTCTTCCCCGGCATGGAGCATTTTCGCGAGCCAGTAGAGCGCGGCATCTGGGTCCGAACCACGGATGGACTTGATAAAGGCCGAGATTGTATCGTGATGCGCGTCCCCGTGAGCATCATACACCACCGCCTTACGCTGGATCGACTCCTCCGCCACGGAGAGTGTGAGCCGGATCGAGCCATCATCCGCAGGCGTTGTTAGGATCGCCAATTCCAGCGCACTGAGCGCCTTCCGCACATCGCCATCGGATTTTTCAGATAGGTGTCTGAGCGCGTCTGACTCGGCGATCACCGGAAAATTTCCCAGCCCTCGTTCGGCATCGGCCAAGGCGCGTTCGAGCACACTTACGATGTCGTCCACCGACACCGGTTCGAGTTGAAAAATCTGCGACCGCGACACCAGCGGCGAGTTCACATGAAAGTAAGGATTGTGCGTCGTCGCGCCGATGAACCGCACCACTCCCCTCTCGATGTGCGGCAGCAAAACGTCTTGTTGGGATTTGTTAAAACGGTGGATTTCATCGATGAACAAGATCGTCGTTTCGCCGCGCAAATCTCGCCATATTCGCGCTTGATCGATCTTCGCTCGGATCTCTGCGACGTTTGACTCCACGCCATTCAGCGACTCGAAACGCGAACCCGTCGTCCTCGCGATGACGCTGGCTAAGGTGGTTTTTCCCGTTCCCGGTGGGCCGTAGAAAATCAGCGAAGTGAACCGATCTGACTCGATGGCGCGTCTGAGTAGTCTGCCTTCTGCTAGAATATGCTGCTGCCCCGCCACCTCATCCAGCGAACGTGGCCGCATCCGTGATGCCAGCGGCTCGGCGGGGATTGGCTTATCGGACGAGGCCGCTGGAGTGGTGAAAAGGTCGGACACGCGAATGATGTGCGAGGTTTGCCGCAGATCCCCCATCATTCCAGCGGATATTCTTCTTTTGCTGCTCTCGATTTCCAAGCATCCCTGAATTTCAACCCCCTAAATCCGCATTTATGGCCGTTTATGGGATCACTTGGCCGGGAATGCCCCCTCAAACTCCTTTCCATCTCCTGATTTTCAGGTAATTTGAACTCGTTCTGAGCGAGGTCCGCCTCCTAAGAACTTAAGCCTTAAAATGCTGAGCCAAGTGTTCCGATTTTGATCTCCGGGGGGAAGTCAGTCGGACGTGGTTTCAGCCAAGTGGCTCAGAAAAAAGTGCGCGTTGCGAAATCCGGGGGGGTATCCAACGCGCACTTTTTTCGTTTAGGAATTCGAGCCACTCATTTTCCTGCCGATCAGCAAAAACGGCGCGGGGCGCAAAGTCCCCACCGCTCCGTATCGCGCCATCCGCCAACCTTCTGCCGTGAGCGTGTGCATCCATTTTTCCACCGCTTCCGCCTCGATCAGCCCCGCTGGATGTCCGGGATAGCAGACGACGGATAAAACGCCGCCCGGCTGAAGGAGCGTCTTCGAGGCTTGCAGCGCGGCCAATGTTTCATCGGTCTGAGTCGTTAAATCATGATCTTCACCGGGCAAATAACCGAGATTAAACATCACGGCGGCGACACTCCCAGCCGCCGCGTGATTTCCCATCCGGCTGTGTGAATCGTGAATAAACTCCACCCGCGCGACCACTCCAGCAGCCGTCACCCGCTCGCGAGAGGAAATCAACGCCGATTCCTGCACGTCGAAGGCGAGAACCCTCCCAGTTTCTCCCACGCAGTCTGCTAGAAAAAGCGTGTCATGGCCATTTCCCGCCGTGGCGTCGATGACTCGATCTCCGGCATGGATTCGCGGTTTCATGAAATCCTGCGCCAGAGACGTCGGGCGCGGCGGAAATGGCGATTCAGTGGGATTCATCGGTGCGAGATTGTTCGAGAAATTTTCTGAAGTCCACTTCCGGCTCTGGTTCCACTCCGTCGATCAACCAACTCGTAAGCCGCGCCGCCATACCGGGCGCATAAAGTGAGCCTTTCGAGCCGAGTCCGTTAAACATCCACCCGCCATCTTCCAGCGGACCAATCAGCGGCTGACTCCGCCGCAAAATAGGACGAATGCCCGCTTCATGGCCTATCACTTCGAACGTTTCACCACCCAAGCGAATGGCTATTTCCTCCACTCTCAGCCGCGCTTTCGCCGTCGGCAGTTCGTCGAGTTCGTCCCACTCGTAGGTGGAACCGACCCTGAAAACTCCCCCACCCTGCGGCACCAACCAGCCACCCGCGCCGATGCGAATGTGGCTCTCATCCCAATCCGCTCGGATCGTTAAAATCTCGCCCTTCGCGCATCGGTGTGGCCCGAAATCTCCCGTCATTAGACCCGACGCACCTTCACAACGAATACAATCACTCGCAGAAATTTCGCATAACTGGAAACAACCCGCTTGCTCAAAAAACTCCCGCGAGCCATCCAAAAACGCCCGCGTATCCAGCCGCCCGCCACCGCACACTTCCACCGCGCCGACCCAGCCATCGGGAGCTTCCACCTCGCCCACCACCCACGGTGCCACCTCGGGCGCGTCCAACTTCGAGAGAATTTTCCGCCACTCTTTCTCAGAACTCGCCAGCCGCAACACCGGATACGGATACCAAAGCCTGCGTCCGATGTGTTTCTCAATGCGTCCATAAAACTCCAACGCATCCGGCAAAAACTCCCCAATCCGCCAGCTCGGCTCGAAATTTTTTCCCGTCACTGGATTCACCATCCCCGCCGCCACTCGCGAACTTCCACCCACACCGCGATCCACCAGCATGAACGGCTCACCTCGCTCCCAAAGTCGCCACGCGAGACAAGTCCCCGCCAGACCTTGGCCGACGATGGTCCAGTTGGATTTCACTTCGGCATCAATTCCTCATTCGGATCCACCCATGCCGAATCGTGATTTTTTTCGTAGTTGAACAAGTGCTTGTGCAGGTAAGGGGTGAATTTTTCCCGATCCTCTTTCGCCAACTTCGTCACCGCCGCATCATTCAATGCTCGCATTAACTTCTGCATCAGATGCAGCGTGAGTTTCCTGCCTTTCCGGGCTTTTTGCACCTGTTTGTGGTTCAGTTGCTCTTCAGAAACTTCCACCAATTCGTGATTGGTAATCTTCCATCGGTCCATCAAGCCGTCGAGCGGTTGCGGGCCGTGATCGCGTGTCAGTTCATCCATTCGCCGGATGTAGCGCATCGGCGCGAAAGCTCCTAAGAAAAAAATTTGCGTCAAATTCGTGTTTTTCGTCTGCTTGCCACCTCATGAAATTCTGCGTCTGCCTGTTCATTCTCGGAGTCAACTTCGCCATCGCCGAGATCACCGTTTTCGCTGCTGCCAGCCTGACAAATGCCCTCAGGGAAATCGCGACAAGCTACGAAAAATCCACGGGCGAGAAGGTCAGCTTCAATTTCGCCGCCTCGAATACTCTCGCCCAACAAATCCGAGCCGGAGCACCCGCAGACCTATTTTTCTCCGCCGACGAATCAAAGATGGACACGCTCGCCGCCGCCGGACTCATCCTCAAAGACACTCGAAAGAACCTGCTAGGGAACTCATTGGTCGTGATTACCGCACCCGACGGCCCCGTCATTTCCTCCGTCAACGATCTCGAAAAACCCACGATCAAGCACCTCTCCCTAGCCGATCCCAAAGCCGTGCCAGCGGGATTTTATGCGAAAACTTGGCTAAAAACCGCCGGTCTGTGGGCCAAGCTCCAAACAAAAATCATCCCAGCCGATAACGTCCGCTCCGCGATGGCCGTCGTCGAAGCTGGCAACGCGGAAGCAGGCATCGTTTACAAAACCGACGCCGCCATCTCGAAGAAAATCAAGATCGCCTTTGAAATTCCCGCTGCGGATGCACCGAAGATCACCTACCCCGCCGCCGTCCTCCTCGACTCGCGAAACAAAGAAGCCGCTCGCAAATTTCTCACTCACCTCGCCAGTCCGCAGGCCGATGAAACATTCGCGAAGTTCGGCTTTTCCGTCATCGACTGAACGGCCATCGTCGCAACGACCATGAGTGCGGAGGAATATCAGATCGTCGCCTTTTCTGTGGCGATGGCCCTGCTCGGCACCCTCATCATTCTGCCACCGGGCCTCGCGCTCGCATGGCTGCTTGCCCGCAAAAACTGGTGGGGAAAATCTTTGATAGAAACTCTCGTCGCCCTGCCGTTGGTCGTTCCGCCGGTGGTGACAGGGCTGATTTTACTGCGCCTCTTCGGACGGCGCGGACCGCTCGGCTCATGGCTCGATCAGACATTTCAGACCGACATCGTTTTCACATGGAAGGCCGTCGTCCTCGCGCTTTCGGTCATGTCGTTGCCGCTGCTCGTCAGAAATGCACGAGCCGCGATTGAGGAAGTCAGCCCAGAACTCGAACAAATGGCTCGCACTCTCGGCGCAACAGAGTGGCGGGTTTTTTTCTTCATCACCTTGCCGCTCGCCAAGCGCGGAATCATCGCCGGGCTGCTCCTCGCCTTCGCCCGCGCCCTCGGCGAATTCGGTGCCACCATCATGGTCGCGGGAAACATTTCGGGAAAAACCACCACGCTCTCCGTCGCGATTTATCAGCACGTCCAGCTCGGCCAAGATGCTACGGTTTGGAAACTCGCCGCTATTTCCATCGGCATCGCCTTCATCGTCCTTTGGTCAAGCGAGCGTCTGCTGAGAAAAAAACAAAGTCTCTGACTCTTCACCACGACCCAAAACGAATCGCGATGTAGTCCTTGGTTTCGACCACTCGAAATCCGAGTTTTTGGATCTCGCGGGCGATCTCTGGCATGTGAGCCGCGCCCCACGGCACAATGATTTCTGCTGGGTCAGCGAGTCTGGTGCGTATCACTCCGAGTAAATGCTGATTTCGCTTCGTCAGGATGTCGTCCATCAGCTTTCGCTCCATCCCGGGCGTGGATTGTTTCATCATCAGCTCCAGCGTTTCGGGAGTCAGACCCTTCGCATGAAAGAGCATGGCGGACTTGAGCATCGCGACAGTTTCAGGGGAAAACGAACTCATATCCACGTCTGCGGCCACGATCTCACCTTGCGGTTTGAAGACTTTCGTCTGCTCCACGCCGCCGATCGCACTCGCCATTTTCGAATAATCGGAATGGGTGTTCACGACTCTGCTTTTATCACTCACGCCTTCCATCAGGACCACTGAGTCTGCGGGAAACGAGGCAGCAAGACTCTGATAGAAGTCTGTCTCACCGACATGCGACATCGGCACCAGCGTGATCATTCTCCCATCGTCGCGAGTGTATTTCCTCACCTGCATGGAAATTCCCGATGGTTTCAGAGCGACGAAGCCAGCACTGAAATGATCGACCGCGAGCTTTGTCGTGAAGACGGCGTAAAGAAGCAGTGCCGGAATAATGACCAACAACGCCGAAAAACTGACTACGAGCAAATTTCCCCAGCGAAATCCGGGCGTTGGAATTTTCGCAACGGGAAACAACGGCCAACTGATCCGAGAGTCTCCATGCAGAGCGCGGACGACCAACCAGCCCACCACGACTTGGCCGAGAGAAACGAGCAGCGCGATCCAAATCAAGTGTGCGTGACAGAAGACCAACAAAGGTAGAACGATCACACCCGACACTGGCAAGTAGAGGCTCAGCGGGATGAAAAGCCGCTTCGGAATTCCCGGCACGAATGCTAACAGCGCATAAGTCGCGAAGCCAGCCAGCAGCATGAACAATGACAGCAAGCTCGCTAGAGGATACAGACTTGAACGGCCCCACAGCAGAAAAATGGAATCACTGAGAAGCGAGATCACGCCACTGACGAGAAACAAAATCAGCACCAGATTCAGCACGGCTGACAGCACAGGTCGCCTGTTGACGTGCGTGTTGCCCGGATGAAGCGAATGACCTGATTGCTCTGACATGATCGGGATACTTGTGACTGGTGAGTTTCCTCACAATTCCAAATGCGCAATTCCTGTGGGTTGCCGATGTTTAAAAGTGCTGCCACGCTGGCCCACACATGGCTCGCCAATACACCCTTCATCGTCCTGTCACACCGCTTGCCTCCGGCATCGACTATCAGACAGAACTTAACGAGGAGCAATATGCCGCCGTCACTTCTCCGCCCGGACGCGCACTCGTCATCGCCGGTGCTGGCTCGGGAAAAACTCGCGCACTCACTTACCGCGTCGCATGGCTGCTCGATCATGGCATCACGGATCGGGAAATCCTCTTGCTCACCTTCACGAACAAAGCATCCCGCGAAATGACGGAACGCGTCCGCAATCTCGTGCCGCACGATACTTCCGCGCTGTGGGCAGGGACTTTCCACTCCATCGGCTCGCGCATCCTTCGCCGCCACGCCGAGGATCTCGGTTTCACGAAATCCTTCTCCATCCTCGATCGCGACGATCAAAAATCTATCCTCAACGCCGTCGTCGGCTCGCTCGATATCGATACCAAACAACGCCGTTTCCCCAAGGCCGACGTGCTTGCCTCGATGTTTTCCCTGATCGAAAACACCGACACCACACTCGAAGAAGTCATCGCCTCGCGCTACGACCAGTTTTACGATTGGACTGAAAAAATCGAAGAAGTCCGCCAAGGTTACATCAAGAAAAAGCAGGCGACCAACTCGATGGACTTCGACGACCTGCTCGTCCTCACCGTCCGCCTGTTCGAGGAGCATCCCGACGTGCTCGAACTCTATCAAAAACGCTTCAAGCACGTCCTTGTCGATGAGTATCAAGACACCAACTGCGTCCAGGGCCGCATGATCGACCTCCTCGCCGGGAAAACTAACAGCCTGATGGCCGTCGGCGACGACGCGCAATCCATCTACTCCTGGCGCGGCGCGGACATGTCGCTCATCCTCGGTTTCCCCGTGCGCTACCCGGGTTCCAAGGTCCACATCATCGAGACCAACTACCGCAGCGTCCCCGAAATCCTTGATCTATCAAACGCCGCCATCAGCGCGAACACCGGCCGTTTCGAAAAGGACCTGCGCTCCTCCCGCGAGGCGTTAGGGACGCTGCCTGCACTCGTCGCCCTGCCGGATCCGTCCAGCCAAGCCGCCTTCGTCGCCCAGCGGATGTTGGAACTGCGGGACGAAGGGATTCCGCTGGAGGAAATGGCGGTGCTCTATCGGGCGCATTTCCAGAGCTTGGAAATCCAGATGGAGCTCACCGTCCGCGGCATTCCATTCGCCATCACCAGCGGGCTGCGCTTCTTCGAGCAAGCGCACATCAAGGATGTCGCTGCCTTCATGCGTTTCGTTGTGAACCGCCGCGATGAGGTCAGTTTCCTCCGCATGGTCGCGCTGCTCCCCGGCATCGGCCCCGGCTCTGCGGACAAGCTCTGGAATGAATGGCTAAAATCCGGCTGGGCCGAAAATGAAGCACTGCCTCCGAAATGGTCCGACCTTTTCCTCAAGTTCAAGGTCCCGAAAAAATCCGCCAAGCACTGGGAACAACTCTGCTACACCCTCGACGAACTCACGCCCGAAGGCGCATTCGCCCGGCCCTCGCAGATGATCTTCAGCATCCTCGAAGGCGTTTACAGCGACTACCTCAGCGCCTCCTTCGACAACGCGGAAAGCCGCCGCGCCGATATCGAGCAGCTCTCCCAATACGGCGGCAGCTTCGACGACATCCTCGAGTTCCTCGCCCAGCTCTCGCTGATGAGCTCCACCGACGGCCAACCCACCGGCGACCAATCCGCTCCCGACGACGAAAAAGTCACCCTCTCCTCCATCCACCAGGCCAAAGGCCTCGAATGGAAAGTCGTCTTCCTCATCTGGCTCGTGAACGGCCAATTCCCCAACGGCCGCATCCTCGAAGCCGACGACGCCGACATGCTCGAAGAAGAACGCCGCCTCTTCTACGTCGCTCTCACCCGGGCCAAGGACGAACTCTACCTCACCTATCCGATGATGAACCCCAAGTCCTACAGCGGCGACATCATCTGCCGGCCCTCGCAGTTCCTCGAAGACTTCCCGGCAACCCTTGTCGAAGAATGGAACGTAGGAACCAGCGACCCCTGGGCCGATGACGAACCGTTTTAACGGCAGCGACCGACCTCCGGGCGGTCCCGCGAATGAAAAGCGAAAGAGAAGCCCGGCAGGGACCGACCTCCGTGGCGGTCTTGCGAATGAAAAGCGAATGACCTGCCGTTCCCAAGCCGGCCCGTCCCCCAACGTCACCCCATTCACACCTCATTCTCCTGACCGCCCGGAGGTCGGTCCCTGCCATTGGCTTGCCATCTTCACCGATCTTGATAGAACTTCCCCCATGTCTTCGGAAGAACTCCCATCCCATCGTCCGAGAGGGGATTCTCATATTCCGCCAGACTGGGTTTCCTCTGACTCGACCTTCTTCATCACCATCAACTGCAAGCCTCGCGGCTCGGAACACCTCACCACCGGTGAGATCCCTAACCAGATCTTCGACTCCATCACCTTTCTAAAAGATCGCAGGAAATGGATTCCGGAAATGGTTCTCCTCATGCCCGATCACCTCCACGCGCTCATCTCCTTCTCATGGGAACCCAAATTGGGCATGAACCGTGTCATCGCCGATTGGAAGCGCTACGTCGCCACAAAGTTAGGCATCTCCTGGCAACGCGATTACTTCGATCACCGCATCCGCTCCGAGCAGGACCATCAATCGACGTGGTATTACATCCGCGAAAACCCCGTCCGAGCCGGACTCGTCGAAACATACGACCAATGGCCCCACGTCTGGCTCCCCGGTCGAATCGGCTGGAACTCCTCCGACAAGGATCTCCCTCCGGGCGGTCCAGCAAATGAAAAGTAAATGCAACGCCCGGCAGGGACCGACCTCCGGGCGGTCAGGCGAATGGAAAGCGAATGATCCAGCCGCTGCGAAGCCGTTCCGTCACCCCGTAGGCACTCATTCTCATCTCATTCACAAGACCGCCCGGAGGTCGGTCCCTGCCGCCCGGAATGCACCGCCCGCGCCCTTCTCCGCGTCGCCGAGTCCCATCCCGAAGCAGTGTTGGAGGCGTTGCACCGGTGATTCTCATCTACCGGAATGTTTCGTTTTGAAACGAGAATGTCTGTTATTTGGGACTGACCCCGGAGACTAAATCGCTTTTTATAGACGCAAGTCAGGATCACCGATTGTTAGGGCGAGTTGAATTAGTCGTGACCTTTTGATTGCCAGGCTGGACAAATGCAACCCTATCTGTTCATTTCCTGAAAGTCCAAAATACAATCCCCATGAATCAAGAGCTACAAGACAATGCGGCCACCCCCGTTTCACCTGAAAACCAGGTTGATGCAAATTCTTCAGTCTCAAAGGTGGCGAAAAAGAAGCGGACTGCGCGTAAGGCTCCTTCAAAAAAGGCACGCAAAAAAGTTAAGAATAATTCTTCTGCAACAAAGAAAATTCAAAAAGTAGAAGCATCACTCTCCGATAAACGGAATTTTCCTCACTACTCCATTGAGGAGTGTCGAAAAATCGCCGATGCGATTAAGGAGTTTAACGCTGGAAATGCATGGACACCCAAAGATATTGCGGCGGCGCTAAAAATAGGAACTGGAAGTAATTACTTTTACCTCACTGCGGCCTCACGCGATTATAGCCTCACCAATGGGACTCGTGCCTCTGAAAAAATCGAGCTTTCAGACTTGGGTAAAAAACTCGTCTACCCAAAAAATCTCGAACAAGAGAAGGAAGCGATATTTGAAGCCTTCAACAGCGTCCCTTTGTTCAAAAAGGTCTATGACTACTATCAAGGTCAAAACTTGCCCGAAATAAAATACCTAAAAAACACTCTCAAAACCGAATTTGGAGTTGATGAAAATTTCCAGGACGCTTTTTACGAAGTTTACCAGAAAAACCTTGGCTATCTCAAATCAGAAGGAATTACAGGACTGAAAATTTCCCCAGAGAAGTCCTCGGAGCGCGGATCATCAATTATTCTTGGGGAATCCTCAAACTCAGGCACCTTAGTTGCGTTTGTGGCTATGCCATTTTCGGAAAAGACGCAAGAATTTGCTAAAGGTTATTTCGATGAAGTTTTAAAGCACCTAATAACACCTGCCGCAGTGAAGGCGAATTTCAATGCCAGAACTGCGAAGAAATCGGGGAGTGAAGTTATTCAGTCCACAATTGTGAACGACCTCGATGCGGCAGACTTAGTGATTGTCGATTTAACTGAACACAACCCAAACGTCTTGTTTGAGCTTGGCATGCGAATCGCATTCAATAAACCGGTTTGTCTTATTCGAGCAAAAGGCACTGGTGCTATATTTGACATTGATCACATGTTGCGAGTTTACGACTATAACCCGAGCCTTTGGGCTTCGACTTTGGAGATTGATGTGCCCGCCCTCAGCGAGCACATAGCGGAAACGTGGAAAAATAGAGACACCGAGCGATCTTACCTCAGTATCCTTCGGGACAGCAAATGAAGTGAATGGGGTCAGAGTAATCGGATTCACATTCTTGAGGCGGTTTAAGAGTTCAAGCGGTGGCGAGCGAAGTGGCGGGTTGGATGCCGGAGACAAGCTGTTTGCGTTTCCTAGCAAGGGCACGGAAGTCGCATTCCACCTGGATGCCGTGCCAGAACGTATCGGACTGCCCGAAGAAGACGCCGAAGCGGATGGACATGGCCGGAGTGATGGAGCGTTTGCCGAGGACGATCTCGTTGATGGCGCGTGGCGGCACTCCGATGGCGCGGGCCATGGCATTCTGCGAGATGCTCATGGGTTGAAGATATTCCTCCAACAGGATTTCACCGGGAGTGATTGTAGATTTCATGGCTGAAGCGTACGGCGTCATCGAATCACAGAGACTAACGACATCATTTTCCCGGCGGCGAGGGCATTTTTCAGGAAAGCGAAAAGCGGCGGCTCGGGGAGGAACCGCCGCTTGGGTGCGGAGTGGTTTTCGTGGGGCGGGTTGGGTCCTGATGCCATTTTTAGTTAGCGACGGTCGCAGACCGCACGCTACAAGGTTTTATACGCCCATTGCCCTGATGAGCGGGATCCTGAACGTCTTCCGGATGGGACGGGTGGCCGACGACGCCGATATGCTCGAAGAAGAACGCCGTCTCTTCTACGTCGCGCTCACATGAGCCAAGGACGAACTCTCAGCAACCTTCGTCGAAGAATGGCAGATGGAAAACTCCGGTCCGTGGGCTGACGACGAACCCTTTTGAGGTTTTGAGTTTATTCATCATGGTCCGCATCTCTACGGCCTTTCTGGTAGATCCAGTTGACGGCTAGACCGATCAATCCGCCGATGACTAGCAAAACTATAAATCCACCAGCATCGAGATGGACGGTGCCGCCAAAGATAACGGCGAAGATTCCCAACACGATGAAGACCACGAAACAGCCTGCACCACCTTTCAAAAATGCTTTTCCCTCGTTAGCCATACCGTCGAGTGAGGGATATCCCGAGTTAGAATGCAACTCTACGCTTTCCAGCCCGCCAGCTTGCAGACTCGTTTGAAATGCAGTGGATCAACGGGATTGATCGAGAGCCGTGTGCCACGCTGGCAGACGAGCATTTCGGAAAGCACCGGGTCTGCTTTGAGTGATTCCAAGGTGAGCATTTCCTTAAACTTACCCACAAACTCAAAATCCGTCAGCCACCAACGCGGAGCTTCTTGCTTTGATTTCGCGTCGTAGTATTCGCTCTCCGCATCGAACTGCGTAGGATCTGGATACGGCTTGCCGACGACACGGGCGATGCCGGTCACGCCGGGCGGTTTGGCATTGGAGTGATAGAAAAGCGCAAGATCGCCGGGCTGCATTTCCTTCCACATGAAGTTCCGCGCTTGGTAATTTCTCACGCCACTCCATGGCTCCTGTTTGACCTTCGCGAGGTCGTCGATGCCGAAAACGTCGGGCTCGGATTTGATCAACCAATGTCGCATCAGATCAGGCGATAGATTTCAAAAGCGCTGGATTCACCGCCGGCAGCGAAAGGTGCTCTGGTCCCAGCTCAATGCCCCGAGCCGCTCGCACATCCGCGTTGATCGCCTCCAACACATCCAGCTCAGGCCGGAAATCCGCCGCATGATACGAACTTCTCACCAGCGGACCACTGGCGACGTGACGGAAACCCTTCGCCAGAGCGATGGCTTTGTATTCGTCAAAAGCGTCCGGCGTGATGTATTCGACGACGGGAAGATGCTTCGGCGTCGGGCGCAAATACTGGCCCAGCGTGAGGACGGTGACATCGGCGGCCAGCAGATCGTCCATCGCCCGCAGAATTTCCTCATGGCGTTCGCCGAGACCGAGCATGATGCCGCTCTTCGTGGCGACCTTGCCGCTGACCATGGCTTTGGCTTTTTTCAAAACCGTGAGGCTGCGCTGGTATTGGGCGCGGGAGCGAACGAGCGGAGTCAGTCGCTCGACGGTTTCGAGGTTGTGATTAAAAATGTGAGGCCGCGCATCCATCACCATGGAAAGTGCCCAGTCGCGGTCATTGAAATCCGGGACCAGCACCTCGATGATGATCTCGGGATTCGCCTGACGGACGGCCTCAATGGTGTGCTTGAAATGCTCTGCTCCCCCATCTCGCAAGTCATCCCGAGCGACGGCGGTGATGACGACATGGCGGAGATTCATCCGGCGAGTGGCCTCGGCGACACGGGCGGGTTCGTCGGCTTCCAGCGCGTCGGGGCGGGCCGTTTTCACCGCGCAGAAACCACAAGCGCGCGTGCATTTGTCGCCAGCGATCATGAAAGTAGCGGTGCCTTGGCCCCAGCATTCCCAGCGGTTCGGGCACTGGGCTTCCTCGCAGACAGTGACGAGTTTCAGATCGGTGATGAGGGATTTTGTGGACCAAAACGCCGGGTTGTTCGGCAGTCGGACCTTGATCCACGACGGCTTCTTTTCCCGGTGCAATGCCGGATCCATCTTCATTTTCGGGCCGCAGTTGCTCATCGGGCGGCACGCTAGTCCTGCGTCTCCGCATGGGAAAGCGGAAAACCGGAGAGAATTTCAGTTTTCACCCGCCGCGCTGCCACTCACAATCGCCCAAGTGAATTCAGCACCTCTTGGATTTTTCGACTCGGGTGTCGGCGGCTTGACCGTCGTGCGGGCGGTACAAGAACTTTTACCCGCGGAGGACATCCTTTATTTGGGCGACACCGCTCGCCTGCCTTACGGCTCGAAAAGCCCGGAGACGATCCGCCAATTCGCGGGTGAAGACGTGCGATTCCTCATTTCAAAAGGAGTAAAAGCCATCGTCGTCGCCTGCAACACCGCGACTGCCCACGCGCTGCCTCAACTCCGCGAGCAATATCGCATCCCCATCCTTGGCGTCATCGAGCCGGGCGTGGACGCCGCACTTTCCTGCCCAAATGCGGAGCGCATCGGCATCATCGCCACTCGCGGGACCATCGGCTCGCACGCCTATCAGCACGCGCTCGCCCTACGGAAAACGGGCCTCATCATCCACGGCCAAGCTACACCGCTGCTTGTGCCGCTGATCGAGGAAAACTGGATCGAGCATCCCGCCACACGCCAAGTGCTAGAAACGTATCTCTCGCCACTCGTGGATAAAGGCATCGATACGCTGATGCTCGCCTGCACGCACTATCCGCTGCTCATTCCCATCCTGCGGGAAATTCTCCCTGCGGACGTGCGTCTCGTGGACTCCGCTACCACCTGTGCCGAGCATTTAAAAAAGGAACTCACCCGCCTCGATCTGCTCCAACCAGAATCTCATCACGGCACTCTGGAGCTGCATCTCACGGATCTCTCGGACGAGTTCGAGTCGCTAGCCCGGCAGTTTCTCGCCAAGTCTCCGGGGCGCATTCGTCGTGCGGTGTTAGGTGGCTGAGGTTTTATCTGCCTTCTCTAGTTTCGTGAGCCGTCCGGCTGGCTGTTAATATGCTGTCGCGCATCCCTTTGCGTCCTCGGCGACGCCGCGTTTCCATTGATCCAAATGTTTCCTCAGAATCACTCTGAAAAAATAAGAATATCGTCGTTCTCGGCAAGCGTCAGCGTGTTCAATTCGTGCGCGAGGGGCCGTTGCCTCTGGTTTGCCGCATGAAACCCAAATCGAACCTATCCGATCCACACGCGCCGCGATTGGCGCATTTCGTCCGGGCATTCGTCGCGATTTTTCGCGGGAAAGTCGGGGGTAAGCCTTGGCTGAAACATCTCCATCGCGGTTGGCGCTCGCTGCTTGGCGACCCTCGCTTTTTGCCGAAACCGGTGATTTTGCCGCCGCCCGTTATCCAGCCGCCGCCTGAAATCGCGCCACCACCTGTCATCCCGCCCGCCGCTCCCGATCCGACTCCGGCGGTCTTTTCACTCGGCCAAAAAATTTCCGCCCTGAACGCTGAACTCGCGCGACATCGGAACCTCGGCAACCCGACGCTGCTTCGCCACCTGGCCGAATTGGGAAATCCCGGCCCGGTAAATCTCAGCTACCGGATGGATCACCTCATGCGCGGACTCGATCCATTGCTGACCCGTCGCAGTGAGCGCGTCTGCGTGGTCAGCCTCGCATTGGGCAGAGATTATCGGCAGATGGTCGGAACCTGTTTGCAAAGCCAGAGCGCGTATTGCGAGCGCCACGGCTACAGCCAGCTTGAGCTTGGCCAGCCGCCGCCCAATCCCAGCCGCCCGTTCGCTTGGTTTAAAATCCCACTGGCACTTCGGGCGCTGGAGCTGGGTTTCGAGCAGATTTTCTACATCGACGCCGACTGCCTGATTACCAACTCGGGCATCCCGCTCGACGACCACTTCACTCGCTGGGATGCCAGCCACGGCAGCAGTTCCATCCTCCTCACCGAGGACGAGGGCGGGATCAACTCAGGCTGTTTTTTCCTGAGAAATACGCCGGACGTTCGCCGCCTGCTGGACGCCATCTGGCTCTACGACGCGGAAACTGAGCACCCGACGTGGGAACAGGAAGCACTCATGCGGCTGCTGCACGACCACGAAGCGTTCCGCGCACTGCTCCATATCGAGCCTGAAGCACGCCGATTTAACAGCTTTCCCCACGAGCGGCTTGAGTTTCAGACGAATCTCCACACCCAGACAAACACCTGGCAAGCGGGAGATTTCATCTGCCACTTCTCGGGAATACGCAGCCCTCATCTGGAACGACTCATCGCCCAGTATGAAACCGAGATTAGGCATAATTGAAGATACTCCGGCGACTTTCATCACGAATCCCGGCATCGCCCCGAAGGCGGAAACGCTCCACGTCGCCACGGCTTGACCGCCTCCAGCTACCGCGCAAGCATCGCCCATGACTCGTGAGAAACTTGCTGAAATCCTCGAAGAAATCGCCTTGTTGCTCGAACTCAAGGCCGAAAATCCCTTCAAAGTCCGCGCCTACCGCCAGGGTGCTGAAACCGTCCGCAACTTCGACGGCGACATCGTCGAACTCGCCGAGAACAACCAACTCACCGGCATCAAAGGCATCGGTGACGCCCTGCGTGACAAGCTCCACGAACTCGCCAGCACCGGAAAACTCGAGTTCCACGAAAAACTCCGGGCCGAGTTTCCTGCCGGGCTTTTTGACCTCTTCGACCTCCAAGGCCTCGGCCCGAAGAAAGTCAAAGCCCTCTACGACACCCTCGCCATCGCATCCGTTAGTGATTTGAAAACCGCTTGCGACGAGGGAAAAGTCGCCACCCTGCCCGGCTTCGGAGTGAAGACCCAAGCCAAAATCCTCGAAGCCATCGCCCTACGCGAAACCTTCGCCGACACCTTTCTGCTAGGCGGCATCACGCCACTCGTCGAGGAAATCACCAGCCTCCTACGCCTCCATCCCGAAGTTTCCCGCGTCGCCACCGCAGGCTCCTACCGCCGCGCGAAGGAAACCGTGCACGACCTCGATTTCCTCGTCGCCACCAAGGAACCCGCGCTCGTCTGCGAGGATTTCACCACCCTCCCGCAAGTCGCCTCCATCATCGTCTGCGGCGATACCAAAGCCTCCGTGCGTTTGAAAAACGGTCTCCAATGCGACCTCCGCGCCGTTTCTAACGCCCAATTTCCCTTCGCCCTCCAATACTTCACCGGCTCCAAGGAGCACAACGTCGCCCTCCGTTCGCTCGCCCTCAAACAAGGACTTTCCCTCAACGAATACGGCTTCACCCCCGTGGCGGCGGTTTCCAACCGCCAGCCCGATCCTCCAGAAATCCACGAGGAACCCGACATCTACCGCACCCTCGGCCTGGATTTCATCCCACCCGAACTGCGCGAAAACCGTGGCGAAATCGAAGCCGCCACCGATCACACTCTCCCTCGTCTCGTCGAACTCACCGAACTTCGCGGCACATTCCACAACCACACCACCGCCTCCGACGGCCACGACACGCTCGAAGCCATGGCCGA